>JAUYBU010000214.1 GCA_030693045.1 Bryobacterales bacterium | reverse complement strand
GAAGGGTTGCAGGTTCCAGCGCCACCTGGGGAGGCAAATCCTTTCTCTCAACCGATTCTTCTGCCCGTTGGTTGACGCCCCCGCCGCTGCGCGCTGGCACAATACTTCGAAGAACTTCCGTCTCTGTGTGTCTTTCCGTTTCGATCCCGCCACGGTTGGCCCGCCACCTTTGCTTTGGTTCCACACCCTCTCGCGGCCCGTTCTATGCGTCTCAGGTTGCCGTCTGCCTGCGTTTGTTAACGCCCCGTGCGCAATCGCCGACGCTGAGTGGGACATCTCCCGCGTTCCTTGGGTATTGTGAACAGACGCAAAGACCGCCGCGTCGATAGTCCCACCAGACGGCGCCTCAACCGCAAGGCGGGCACCGTCGTTGTGGTAGCCTGCAAGAAGACTGCTCATTCATGGGCCTCGGACGCCATGGTCGAGCTCGGCAGGTAGACAGACAACTGGCTCTCAGGTAACATATGCTTATCTCCTTTCCGAGCATCGCAACGGAGGCTCACGGTAGCGAATAGCCAAACAAGGAGGCTGTTGTGGCTCGAAACGACGTGGTTTTCGTTGACAGTCTTGTCAAGAAAGCATCGTCCTCGCTGGGTGACAACCGATCAGAGTCCGAAATCTTCGAACTGTTCTGCTTCGACAACGTTCTCAAAGACTGCGAGTTGTCTTACGAGGAACTTGAGTCGGGATGGACCGACGGGACGGACGACGGCGGAGTCGATGGGTTTTTCCTTTTCGTGGACGGCAATCTCACATCGGATACTCCACCGGAATCAGCCTCACGCCGAAGTCCGGAAATCAGAGTTGCGCTATTCACAGTCAATCGCTCGGATTCATTCAATCAGCAACCTCTGAACGCTCTTTGCAGTTCGATACAGGAGCTCTTCGACCTAACAAGGGAAGAGAGCGAACTTCGCTATCCCTTTCGGCAGGAGGTATTAGTTCAGCGCGAGTTGTTCCGTTCGGTGTTCATCTCGCTCGCAGATCGACGTCCCAGACTGGTAGTCTCAATTTACTACTGCTGCCGGGGCGACACGTCAACACTCGCGGGCAACCTCACGAGCCGTGCCGGGCAACTGGAGGAAACGATCCGGAGCCTGTTTGGCGAAGTAGCAAGCGAAGTCCGCTTTCTTGGGGCCACTGAGCTTCTTGAAATGGCGCGGCGGCAGCGCACGTACTCCCTTCGATTGCGTTTTATCGAGAGCTACATCTCGCGGGAGGGCCGAAACTACGTGGTGCTTGTTCCCCTCCGAAGCTACTTCGAGTTCGTGACCGATGAACAAGGAAAGCTTCGTCGCTATCTTTTCGATTCAAACGTGCGAGATTATCTTGGAAAGGTCCAAATCAATCGAGATATTCAAGGCACCCTTGAGCGAAACACGGTAGCAGAAGAAGAGGATTTCTGGTGGTTGAACAACGGTGTGACGATTCTGGCGACTCATGCGACGGTAATTGGAAAGGAACTCACCATCGAGAACGTCCAGATTGTAAATGGCTTGCAGACAACGGAGACAATTTATCAGCACTTTTCACTGAGAGGGCAGAACTCAGACGATCGAGCGATTCTGATAAAGATTCTTCTTACGACGGATGAGACAGCTCGTGCGAGGATCGTCAAGGCGACGAATTACCAGAACACCGTTGATCTCTCATCGCTCAGGGGACTGGACAAGATCCAGCAGGACATCGAGCACTTTTTCTTGGACCATGGGTGGTACTACGACCGCAGAAAGAATTTCTACAAGAACCAAGGAAGGCCAGCCGACCGCATAGTGTCAATGCCTTATCTTGCCGCTGCAGTTCGCGCGGTAGCACTGGGTGACCCAGCGGCTTCTCCGCGCCAGCGATCAAGCTCCCTTCGGGACGACAAGGTCTACAGGCAGGTCTTCAATAAGAAATGGGACCTTGGGGTGTATCTGGCCAGCCTCGAAATCACGCAGGCAATCGAAGCAGTGATTCAGCACAGGCGGACGTTCACGAACACACCACCAATCGCGCTGGTCCACTTCGTAGCGTACGTTTATGCCTGCTCTAAGCTTGGGAAACATTCGTACCGACCGGATGAGATCGCTGCGATTGCCGGCTGTCCTCCAGGACCAGAAGAGGTCCTACGCATACGAGACGCACTCAGCAGTGCATCTGACTCGCCTGAGCTAGAGGGCGGCCGCTTCTATGAAGGGGTGCATCTCAGCAAGAATCTCATTTCAGAGTTCGTGCGAAGCCGGTACGGACAAAAGCGTTGGCTGGATGTGACGATCCACGGTGAAGCAGCGACTCCTGTAGCGGCAGAACTCTCTGACGTACCAGTTGAGATCACAGCCTTGCTGACGAGCGCGAAGAGCGCTGGAACAATCACTTCCAGAATCGAGGCAGTGTATCAAGTGCTCAGACAGGTTGCGGAGGTCGTTGGCACAGCCGTCGGTGGTATCAGGAACGCGAAAGGGCAAGTCTTCTTTAAGCGGAGCATAGTTGCGGCTGCTCGGAAGCGGGGTTTGGCAGACGCTAGACTTGACAGTGACCTTTTCTTTGTGGTGATGCTTCGGGGGCGTATAAGGAACGGGTACGAGCCAACCGTTCGGGATGGGGAAGGATACCTCAATGCCGCGGAGAGGATAATTCAGAAGGTCGGCTTGGGAGCGCACAGGGAGTCCGCTCTGGAAAGCACAGCGTCGGAGGGAACTGGGCCCGGAGAAGGAGTTCCAACGGTCTAGCAAGTCGTTTGGTCGAACGTGTTGCATTGGCTAGGCTTGGGTTGTGTAGACTGGAAAGAGACCGTGGCCGTGAAGATCAATCCCAGGAAGCTGCGGGGCCCGTGGAGAGAGGGCTACGCGCTGGACGTTCAGACGACGAGCGCGACGTTTCTCGGCTACAACGCGTTCGGGCATCCGGAGTTCGACACGACGCGCTCACCGCTCGGCGAGTTGGTGTACCAGCTCAAATATCGCGGCAACCGCGCCGGGATACCGGAAATCGTCGATACCGTTGCCGGATTCCTGCGGAATTGGAAAATCAAAGTTGATGGTCTTGTGCCTGTGCCACCCTCCAACACTGGGAGAAAAAGCCAGCCGGTGGCGGAACTCGCCCAGGCGATCAGCGAACGCACGGGCATCGCCTTCCGCGATGGGTGTGTCAAGAAGGTGAAGAACACCGGGGAACTGAAGGACGTATTCGAGTTTGGCAAGAGGGCGGCGATACTGAAGAACGCTTTCGCAGCTGAGCGCAGGCTGACCGAGGGAACGCGATTGCTGTTGTTCGATGACCTGTACCGGTCAGGCGCCACGGCGGCAGCCGTTACCCAGGCGCTCATGGATGAGGGCGGCGCGGCTGCCGTTTTTTTCCTGGCTCTGACTCGGACTCGGAGCAAACTGTGACGAGCGTGTTCATCGGTGGTTCCAGGGCGGTCTCCAGGCTGAACTCCGCGATTCGGGAGCGCCTCGATGACCTGATACAGAAGCGCTGCCAAATACTGATCGGAGATGCGAACGGCGCTGACAGGGCTGTTCAGCAGCACCTGGCTGAACGAGGTTATCGAGACGTGACTGTGTTCTGCATGGATCGTTGCCGGAACAATGTTGGCGACTGGCCGGTCCGCAAAATCAACGCTCACACGACCAGAAGAGACTTTTCCTACTTCGTTCAGAAGGACATCGCCATGGCCGGCGAAGCCGGATGCGGCTTCATGTTGTGGGACGGGAAGAGCAAGGGTACGCTGCACAACATGATGAATCTGGTCGGGGCGGGGAAGAAGGTCCTGGTGTATTTCGCCCTGGACAAAAGGATACACAAGCTCTCCAACGATCAGGACCTCCAGACGCTCCTTGCACGGTGTGACCGGCGTGAGATCGCACGCATCCGGAGCAGCCTTGCAACTCTGCCGAACCGAAGCCAGAGTCAGTTGGAGCTTCACACTCAGTAGTAGCCGGCCTCCGTTCGTGGAAATCCCCGACGCGGCGCTGGGCCAACTGCGGCACATGCCGTTCGAGGACCTGGGTTTCGCCAAGATCGACCACCACCGCGCGCTGCGCTGCGGCATGCCGGAGGTGATCCTGGCACAGGGTAAGACGCCCGAGCAGGTGGCCCAGATCGCCGCGCGGCTTCTGGAGCAGTCCAGAAACGTGCTGGCCACGCGCGCCGACCAGCGCACGGCGGAGCTGGTGAAGGCGCATTGCGCCGACGCCGAGTACTTCCCGCTGTCGGGCGCCATCCGGGTGTGGAGGGACCGCACCCTCCACGGCAAGGGCAAGATCGCGGTGGTGTGCGCCGGCACCAGCGACATCTTCGTCGCCGAAGAGGCGCAGGTCACCGCCGAAGCGATGGGCAACCAGGTGGACCCGATCTTCGACGTGGGCGTGGCCGGCATCCACCGCCTGATGAACAACCGCGGCCGCCTGCTGGAGGCGCGCGTGGTGGTGGTCTGCGCGGGGATGGAAGGCGCGCTGCCCAGCGTGGTGGGCGGTCTGGTTTCGGCGCCGGTCATCGCCGTGCCGACCAGCGTGGGCTACGGGGCCAGCTTCCACGGCCTGGCGGCGCTGCTGGGCATGCTCAACAGTTGCGCCAGCAACGTGACGGTGGTGAACATCGACAACGGCTTCGGCGCCGGCTACGTGGCCAGCCTGATCAACCGGCTGTGAAGGGAAGGGTTGCAGGTTCACGTCCTGCCCGGGGAGCCAAACTCTTCCTATCGCAACCTTCTCTCGCGCAGATCAGAGCGACGCCAGCCACGGCCGGCCCACCGCTGATCCACGGCCGCCGCTGCCGGGGCAAAGACGTGGCCGCGTTGGTCCGCAAGGTCTGCCGCACGCCGAGCGCGGCCGGCCGCCGAAGTGCGCGTCCGCAGCCGGGCGGGCGAAAGATGGATCGCGCTACCCAGCCATGCGTTCCTTCTCAAGAGCTTGGTGCAAGAGCATCTTCATATACGTCTGGTACGGCAGGCCCTTCCGCTCGGCCAACTCCCGGGCGGCTTCCAGATCGCGAACCGGGACGCGCATCGTCACGATGCGCGTTTCTCCAAGGCGCCGCTGAACGGCGCCCTGCCTGAGTGCCTGCTTCAGTAGCCGGGTCGCTGCCTCTGGGTGAGCGTCCCACCACTCCGCCTCTTCCTTTTCACTGCGGAACTTCGGAATCGTGATCTTCTTCCCGGCCATCACCACCTCCCTGTCAGGTACATTCGCTGCTGGGCCCGCGTCATCCGATAGCACGTCACCACCCGGATCTTGCCCTGTCGCTCGGTGTAGATGAGGGTGAGGAAGCGACCCGTGTTAGTCCGCCCGAAACACAGGAAGCGCTCTTCCTCCGGATGTTTCTGGGCGCCGACGATCATCGGCTCGTTCGCGAACACCTGCTGGACTTCGGCGGGCGTCGCACGGTGCCTGGCGATATGCTCGATATTGGCCGCGTCCCAGTCGAACTCCAAGTTTACAGTGTAAAGACGGCGTAAGAGGAAGTCAAGATGGGAGTGGCGCAGTGGCGTCGGGCATGCCGGAGGTGATCCTGGCCCAGGGCAAGACGCCCGAGCAGGTGGCCCAGATCGCCGCGCGGCTTCTGGAGCAGTCCCGGAACATGCTCGCCACCCGCGCCGACCAGCGCACGGCGGACCTGGTGAAGGCGCATTGCGCCGACGCCGAATATTTTCCGCTGTCGGGCGCCATCCGCGTGTGGAGGGACCGCACCATCCACGGTAAGGGCAAGATCGCCGTGGTCTGCGCCGGCACCAGCGACATCTTCGTCGCCGAAGAGGCGCAGGTCACCGCCGAAGCGATGGGCAACGAGGTGGATGCGATCTTCGACGTGGGCGTGGCCGGCATCCACCGCCTGATGAACAACCGCGGGCGTTTGCTAGAGGCGCGCGTGGTGGTGGTGTGCGCGGGGATGGAAGGCGCGCTGCCCAGCGTGGTGGGCGGCCTGGTGTCGGCGCCGGTCATCGCCGTGCCGACCAGCGTAGGCTACGGGGCCAGTTTCCACGGCCTGGCGGCGCTGCTGGGCATGCTCAACAGTTGCGCCAGCAACGTGACGGTGGTGAACATCGACAACGGCTTCGGCGCCGGCTACGCGGCCAGCCTGATCAACCGGCTGTGAAGGGAAGGGTTGCAGGTTCACGTCCTGCCCGGGGAGTCAAACCTTTTCCTTCCATTGATTTGCCTGCCGATTTGTTAGCTCCCGGAGCCTGCGCTGTCGCGTGGTCTTTGGAAGAACTTCCGTCTTCCCTCAGTCAGACGCAGATAAGAGGCTGAAGAGCGCGCAACCTGGCGCCGGTCTCACAAACTGGCTGGTGAATAACGGCGAGCGAGGAACTGGCCCGCATGTTCGACGATCGCAGCACAGCTCATCTTCCGAGAGCCAACGGGGCAGTCCTGCAGGGGCTGACCAGTACGGAATTTGCTTGGTCGACCAAAAGAGTTGGGTGGAAGGGCACGGCGAGGCGGCTTCATGCTAATCTCAAAACGGGCGGGGTAGAGTTGCGAGAGCGTGCCGACGATCCTCAAAGTACGTTCCTATCGGTTCTTTTTCGTGTCTCTGGATCGTGGCGAGCCTCCCCACGTCCATGTGAGGCGCGAGAACATGGTGGCAAAGCTCTGGTTGGAACCGGTCGCACTGGAGCGTGCCGGGGGTTTCAGCCGGGTGGAGTTGAGCGAGATCGCCAGGCTCGTTCAGGTGAATCGGGCGGTGCTGCTCAAGAGTTGGTATGAATTCTTTGGTCGTTGAAGTACAGGAAGCTCGCGCTCGAGCCGTCAAGGTGTCCGGCGACGGACTTACCGTTGACCTGGTGGATGGCCGCACGATCACGGTGCCGCTGATTTGGTATCCCCGTCTGTGGCTCGGGACGCTCCGGGAACGCAGCCACTTCGAGATCTTTGGGGATGGTTCCTACATCCATTGGCCGGACCTTGACGAGGATCTGACCGTTTCCGGTCTGTTGGCCGGACGGCGATCGGGCGAGAACCCCCAGTCGCTAAAGAAATGGCAGGACTCTCGAAAGCCGAAGCGAAGAGGGGCGAACGAAAGTCCGTCCAACAAGCGGTTGCAGTCGGCGCGCCGGGAACGGGCGCGTGGCTGAGGCGCTGGCCGTCGCGGCGCGGGGCTGATGCGCCGGTGATTCCGGGGCGATCGGGGAGCGCCCGGGCGTCGCTCTCCGAGGTGGATTCGAAGCGGCGCGGCTGCCGTCTTCCTTCTCGCTTTGACTCGGACTCGGAGCAAACTGTGACGAGCGTGTTCATTGGTGGTTCCAGGGCGGTCTCCAGGCTGAACTCCGCGGTTCGGGAGCGCCTCGACGACCTGATACGGAAGCGCTGCCCAATACTGATCGGTGATGCGAACGGCGCCGACAGGGCTATTCAGCAGCACCTGGCTGAACGAGGCTATCGAGACGTTACCGTGTTTTGCATGGATCATTGCCGGAACAATATTGGCGACTGGCCGGTTCGCAAAATCGAGGCACACGCGACCAGGAGAAACTTTGTTCAGAAGGACATCGCCATGGCCGGCGAAGCCGGATGCGGCTTCATGTTGTGGGACGGGAAGAGCAAGGGTACGCTGCACAACTGCAGCTTCACACGCAGTAGTGGCCGGCCTCAGTTCGTGGAAATCCCCGACGCGGCGCTGGGCCAACTGCGGCACATGCCGTTCGAGGACCTGGGCTTCGCCAAGACCGTCCCCGGATTTCAGAAATACAGCTTCATCGCCAGTTGGATCTGGCGCTCGTTGTTCACCACCGAGCCGATGATTCCCACGCTGGGGGCGCCGATGGCCGACGCCGGCAAGCCCAGGTTGGGGTGGTTGAACAGGTTAAAGGCCTCCCAGCGGAACTGCAGCCGGATCCGTTCGCTAAAGTGAAACTCGCGCACCGCGCTCACATCCACGTTCACGAATCCGGGACTGGCCAGGATTCCGCGGCCGGAGTTGCCGAAGCAGGGGCAGGACGGCGCCACAAAGGCCGTGGTATCGAACCAGCGGTTGACGTTGCACTGGTCCGAGGGCAGGGCGCCGTCCCGCAACCGGTTGGGACGCGCCGCGGTGCCGGTCGCCGTCGGGTCCACGTTGAGCGTGACGGTGAACGGCTGTCCGGTCTGCCGGGAGTAGATGCCGGAGATCTGCCAGTCGCGCAGCAGGGCGTTCACCGCCCCCGGGGATTTGCCGAACGTCAATTGATAGACCCCGCTCAGCACGAAGCGGTGCCGCACGTCGAAGTTGGAGGAACCGCGCTGCGCGGCCAGGTTGCGCGCGTCCTGGGGATTGGGATCGCTCTGGTCGTTGCCGCTCCTGCCGTCGTCGATCGAGTGGCCGTAGGTGTAAGACGCCAGCATGCTCAGGCCCCGGCTGAATCGCCGTTCCAACTTCCCCAGCAGCGCGTGGTAGTTGGAATTCACCACCGGGCTGTAGGCCTGGATGTTGGAAAAGCCCTGGTACGGGCGGCGCGCATTCACGTTGCCGGTGCCTGGATATGCCTGGTTGACGTTCACCACCGCGGGCAGTTTGTGGGCTTCCGACCCGGTGTAGCCCGCCTGCGCCACCAGGCCCCCGTGGAGTTCGCGCTGCAGGTTCAGGTTCCACTGGACGACGTAAGGGGTGCGCATGTCGAAGGGGAAGGTGTTGACGTCGGTAAAGCCGCCCCCCACGGTCATCCAACTGATGGGGATGCCGTTTTGCAGCAGGTAGGCCGGATTGGTCTGGTCGCCGGTGAAGGTCGCGCTGGTCACGAAAGGCGGATTATTGGGCAGCCGGCGGGTGATGCCGATGTCTTCGTCGCGCCCGTAGAACACGCCGAACCCGCTGCGGACCACGGTCTTGTCGCCGGCCTGGTAGGCCAGCCCGATGCGCGGCGCGAGATTGTTGAGATCGGTGCGCACCAGCGCGCGGGGGATGCCGCACTTGCCGCGGTCGGCCACCGTGATGATCTGCAGGTAGCAGGGGCCCTGGTCGAGCACGAAATTCGATTGCCTGTCGCTGGCTTCGGTGAACGGGGTGGTGACTTCGTAGCGCAAGCCGAAGTTGAGAGTCAGCCGGGAAGTGGCTTTCCAGTCGTCCTGCGCGTAGCCGTGGTAGACGTCCTGCCGGATGGTGTTGAGCTGCTGCTGCGAGGTGTTGGTGTTCTGCACGTAGCCCAGCAGAAAATCGCCCAGTCCGATTCCGGTGTACGTGCCGTTGAAGGCGATGGGTGGGCGGGCGCTGTTGGTGGCGTAGACACCCATCGCGATGCGGCTCAGGTCGGCCCCGAATTTGACCGTGTGGCGGCTGCGAACCCACGAAAGGTTATCCAGCAGTTGGAGGATCTTCCCCGACTTTTCGCTGGGGAAGTTGCCGCTGCCGGTGGCCTGGATGGGCGCATTGCCCGGGGCTTGCGTGCCTAGTCCGCTCAGGCCGTTGATGTTGAACAGGGGCAGGCCCTTGATCTTCGGCTCGTTGAGCGCGCCTTTGATGCCGTACTGGTCGAATAGGCGCTCGCTCAGCACGTCCTGCTGGATGTGCGTGTAGATGAAGCCGAAGCGCAGTTCGTTCACCGTGGTGGGGGAGAGCGTGTGCGTTTCGCTGAGCATCCACGAGCGGCCCGTCGGCTTGGTGTACCCTTGCTGGTTGGCGGGCTCGGGCAGAACGGTGGGCAGCCGGTTCTCGCCCGAGTTTTGGGAGAAGCGGCCGAACAGGTAACCTCTCGAGGTCAGCCGGTGATCCATGCGCAGGTTGAAGGCGTCGCCGCTCACCCGTTCCTTGGGGTTGTAGAAAAAGTTCCGCACCTCGCCCGGCAGATTCGGCAGCGGATACAGTGGCGCCAGCTTGGCCGCCACCGGGTCCCAGCGGTTTAGCGGGATGGTGTTGTTGGGGAAGTTCGCTTTGGTGAGAGGGTCCCTCAGGGCCTTGGAAAACACGCCCTGCCGCATCGCCGCCGTAGGCACGGAGCCGACCTGCGGCGCCGCGTTGACTTCGCGCGAACTCTGCCAACTGCCGAAAAAGAACGTGCGGTTCCGGATGACCGGACCGCCCAGGGTGGCGCCGAACTGGTTTTGGATGAACCCGGGCTTCTTGTCGCCCGCCGGCTGAAAATACGGCGTGGCGTCCATGCGCGAATTGCGCAGGAACTCGAACAGGTTTCCGTGCAGGTTGTTGGTCCCGGCTTTCATCGTGACGTTCACCACCCCTCCGGCGGCCTGCCCGAATTCGGCCGAAAAAGTGGATGTCTGGACCTTGAACTCCTGAATGGCATCGATGATCGGCTGCACAATCTGCGCCGAACTCTTGTCGAAGCCCATGATCCGGTTCTTGTTGTCCACGCCGTCGAGCAGGTAGCTGTTCTGCACGGCGCGCGCCCCGTTGGAGATGAAATTGTCGCGCTCGGCGGTGCGGGTCGAGGGCAGGGTGCCGGCACCCAGCGTGGCCAGTTGGATGAAGTTGCGCCCGTTCAGCGGCAAATCGTTCACCGTGCGCTCCTCCACCACGTGGCCCAGCGACGACGTTTCCGATTCCAGCAACGGCGCGGCCGCCGAAACCGAGATCTCGGTGGTGGCCGCGCCCACCTCGAGTTGGAAGTTGACTTCGACGCGGTCCTGCACGCGCAGCTCGAACGGCTTGCTCTTCTGCGGACGGAAGCCCTCGTGCGCGACCGACACTTCGTACTGGCCCGGGCGCAGCGCCGGGGATCACGCCGCCGGTCTTGTCGGTCACGATTCCCGACACGGCGCCCGTATCCACCTGCGCCAGCAAAGCGGCACAGAAAAGGAAAGCGAAGAACAATCGCATAGCGATACTACTATCAGAAATCCGGGGACGGAGTACTCATTCCCCAGTTACCCGGTGATTTGGGAATGCACAACCGCTATCGGCCGCGCTCGCCGCCCCACAGATCGATGTGCAGACGCGGGCTGAGCCGGAAGACGTGCTGTTTGCACAGTTCGGCCAGCCAATAATTGCGCTCGGTGAGCATCTCCGGCGTGGCGGCTTCGGCCATCAGCAGCACCCGGTCGCGGTCCGCGCCAATCTCCTGCACGATCCTGAGCGCCTCCTCGATATCCTCCGGCTTGACCATGACGAACTTGAGCTGGTAGTCGTGAGCGGCGATGAGCTGCTTCAGGATTTCCGGCTGGTAGCGCAGATCCTCGTGCTGGCGGGCCCAGCGGCCGCCCTCGCGACGCCAGGGAGTCGAGTTGGCGAGCTTCGGGCTGATGCTCATCAAGTCGCAGGTGACCGGCTTGAAAACCGTGCCCGCGGTCTCGATGGTGATGTGAAACTCGTCCTGTTTGAGGCGCTCGGTGAACAGCGTGATGTCGTCGTAGATCATCGGCTCGCCGCCGGTCACCACGACGTGGCGCACACCCCAATGGCGGCGCACGTCGGCCAGAAGCGGGCCCAAAGGCCTCTCTTCGCCCTCCGGGTTCCACGATGCATAGGGCGTATCGCACCACGTGCAGCGCAAGTTGCATCCGGCCGTGCGAACGAAGATCGACGGCGTTCCCGCGAGCATCCCCTCGCCCTGCAACGAGTAGAAAATCTCCGATATTCTCATGTGCGTTAGCCCCTGGACGCAGTATACTCCAACGGATCCCGGATGCCGGCCTCCTCAAACCCCTTTCGGCGCAGAAAGCAGGAATCGCACTCGCCGCAGGGCCGTCCGGCGGGGTCCGGATCGTAGCAACTGTGGGTCAGCCGGAAGTCGACGCCCAGGCTCGCCGCCAGGCGCACGATTTCGGCCTTCGACAGGCGCAGCAGCGGTGTGCGAATGCGCAGGCGCGTGCGGCCTTCCACGCCCGCCCGCGTCGCCAGGTTGGCCATGCGCTGGAAGGCCGCGATGTAGGCCGGGCGGCAATCCGGATAGCCCGAGTAGTCGACCGCGTTGACCCCGATGAACACATCGCAAGCCTCCAGCGTTTCGGCCCAGGCCATGGCGAAAGCCAGAAAAATGGTGTTGCGCGCGGGAACGTAGGTTATGGGAATTCCCAGCCCCGGTTGGGCCGGATCGCGGCCTTTCGGCACGGCGATGTCATCGGTCAGAGCCGAGCCGCCGAACAGCCGCAAATCGATGCGGACGATCCGGTGCTCGGCCGCGCCGAGCGCGCCGGCCACTCGCGCCGCGGCCTCGAGTTCGATCCTGTGACGCTGACCGTAATCGAACGACAACGCGTAGCACTGGAAGCCGTCGCGGCGCGCCAGGGCCAGACAGGTGGCCGAATCCAGACCGCCGCTGAGCAGGCACACGGCCTTAGGCATGCGACAGGTCCTTCGGCAATTTCAAGGTCACCAAAAAGCCCAGAACCGGGAAGGCGACCAGCAGCGACAGCGCCAGGTGCAACGACGTGTGGTCGGCGATCCAGCCCGTGAGCGGTATGAAAATCATGCCCGCCACGCCCCAGGCAAAGCCCATCATCAGCGCCGAGATGGTGCCCGACTGCGAGGGCGCCAATTCCTGCGCCATCACCACGTTCACCGGAATGGTGAACAGAAGAATCAGCCCGCCCAGCGCCAGACACACCGCCGACACTGCGCCGCTGGTGGCCAGGAACAGAGCCAGGAACGGCGCCGAGCCGATCAGCGAAATCAGGATTACCAGGCGGCCGCCGAAACGATCCGCGAAGTGGCCCCCGATGAAGCCGCCCAGAGCGCCCGACAGCAGGTAGAGGGTTAATGTGGCGCTGGCGGCCGAAAGGGAGTAGCCGCGCTCGCGGGTCAGATACAACGGAATGAATTGGGTGAATGCGATCTGGACGATGGAGCGGAAGAAAACGGCGAAGTAGAGAATCGTCAGCGGCCGAGCGACAGCGCGCAACGGGCGCCACTCGAAACGGTGACGTCCGGCGGCGGTGCGCGCGGCGGGTGGAGGCAGAACGAACAGCAGCAGCAGCGTTACCGCGATGCCGGGCAGCGCGCCCCACACGGCGCGCTCCAGTCCCAGCTTGTTTGCGAGCGTCGTGAAGTAGGTCGGTCCGAACGACATGCCGAGCGCCCCGGAACTGATGAAGACCGCCATCCAGCGGCCGCGATTGGCGGTCGTGCTCAATCCCACGCGCGACGACGCCTGGGGATGGAAGGAGGCGACGCCCGCCCCGCCCAGGGCCACCATTGCGAGCAGCCATCCGTAGGAGGGCGCCATGCCCAGCGCGGAGATGAATACGCCCGCCACCGCCGGCGCCAGCGCCGAGAACAGGCGGCTCCGGAACCGGTCCGACAGA
Organism: Bryobacterales bacterium; assembly: GCA_030693045.1. Taxonomy (GTDB): domain Bacteria; phylum Acidobacteriota; class Terriglobia; order Bryobacterales; family Bryobacteraceae; genus JACQZT01. The sequence continues at coordinate 1,119 of JAUYBU010000214.1, read as the reverse complement.
TACCCGTAGGCCGGCTGCATCACCGAGGAGGAGCAGATCATCACGCCCCCCAGCACTCCCGCCTGGGTCAGCGACAGGTTCAACTTGGCGAGCAATAAAGGTTGCAGCACGGCCAGCGCGCTGGAATACAGATCGACGAAAAAGTGCCCCAGCGAAAGCAGGACCAACACAAGCAGGCCTCCTCGCGAAATGCCGCGAGTGGTGTAGTGCGGGCGCGCCTGAAGTGGAACCGTACCGGAACTCATCTGGGGTGAGACTAATACCTATTATAGTGGGGCGGCATCCAGGCCGCAGCCGGCCTTCAGCCTCCGGTCTTGCCCGTTCAAGCCAGCCGCACGGTCGCGGTCAGCACCGACATGGGCGGCAGATCGACCAGCAGGCGCGATCCGTCGCGCTTGACGGCGTGCTCTTTCGGGACAATCCGGTTCGGGTTGTCGAAGGTGTTGCAGGCGTTGAAATCGGAGTGGTGCAGCAGCGATGCGGCCGCCGCGGCGGCGCCGGCGCCGTCCAACTCGCAATCCACCGCCATCGTTTCGTCGTGTTTCGGATTGACCAGCGTAAGAACCAGATCTCCGCCCTGGCGCGAAGCCGAGACCGACAACCCGAGCGGCGACGATTCACCGGTCTCGACGCGCACGGCGGTCTTGGCGCGGTGCGCCTTCAGCATGTCGTAGACCCAATAGGTGGAGGTGCGGATGCACTTTTCCCGTTCGGTCAGCAGAAGCGAGTGCAGCACGTTGACGGTTTGCGCGATGTTGCCCATCACCAGCTTGTCCGCCTGGCGGTGGAAGACGTTCAGGCCCAGCGCCGCGGCCACCGCGCTGCGCATCGTGATCTGCTGCCACAAGCGCCCGTTGCGTTTCTCGTCCTCCGGCGGAATCAGATCCCACACGCCCCATTCGTCGATCAGCAGGCCGATCCGGCGCGTCTGGTCGTACTTGTCGAGCAGCGCGCGCTGATCGAGAATGGCTTTCTCCAGATCGGCGAAGCTGGACAACTGCTCGCGCATCGTCTCCACCGTGAACTTCGTCGCATTCGACGTGCCGCGCGAGTAGAAATGCATGGCGTAGCCCTGGATCATGTTGCGCACGTGCATGTTTTCCATGAAGCGGCGGGTCC
>JAUYBU010000139.1 GCA_030693045.1 Bryobacterales bacterium | reverse complement strand
GACAACAAGGCCGCCGACTTCGTCCTCGGCGGCTGGAAATTCGTCGGTACCTTTGCCGCCTATTCCGGCACCCCGTTCGATGTCAGCGGCACCGGTTCCTCGCTCCAGTGCATCGGCTGCACGCAGACGGCCGACCAGATTGCGCCGGTCAAGAAGCTCGGCGGGAAGGGTCCGGGCGACCCGTACTACGACCCGATGAGCTTCCGCGACCCGCTCTTCAGTTTCAACGCGGCCGCCCCGGTCTACCGGCCCGGCAACACCGGCTGGGGCATTCTCCGGGGCCCCGGATACTGGCGTATCAACCCGGCGATCTACAAGAGCTTCAAGATCAAGGAGAAGGTCAACGCCGAGTTCCGCGCCGAATCCAACAACTTCACCAACAGTCCCATCTGGAGTAACCCGAGCGGCTCATCGGGCAACATGCGGCTGAATCCGGACGGCACGCTGAACCGCTCGCTCGCCGATCCGCTCCAGAATTTCATGTGCATCACGGGAGCGTCCACGGGCCGCGACTTCCGCTTCGGCCTGCGCCTGGCCTTCTAAAAATGCGTCAGCCTGGTATGGCCCCTTTTTCTTGACGGCTTCCGGCGGCCGCGGCCCGGTACCCGCAACCGGGCCGCGATCGCCGGGGAGCGGGCGCGCGAACCGGACTCCCCCAGAGTCAATAAGCACGCCGCTTGACACGCGCGCAGCGAGAAGACTATAACAATCCCCAGGGGCGAGAGATCGTCGTATCCAAAAAATGGGGGCCCACATGATGAATTCGAGTAGGAATTCTATTGCACGCATCGGTGCGATGTGCGCGATTGCCGCCGTGTTGTTCGGCTGCCTGGCGGCGCGGCAGGCTTCGGCGCAGGTGCTCTACGGGTCGTTGGTTGGCACGATTCAGGACCAGAGCGGAGCGGTGGTGCCGAAGGCCGGCGTAAGCATTACCAACAAGGGCACCGGCATGACGCGCGAGACCGCCGCCGACGACGCCGGGCGTTTTTCGCTGCTGAACATCCTGGCGGGCACATACGATCTGAAGGTGTCGGCGCAGGGATTCCGCACCACGACCAAGACCGATATCGAGGTCTCGATCAACACGGTGACGCGCGCGGACATCCGGCTGGAGGTGGGCGCGGTGAGCGAGCAGGTGACGGTGGCGGCGTCCGCGGCCGTGCTCCAGACCGACAAGTCCGACGTGCGCCACGAGATCACCGCCGCGGCCATCACGCAGCTTCCGCTGCCCTTCTACCGCAACTACCAGAGCCTGATCGACCTGGTGCCGGGGGCGACGCCGTCGGCCTTTCAGAACGCGGTGGTCGATACGCCCGCCCGGTCGCTGACCACCAACATCAACGGCACCGCGCGGAACAACAACAACACGCTGGTGGACGGCGCGGCCAACACCTTCATCTGGCTGCCGCACCACACCTACTACGTGCAGCCGGTGGAGAGCATCGAAACGGTGAACGTGTCGACCGGGTCGTTCGACGCCGAGCAGGGCATGGCCGGCGGCGCGGCGATTACGGTGGCGACCAAGTCGGGGACCAACGAAGTCCACGGCGTGGCCTTCTGGTTTCACAACAACCAGCACTTCAACTCCGCGACTCAGTACATGCGGACCTCGGCCTACGTCAAGCCGCTGTCGATTCTGAACCAGGGCGGCGGAACGCTGGGTGGGCCGGTGATCAAGAACAAGTTGTTCTACTTCGGCAGCTACGAGCGCACGATGGAGCGCACCGGCTATTCTCTCAACCAGTCGGTCGCTCCGGCCCCTTTCCGCGACGGCGATCTCAGCAACTGGGAGGGGTGCACGGTGTGCGGCGCGGCGCTGTCGATCGTCTACGATCCGGCGACCCAGGTCGGAACCAACGCGAGAACCCGCACCCCGTTCACCAACAACATCATCCCCAAGGCCCGCATCAACCCGATCTTCGACAAGATCCAGCGCAACCTGCCGCTTCCGAACCAGAGGAACCCGAACGACCCGAACAACCTCGGGGGTAACTACTTCGTTTCCGCCGTGATGCCGCTGAACCGCAACATGTACGACCTGAAGGTCAACTACAGCGCCACCCCCAGGCTGGCGGTGTGGGGCAAGTACAGCCGGATGGGCGCGCCGGTGGACGGGCGGTACGCGTTCGGCGAGATGGGCGGGGACCCGCTGGGCACCGCGGGCTACGGCGCGACGCACGTGAACATTCCGACGGGTGGCTTCACCTACACCTTCTCGCCGACATTCCTGTGGGATGGCGTGTTCGGGTATACGCGCTTCGACCAGGAGGTCACCGGCGTACAACCGGGCAAGAACGTGGGGCTGGATGTGTGGGGGATCCCCGGGACCAACGGCGGCGTGAAGTACAAGGACGACATCAAGCACTACGGCGGACTGCCGAATATCTCCGGGTTCGGGTTCAGCCAATGGGGTGAGTCCTCGACCTGGGTGCCGTGTGAGCGCCACGAGCGCACTTACGAATTCCGGACCAATTTCAGCAAGATCCACGGCGCCCACGAGCTGCGCTGGGGCTTCGAGCCGCGGCGGCTGGAGATGACGCACTGGCAGCCGGAAACGGCCAACCCGCGCGGGGTCATCAGTTTTTCGAACGCTCCGACCACGATTCCGGGCCAGACCAATACGACCGCCCAGAACAGTTATGCCGCGGCGCTGCTGGGGCTGGTGGGCAACTACAACAAGAGCGTGCAGAACCTGCTCATGAAAACCCGCGAGTGGCAGCTTGCCTGGTATATGGGCGACCGCTGGCACGTCTCGCGCAACCTGACCCTCACGCTGGGGCTGCGGTACGAATACTACCCGCTGATCAACCGGGGCGACCGGGGGGTCGAGTCGTACAATCCCTGGACGAACACCGTCTACCTGGGCGGCATCAACGGGGTGTCGAACGGCATCACGGTCAGCAAGAGGCTGTTTGCGCCGCGCGTGGGATTCGCCTGGCGCGCCGCCGAAAAGTGGGTAATCCGCAGCGGCTACGGGATCACCTACGATCCGATGCCCTTCTCGCGCCCGTTGCGGGGACAATTCCCTTCGACGATCTCGGCCAGGTGGGACACGGCCACGGCCGGGGCGGAGAACCCCGACCCACAGAGTGGCTGGTACAACACGGTGAACAAGGGCATTCCGGAAGTTCCGGTCCCGGACATCAGCAAAGGCACTCTGCCGCTCCCGCTCAACCTCGACATGGGCCCGCGCGGACCCTTGCCCGGTCCGCTGACCCGCGGCTATATCCAGTCGTTCAACTTTACGATTGAGCGGCAGTTGCCGTGGGACTCGGTGGCCAATATCGCCTACGTCGGCACCCGGACCGTCCACCAGTTGATCCAGCGGGATCTGAACACCGCCGGACTGGGCAGCGGACTGACCCAACAAACGATTCTCTCCAGCCTGCCGTTCGCCAAGCTGTACGGCCGCACAAACGGAGTTATCTTGTGGGACGGCTGGGCGTACGGCACTTACAACGGGCTGCAAGCCAGCTTGAACAAGTCCTTCAGCAAGGGTCTGCTGATCAAGGCCGCGTATACGTTCAGTAAGACGCTCAACTTCGCCGACGATGACGGAACCGCATCGACGTGGGGGGGGTGGGACTGGGAACCGATCCTCAAGCGGAACTACGGCCCCGCGGGTTACGACCGCAGGCACATGTTCACCGTGGGCTGGGTGTACGAGATGCCGGCCGGCAAGGGGCGGAAGTTCAACCTGACGAACAAAGTCGCCGACGCGGTCATGGGTGGCTGGAAAGTCAACGGCACCTTCGCCGCTTATACCGGCACTCCGTACATGGTCAGCGGCAGCAGCCAGACCACGCGCTGCGCCCGCGGCTGCGGCACGAACGGGGCGGACATCGTGGGGCCGATCACCAAGATCGACAAGGAACGCGGAGCGGGCAAGCCGTACCTGGATCCGATGGCCTTCCGCGACCCGCTGTGGCAGTTCAACAAGGACGGCATCCTCCGTTTCGGCACCATTGGCAGGGGCATCCTGCGTGGTCCCGGTTACTGGCAGCTCAACCCGGCGATTTATAAGAGCTTCAAGCCGACCGAGCGGGTGAACGCCGAGTTCCGCGTGGAGTCGTTCAACCTCACGAACACGCCGAGGTGGAACAACCCGAACTCGGGCGCCGGCAGCATGAGGCTGGACCCGAATACGGGGGCGCTCCAGACCAACGTTCCGTACGCCACGGCGCTGAGCAACTTCATGACCATCACCAACGCGACCACGGGCCGGCAGGTCCGGTTCGGCCTGCGGCTGGTCTTCTAAAAATGCGTCAGCCTGGTATGGCCCCTTTTTTTTGACGTTCTCGGGGCGTGGGCCTTCCGGCTCACGCCCTTTTTCTTTGTGCGAGTATCATAAAGGGTATGGGCACGATGACGCTGGTTCCGGTGGCGGAGTACCTGGCCCGTGCTTACCGGCCAGACCGGGAATATGTTGACGGTGTCCTGGTGGAGCGCAACGTGGGTGAGTACGATCACGCGAGACTGCAAGGACTTGTTCTGGCGTGCTTTCTTCGGAACGAACGGCGCTGGAGAATCCGGGCCGTGCCCGAATGCCGCGTCCAGGTAAAAAAGAGCCGGTTCCGCATTCCGGATGTCAGTGTGCTCCGTGCCGAATCTCCGATCGAGCAGATCGTCGAGACGCCGCCCCTGCTTTGCGTCGAGGTCCTTTCGCCGGAGGATCGCATTGCCGAAATGCAGGAGCGAATCGACGACTACCTGGCCATGGGCGTCGAGTACGTGTGGATGATCGATCCGCGCACGCGCCGCGCGTGGATCACCACCAACGACGGCTCGCGCGAGGCCAGGGACGGGATACTGCGCGCCGGAGATCTTATCCAGGTCCCGCTGGCCGAACTGTTCGACTGAGCCCCGATCAGGCGATCGCCGCCCAGACGCCCGGCAGGATTCGCGGGCGCACACCAAACAGCTTATATTGAAATTGTCATGAGGACACTACTTCTCGCGTTGTTTCTCGCCGGCGCGGCGCTGGCCGACGGCCCCGGCGTCATCCGGAGCGTCCATTCGACAGAGGATTTCGCGTTGACCGCCGACCCGGCCGCGAAGGCGTGGAAAGGCGTCGCGCCGGCCGTCGCCGATCTCGATCACTTCGGCAAACCCGTCGCGGGCCATCGCACCGAAATCCGGTCGCGCTGGACCAAGGACAACCTCTACTTCCTTTTCGTATGTCCATACCAGGCGCTGAATCTCAAGGACAATCCGTCCACCACCGCCGAGACCAACAAGCTTTGGAACTGGGACGTCGCCGAGGTTTTCGTTGGCGCCGACTTCAAGAACATCCGGCAATACCGCGAGTATCAGGTCTCGCCGCAGGGCGAATGGGTGGACCTGG
>JAUYBU010000043.1 GCA_030693045.1 Bryobacterales bacterium | reverse complement strand
CAAGAACGCCGCCGGGGATGATATTGATGGCATCACCTCCTATGTCGACCACACGCCCTCATCGGCGCTAAACGCTGTTCTTCGAGTGGGTAACTCTAAACGAGCACAAGTGGGTCATTCTTCGTGAGTGCCGAGGCATAATTAGATTCTGCTCGCAACTCCGTGAATCCTTTCAGTCACAAACCTCTCTCGGGTCTCCCTTCTGGAGATCTTGCCAGCCGTGCTCTTCACGATCCATCGTTCGGGAACCACCGCCACGTGCCGGGGGGCCACGCCGATCGCCGCCAGTATCAGTTGTCGGATTTCGCTCTCAATCTCCGCTCCACGCGGCGCGTCGTACTCGCCACGCATCTCCGCCACTAATGCTAAGTTCTGCGTCCCAAGTTCTTCGTCTTCAACCCCAAAGGCCACCACGCGACCCGCGTAAACTCCGTTCACGGTACTCGCCAGCGTCTCAACGTCCTCGGGAAATATGTTCTGACCGCCGACGATAACAATGTCTTTGATGCGGCCGACGACGTACAACTCCCCGTCGGACAAAAAGCCGTAATCGCCTGTTGCGTACCACCCGTCTTCCGTAAACGCACTCGTTCGGAAGCCCTCCCTGCCCCAGTACCCCTGAAACAGTGATGGTGTAGCAATTTCGATTTCCCCAGCCTCGCGCTCCTTGACTGGTGCGCCGCTGGAGTTCACAACCCGGACATGCGTGTCCCGGAGCGGTTTCCCAGACGACACATAAACGTCTTCAATCACATCGAACGCCAGCTCTTTGTACTGGCGTCCACCCGTTCGAACTGCCGAGCGCCGAACCACCGGCAGCATCTGCCCAAGCGTGGTCTGCGTCACGGCGAAAACGCTCTCAGCCATCGCGTAGGATGCCTGCAATGAATCTCCCGCGACCCCGTAATCTGCAAATGCCTCTAAGAATGCCATCATTGATCGCAGTCGCACAGGTTCTGAGCAGTTGATCCATCCGCGAACGCTCGAAAGATCGTACCTGCGTTCGATAGAAGCACGGCGTTGCGCAAGGTATGCAAACGCAAAATTCGGCAGCCAGCAGAAGGTCGCACGGTATCTCTCGATGTATCCGAACAGCTTCTCGGGCCTCAACAGCCAGTCGCTGGCAGCGAAGTGGAAGCTCGGCACGCCGCACCATAGCGGAAACCACAGACAGGCAATCAATCCCATGTCGTGATACATCGGTAGCCACGAAACAACTCTGTCTTCTGCCCCCACATCCAGCGTCTCCCGGAGGCGTTCCAGTTGCTCCACAAGCATCGCCTCAGTAACTACTACGCATTTCTGCGTTCCGGTCGTCCCGCCCGAAAACTGAAGAAACACGGCCTCGCCGTCGACCTCGGCCGGCTGCTTCACAGCTCGGCGCACCCGCGTAGCCACAGGCTCCGCCCGGAAAGCCCGTGCGAACGTGCGCTCGTAGGCGTCGCCTCCCTGCACTGGGCAGCTTATGACGCGATAGGGTAGTCCAGGTCCCAGATTCGCAGCCAGTTGCGGGATCGTAATGAGAAAGTCCGCAGGCAACTCCCGTAACTGATGTAACAGGTTACGCTGATACTTCTCCGGATCTATCCGGTTCGTCGGCCAAGGCAATATCGCCGGCAAATGTCCACACGACACCAGCCCCAAATGGGTCGCAAACAGTTCGCGCGAGTGAGGAAGGAGCAGCAGTGCTATTGCACGTCGCTGATCCCGAATTCCCTGCTCGTCCGCGAGCCCCTGGGCATGGTTCAGAATGTCCGCGCCCGTCAACTCGCAAACCGAATCATCGATGGGTGACGCAGCGACCCGTAGGAGCACCTGCTCTCTCCGGTCTACGAATGTCTTCCTGAGGACTGCTTGGAATGGTGTCCTATGTGCTTCCATTTTGCATTTGCCCAAACCCACACTGGCAGTTGCCCAACCCGCACCAAGATCTTTGCAGGGCAGCGTTCATCACCAGGGCATTCCACTATTTGCGTCATTGTTCACAGGCTCCTACTTCATCGCACTCCAGCAGGAGCAAGTCTCTTCATTCCGCCGCAAAAGAGTCGTCCCGGTGGCTGTGCGGGCTCTCGGACAGCACATTTATCCAGCCATCATTGTGCCTCCGAATTGACCAGCGAATCGCCCAAGCAGACTCACACAGCCCCGACCAGACACGTCATTACTTAGTCACACTATTACACATGCCGGCTGAGGCCCCCGGCCCAGCAGCCAAAGATACACGGCAGAAAGCTCAGTGGCCACCGCGTCCCACGTAAACCGGCTACTGGCCAACTCGCGACCCCGACTCCCCATCTCGTGAAGGTCCGCCGGGGACCGCCCCAGCAACTCCGGGAGGGCGACACTTATGGACTCCACCGAACTCTGGACGATCCATCCCGCCCTGCGCTCGACTAACTCAGGAAGCGGTGTCGCGCTGGTGGTGAACACCGGAACACCAGCACCAAGTGCCTCGAGCACGACGATTGGCCACGCTTCGCTGTGGGATGTAAGAACGAACGCATCGGCCGCCGCGAATGCATCACGCTTCAAGAACCCGTAGAGTGGACCAATGAACCGAATTGACTTCTGCAATCCGTGCCGGGCAACGAGGGCTCTAAGTTCACGCTGATGGTCAAACTCATCCACTCCAGCAATCAAGAGGATCCAACTCACAAACGCCTGCTGATTCCCCTTGATGCTTTCGATGAGCAGAGGGATACCCTTGATCGGGGTCACACGAGACAAGAATAAGAGAATTCGAGTTTGCGTCGCAATACCAAAGTTCGCCCTGAATCGGTCCGCATCCCCCGTCGAACACAACCATTCCCTCGAAATTCCATTTGGAACAACAGCTATTGGGTTTGTGAGACCGAAGCCGCGAAAGCTACGGGCTTCAGTCTCGCTGAGAGCATGTAGACACGACGCGTACCGCAGGTTGGAGCGCTCGTAAGCCAGAAGAGCCAGTGCCTTCTTCCAGCTACTGCGCCGCAGAGCCCACGGGCTAAGAGTTCCATGCGGCGCAACCACCGAAATACCTCGACGCCGCACACGCCATGAACGAGTCGCAGCGGAGACGCTCGTCCAGATACCGTGTTGGTGAACCACGCAACTGGCGGCGTCTCTCAGACCCGAGAGCGCCACCTGAAGGCCATGTGACCAACCCCACGCAGCAGGGCCGATTGTCCTGAAGGTCCGCACTCGCTCCAGAGGAAAACCGTTGCCTTCAGGTTGTTCGATAACATCCAGCAATCTGTCCAGCGACCACACACGCGTGTCCCACTCTTGCCGCAGTTGTGCTCTAGCGAGACTGAACGCCACTGCACCAAGCCCAAAGGAACGTCTATACAGCCGCGCATAATTCAAGGGACATCTAAGCATCGCCAAATGGCCATGTTTACGGTGTTTTCGGATCGCCTGATGTCTCCATGGTAATGCGCGGCTGTATAGCGACACTGGGACTCAGATGAATGACCGAGAGCACAATAAGTGTCCCCGAAAGATCTGCGGAAAAACTTCTTTACCTTCCGTCACGAACGAATGAACTCAAGACAGCCTCGCACTCTCTCCGCGCACTTTTCGGGGCTATACTCTAGTGCCAGCTCCGCCCCGTTCCGCCCCATTCTTCGAATATCGTCAAGCGGCATCGCTTCGACACCCTCCAAAATGCGACAGAAGCTCGCCTGATCGTAAGGGTCGAACGACCAACCGCATTCGGGGTTGACAAGGTCACGGGCGCACCCACAACGGTCCGAGACGATCACCGGCAGCCCGCAAAGCATCCCCTCGTTCACTGTCAAACCCCAGGGCTCCGACGTACTTGGTAGTACAAGAACGTCAGCAGAATGGTAGGCCTCAGGCAATTCCCGGTGCCTCCGGGGGCCCGCAAACTCCACAATATCGTTCAATCCGAGACTCTCCGCCTGCAAGCGCAGCGAATTCTCAAGTGGGCCATACCCAACAATGCGCAACAGCAGCCCGCGCCTTGCCGCTGGGGACAGCCGAGGGAGCGCAGCCAAAACAAATTCGAGGTTCTTCTCAGGCGCCAGTCGACCCACGAACAGCAAAACTTTCCGCGGACTCCGACGCTTCTCTCGGTTATTCGTGAGTCTGAATAGTTCCACGTCCGCAACTGCACGCTTGACCCAGATCCTCTCAGAGGGCATTCCTAGCTGGGTGAGGTACTCGGCATTGCTAGTTCCGTAAACCTGACAAGCAACGAATTGCCGAAGAAAGATCTTCTTTCCCAGTTCTTTCCAAAGTACCCGCCGACGATCGAAGGAGTTGGACTCACCCCAGAAAATCGCCGGGCATCGGTGGAGAAGACACCACAGCCAGGCCGTCCAGGCTCCAACATGATCCCATCCGCCGATGATTACAGCGCGCGGCTGAAACTCACTCAAGGAACGCCAGATGTATCTGGCCGACCCCCAGAACGGGATGGCCTCGAATGGCCCATCGAATCCGATCCGGAAGCGATACGTTGCGTTGAGCAAGTCCGGGTACTCGATCCGATCCTTGCTGCCAGATGCAAGAAACAGGACATCAAGATCGATGCCGTCATGAACCAACGCAGAAAACAGAAGGTGCTTGTAATGAATCGGAATGTTGTGGATAATCACAACGGCAGACATGATCACCTGCCTCCAGGAATCTGTCGAGAATCCGGTCGCGACCCGCCGTGCCACCCAAGACAAAGTGTTGTCAACATCTCGTCATCGTGGGGGGACTGGCGATAGACTCGAGCTACCGGCAGGTGCGTCCACCTCGGCATCTGACCCACTCGTCGTTGCTGTTGCCCTCCCTTGCATGCCTGGTTTACGGTCAAGCACTTCGCGCGTCTTGGCGCCGACATGGTACACACTGTCGACTTGTCGGCCTTCTATCGATGCTAAGAGGACAAAGGCGGACACGGACAGGCAGCCCTCGATCCGTGGGTCACCTGTCACCCATCGGAAGAGTTTCTCGCGGCTGCAACACGTAAAGAGCTCGTAACTCCCCACACGCCTTCAACACTATTATGGGGAAGGAATCACGGCCCCCGGGAGTCTCAATGAGGAACATCTGCGCGAAGACAGCGCGCACTCAATCCACGATGTCGCCAAGACAGGTGTCAGTCCCGGCACAACATCTACCGCGAACTTGTTTCGCTTAGTGCCCGGCGCACTATTGGTTGACACCGTTCGGGGGGAGGAAAAGGTCTGCGTCGGACGTTCTAGAATACCAGAATGAACGAAACTAATCCTCCATGGGCTCGCGAGTTCTACCTTCCGTCCTTATCAGGTACAACCGATCCGTTGCTTTGCAACAATAGACACTCTAGAGTTGGAGATCTCTCCGGTCTACGGTGAGCGAGGTTTGAGCGCGTGATTGCTGCAATGTATACAGCCGCGCATAATTAAAAGGACATAAGGGCCCCGGTTGTGGCATACTTGTCGTAGGAGGAGTGGCCATGCTCCCACGACTTTTGCGTTTGCACCCGAAGACACAGAGCCGACTGGTCCGCCTCGGCAAGGAAGCGGAACGGGACGGCATCTACCGGGTGGCGAAGCGGTTGCAGGCCGTTGTCCTCAACTCCGAAGGCCGCACGAGCGGGGAACTGGCCCAGATTCTCAAGGCACCGCGATCCAGGGTGTCCGAGTGGTTGTCACTGTATGAAGCCTACGGAGTCGAGGGATTGCTGGAGGGATGCCGGTCCGGACGGCCGCCGCTTCTGACGGCGGAGCAACGCACCCAACTGGAGGACATTCTGGACAGTGGTCCGGTAGCCTACGGTTTGGATACGGGGCTCTGGACCTCGCCCATGCTGGCCTGGATCATTGAGGAAGAGTTCGGGGTGGCCTACCATCCCGGCCACGTGCGGAAACTGCTACACGGCCTGGGCTTCTCTGTACAGCGGCCCCGCCGCGTTCTGGCGCGCGCCGACGTCGGCGCACAGGACCGCTGGCACCGCCGCACCTATCCGAACCTTAAAAAAAAAGCCCGAAACGAAGGCTGCGCGCTGATTTTCACCGACGAAGCCAGCTTCCGGCAGGATTCCACGCTGCATGCCACCTGGAGCCGCGTCGGTCATCCGCCCGAAGTTCCGGTGACGGGAGAACGAAAAAGCGTGAAGATCCTGGGCGCCATCGAACTGTGGGGCGCTCGTTTCCATTACCGGCAGGACACCGTCTTCAACGCCGCCACCTACCTGGTCTTCCTGAAACAACTGGCGCGGCATTACCGTCGGCAAGGAGCGATTTTGATTCAAGACAACGCCTCCTATCACAAGGATGCCGGCGTGTGGCGCTGGTTCGCCTCGAATCGCCACTGGCTGGACGTACATCAACTGCCACCCTACTCGCCGGAGTTCAATCCCACGGAGCGGCTCTGGCAACACACGCGGAAGACCGGGACCCACAATCGTTACTTCGCGACTGAAACAGAACTGGTCGGCACCCTGTCGAGAGTGTTCGCAGAGATGCAATCCAACCCGGAACTAATCCGTTCGTATCTGCTCCCTTTTTGTTAACCAGAATGTCCCTTTATTTATGCGCGGCTGTATATCGTAGCTGCTAATGGGCCAGGCGACTGAACACTCCGGCTGGAAGTGCCTGAACCGAGTCGACTTCGAAGACGGTGTCGCGACCCGATACACAATCGCATTCTACAGGCAAAACGGCGAGTGGTACGATGAGATCAGGTACGATAGCCACGAATGGAAGAGGGGCCGTAACGTGTCGTCGCCGCACTTCCATTTGAAACTCCGCAGTGCGAAAAAGGGCGACCTCGACGCAGCCGTCGAAGAGATCAGGCAGATCATCGACGAGCATGTTGATAGTATTCGCGAGGTAATCGAACGATGAGCAGGCACAGTGTAATCGAGTCTTCCGAGAACGGCCGCACGGAAATCGACTATTCGGCGATGCCGGATGCTGAAATCGAGCGCCGGATTCACGGCTACCACGAGAAGTACGGAATGACCCTGACCGCCTATTCGAAGCGCTTCTCGTGCGCCGGCGCCACCCCACAAGAGATGCTCGACGTCATGGATTGGGATTGCCTGGTCCGCGAATGCGACCAACGCAGGACTGCCCGTCCAGCCGCCAGGAAGTAACTCTACAGCGTGGCCGGACCAGGCCGGACCCGACGGTAACTCACTCGCCCGGCCAACCGATCAAGGCGCCGGGAACCGGTCGAATGGGCTCGCGGTTCCACTCACGCCGGAACTCATCGAGAAAACGCTGGCCTCGGAGTTGAGGAAGAGTGACGGAATTTCGGGGACAGGGTCGAAGAACCACCTCGCACATCGGGGAATCCCCTGGGTCTCCCGGAGTTCTTCATGAAGGTTCGCGGGCCGAAGACCCATTCCAACAGGCTACGTAACCTTGAAACTCCGGCCCGTCCCCGGCTACCGCGCCGCCTCCACCACCTCCGCCCCCGGCGGCGCCTGGAACTTGAACAGCGCGTCGCTCAAAGGCGGATTCAGCTTCTCGCGGTCGAAGCGAAACTCGATCACCGAATTGTCCTGCCCGGCGATCCTGAGCTGCCGGATCTCGAACCCCGGCGTCACCAGGAACTCCACCTGCCGGTAGGGCAGCCGGTCGGACTTGGGCAGCGCCGTGATCCACTGCCCCGCGCCTTCCGGGCGCGAGCGGATCTCGCCGAAGTCGCGCTTGAAATCCAGCCGGCCCAGCAGGAAGGCCAGCGGCGCGCGCAGATCGTCGCTCTCCTTGAGCTTCATCTTCTCCACGCGGTTGGTGTTGGGAGTGTAGAAGTATATGTCCTTGCCGTCGGAGACGAACAGCTTGCCGGGCGGGCTGGAGTAGTTCCAGCGCATCCGCCCGGGCTTGCGCAGGAACAACTCGCCGCTCTCGGTGCGCCGGCCGCGCGCCCCCGCGCTGTAGCTCTGCTCGAACAGCGCCTGCAAAGTTCGGGCGCCGTTGTAGCGTTGCTCGACGCCCTGAAGCAGTTTCCAGAGCCCGGTTTCAGCCGCCATGGGCGACACAGCCAGAAGCACGAGTGCAATGGGACGCATAGGGGATCGACGCCGAGACGCGATGCAGACTTACACCTGCTATCGTATGATAAGTTTAATCGCAATGCATTTCCAGATCACCCGCTTTAAGGAGTTCCTTGTTCGCCCGGCCCTGCCAAAAGAGCTGGAGCGGCTGAACGAACTCGCCTACAATCTGCTGTGGACCTGGGACAGCGGCATCCGCCGCCTGTTCCGGCGGCTCGACCCGCCCCTGTGGATCCAAAGCGGTCACAACCCCGTCTTGATGCTGGGCCGGTTGCCGCAAGCCGCGCTCCAGCGCGCCGCCGCCGATCCCAGGTACGTGTTCCTGTATCGCCGGGCCTGCGAACGCCTGGACGCCTATCTGGAGCGGCCCGCTCCCGCCTCCGACAAGCTGGTGGCGTACTTCTCGATGGAGTACGGCTTGGCCGAGTGCATGCCGATCTATTCGGGGGGGCTGGGCATTCTCTCGGGCGACCATCTGAAAGCCGCCAGCGACTCGGGCATCCCGCTGGTCGGGGTCGGCCTGTTGTACCAGAAGGGCTATCATCAGCAGTATTTGAATCCCGACGGCTGGCAGCAGGAACGCTACCCGGTCAACGATTTCTACACCCTGCCGGTGGCTCCGGTGCGGCGCGCCGACGGCAGCGACCTGCTGATCGGAGTGAAGCTTCCGGCCGGCGAGGTGTTGGTCAAGGTCTGGCAGATGCAAGTGGGCCGCGTCTCCCTGTATCTGCTCGATACCAACATTCCCGAGAACGCGCTCGCCGAACATCGCGAGATCACCGACCAGCTCTACGGCGGCGACGTCCACACTCGAATCCGGCAGGAGATCGTGCTGGGCATCGGCGGCATGCGCGCTCTCAACGCCGCCGGATTGCGGCCCACCGTGTTCCACATGAACGAGGGGCACTCCGCTTTCCTGGCGCTGGAGCGCACCCGCCTGCTCATGCAGGAGGAGCGGCTGAGCTTCGACGAGGCGCTGGAAGCGTCGCGGTCCAATAACGTCTTCACCACCCACACGTCGGTCCCCGCCGGCATCGATCTGTTCGCGCCGGGATTGATGTATGAGTACTTTCAGGATTATTGCCGGGAGAACGGCATTCCGTTCGAAGCCCTGCTTACGCTCGGCCGGGTTGACGCCGCCAGCGAGCACGAGCCGTTCTCGATGGCCGTGGCCGCCTTTCGCACCTCGGCGTATCGAAACGCCGTCAGCCGCTTTCACCAGACCGTGTCTCAGGAAATGTGGCAGAGCCTGTGGCCGCAGCTTCCCACCTGGGAAATTCCGGTCACATCCATCACCAACGGCGTCCATTTGCTCACCTGGTTGAATGGCGATTTCGCCCTGCTCTACGACCAATACCTCCAGCCGGACTGGCGCGAGCGCTACGACGAGCCGCAGACCTGGGACCTGGTCCGCGACATCCCCTCCGGCGAACTTTGGGAGGCGCACAAACGGCGCAAGCGCCGGCTCATCAGCTTTGTTCGCGAGCGCGTGACGGCGTCCGCCGCGGCGCGGAAAGCCTCGGCCGCGGAGGTGCGGCGGCTGGGCGAAGTGCTCGATCCGGACGCCTTCACCATCGGTTTCGCGCGCCGCTTTGCCACCTACAAGCGCGCCACGCTGCTGTTCCGCGATGTGCGGCGGCTGAAGAAGATCCTTACCAATCCCGATATGCCGGTGCAGATCGTCATCGCCGGCAAGGCGCATCCCAAGGACCATCCGGGCAAGTCGCTGATTCGCGAGATCGTGCAATTGTCGCGCGACCCGGAGATCAACCGCCGCCTGGTTTTCCTGGAGGACTACGGCATCCAGGTAGGCCGCGAACTGGTGCAGGGTGTCGATCTCTGGCTCAGTAACCCGCGCCGCGGCGAAGAGGCCTGCGGCACCAGCGGCATGAAGGCCGGCCTCAACGGTGTGCTCAACCTGAGCATCCTGGACGGATGGTATGACGAGGCCTACGAGGTGTCCGGAGGCTGGGCCATCGGAGATCGCGAGCCCTACGCGGAAGACCAGGACGAGATCCACGCCAGCGCAATCTACTCGCTGCTGGAAAACGAGATCGTGCCGCTGTACTATGGCGGACGCAGTGAGGGCGTGCCGGAAGAGTGGGTGCGCCGCATGCGCCAGTCGCTGGTGAACCTCAGTTCGCGCTTCAACTGCCTGCGGATGCTGAGCGAGTACATGTCCCAGCTTTACGAACCGGCGCACCTGGCCTATCAGACCATCCGGCAGGATGCTTTCGCCGGCGTCCGGCGTCGGGCGCAGTGGATAGCCGGAGTCCATAGCGTGTGGGAGCGGGTCCACTTCATCGAGATCGGGCCGGAGCCGGAAGGCGCCCTGTTGAGCGGCCAGCCAATGCCTTTGCGCGCGGTGGTGGACTTGGCCGGCTTGAAACCGGACGACGTGCGCGTCGAGGCGGTGATCGGGAGCGTGGGAAGCGGCGGGCGGCTCGAGCGGACTGAGGTGCTGAGCCTGCCGCCGGCCGGCCAGCAAGGCGCAGCGGTGGTTTTCGCCAGGGAGTTCGTGCCCTCCCACACCGGGCGTTTGGGCTATTGCCTGCGGATCAGCCCGAACCACTCCGACGACCCGCTCACGCGGCCTTGCAATGCCCTGCTAAAATGGAGTTGAGGTTGGACCAGCCGCAGGTCAGGTAAAATAGTACTGGATTTCAGCCGCAATCCGTGGTACATAAGGATTTGACGTAATTCCAGGTTCAGCCTGGAGTTGTTCCCAAGGTTCTCGCAGCGATTCACCAAAAACTTCGCGACCGTGACAGGTCCATTTCCGGATCGCCCGAGGCACTCGCCCAGAGAAGGAAAACGAAGCTCCAAGGAGGCGTCCATACTGCTATGGATGCAGATCGCAAGTACAAACAACGCGGCTACATGGGCGGGAACGAGTTCGTGGGCGATAGCGTCCGCGAAGACCGCTCCAGAACTCCCGGGCCGCGCCCGCCGATTGATATTACCGGCCCCCGCCTGCCGAGACTGGTCCAGACTGTGGCGGCCTCGCGCTGTTACAGTTGCTCGGTGACGCTGCCAAACGGCGTCGATTTCAAGGGAACCTGTCCCAAGTGCAACGCCGCGCTGCACTGCTGCAAGCAGTGCTCTTACTTCGAACCATCGACCCGGTTCCAGTGCCTGAAGCCGATTCCGGCGCGCCTGGTGGTGAAGGACGCCGCCAACCAGTGCGATCTGTTCTCGACTCGCGTGACGGTGGCCCGCGACGTCGCCCCGGCGGCCTCGGTGGCCGTTGCCCAGCGCGTGCTGGAGCCCACCACCAAGCCCAGCGAAGCCCGCGCCGCCTTCGACAGCCTCTTCAAGAAGTAGCCGTCGCCGCCGCCCAAAAATGCGTCAGCCTGGGTAGGGTCGAGGACTGGCGCCGTGATTCCGTAGGTCCGGTCTATCCATTGCTCCCCGTTTCCTTTGGGAGTGCCTCACTAGCCGAACCGTGAACCGGATTCCAGCCCCCGCCACCTCGCACGCAGCGAGCGGATTTCCCGCACTACGCGCTCCTGCACATTTCACATCCAGGATTATGGGACCTATCAGACCGGAGCGACTGCCGAGTTCGACGGCTGATACGAGACGCGGTACTCCGAAAACAGTCCCAGCGTCCCGTACAGCCATTCCCTGCTCCATCGCTTCCAGCCGAAACCTCGACGCTGGCACGCCCG
>JAUYBU010000037.1 GCA_030693045.1 Bryobacterales bacterium | reverse complement strand
ATGAAACTCGGGTGGTTGTGCGATTCGATCTTGAAGGCGATGGCCCAGCCTCCGCCGATGTCGATGATGCCGGCGTTTTCGCCCGGCCCCTGCACCACCAGCTTCGAGCGCGTCGGAAGCTTCTTCAGGTGCAGGCGCGAGCTCTTGTAAGAGCAATGCTCGCTCCACATCACGCTGAAGATGCCCAGCTCGGTGTAAGTGGGCTCGCGGCCCAGCAGCGACACGATCTTGTCGTATTCCGGCGGGCTCAACTGGTGAGCCGCGACCATTTCGGGTGTGATGGCGCTCATGGTTTATCCGGCGCAGGCAAACGCGGCCACCATCGAGCGGAATACCACCAGGCCGTCGACGGAGCCCATCAGCGGATCGGCGGCGCGTTCCGGGTGCGGCATCAGGCCGAGCACGTTGCGCTCCCGGCTGAGAATGCCGGCGATGTCGCGCGCCGAGCCGTTCGGGTTATTCACATAGCGGAAGGCGACGCGGTCTTCCGCTTCCAACTGGTCCAGCGTGCGCTGGTCGGCGACGTAACAGCCCTCGCCGTGCGCAATCGGGAAGGTGAGTTTCTGGCCTTCGAGCGCCCGGTTGGTGAAGGGGGAATTCGCCGTCGCGGTTACCAGTTCCACCGGCTTGCAGATGAATTTGAGATCGCGGTTGCGGATCAGCGCGCCGGGCAACAGGCCGCATTCCACCAGAATCTGAAATCCGTTGCAGATGCCCAGCACCAGCCCGCCCCCGGCGGCGAACTTCTTCACCGCCGCCATCACCGGAGAGAACTTGGCGATGGCGCCGCAGCGGAGATAATCGCCATAGGAAAAGCCGCCCGGCAGAACCACCGCATCCACCAGCCCCAGCTCGGTCGAGTCGTGCCAGATGAACCCGGCCTGCTCGCCCAGGTTTTGCGACACGGAATAGAGCGCGTCGTGATCGCAGTTACTGCCAGGGAAGACAACTACGCCGAACTTCATGGGAGACTTCCAGTGTATCAGAGCGGCAAAAGGCGTTCCCGCCGCCGTCGCGCGTCAGGAAGCCGCTTGCTGGACGGCAACCGGTACAACCACCACCGCGGCCTTCGGCTTGCGTGCGCGGGCGCGCTTCTCGGGTGGCGGCGTGCGGTCGCTTTTCTTCAGGTTAGGAAGAACGATGCCGGCGATGAACTTCTTCTCGCCGTGTTCGTCGAATTTGATGACAATATGTTCCTCGCTGCAAGAGACTACAGCGCCAAAACCAAACTTGTTGTGCTCCACCTGAGCGTTGGAAGCGAATGGGGGTTTGAATGCCATCGGTGACTTCTGCCTCTAACTGTAGAATAACAAATCCACTTAGGATTGTCGAGCGCGCTCGGCCGCCCAACCCTGCTAAAATCCTTGCTGATGACACGACGCGAATTGGCTGGCGCGCTGATTTCGGCGCCCCTGGCCTCGGCCCTCCCCAATGTGACACTTACCGGCCTGGAGATCTTCCGTGTGAAGGTCAACCGGCGCGGCGACTGGGTGCTGGCCCGGTTGCGCACCAGCGCCGGGTTGACCGGCTTGGGCGACGCCTCGCACGGCCGGGACGAGCAAACCGTGAAGCATCTCAACCAGTTTTTCGAGATCTTGCGCGGCCGCGGCCTGTGGGAGGTCGAACGCTTCCGGCAGGCGGCGGAACCGGCCATGGCGGCCGGCGGCCAGCCCGCGACGGTCGCCTTCAGCGCCCTGGAACAGTGCCTGTGGGACCTTCAGGCGCAGGCGGCGGGCGTGCCCGCGTGGGCCCTGTTCGGCGGCAAGATCCGCGATGGCATTCGCAACTACGCCAACATCAACCGCTCCACCGAAGACCGCTCGCCCGAGGGTTTCGCGAGCATGGCGGAAAGGGCCGTGGCCGCCGGTTTCGACGCCGTGAAGCTGGCCCCTTTCGACGACATGCCGCGCCAGCCGGACCCGGCCACCGCCGAAAAGTTCACGCAACTGGGTATCGATCGCGCCGCCGCGGTGCGCCGCGCCATCGGGCCCAAGCGCGACCTGCTCATCGACGTTCACAATCACTTCGACGTAAAAGGCGGACTCGATCTGGCGCGGCGCTTCGAGCCGTTGAACCTGTTCTGGCTGGAAGAGACCACGCCCGCGCGCCCGGTCGAAAACCTGGCCGCCATCAACCGCGCCGCAAAGATGCCCACGGCGGGCGGCGAGACCATTCGCGGCGTCAAAGGCTTCCTGCCCTACCTGGCGGCGCAGGCGGTGGACATCGCGATGCCGGACGTCAAGTACTGTGGCGGCATGTTGGAACTTAAGAAGATCGCGGCGCTGGCCGAAGCCGCCGGCGTCCCGGTGTCGCCGCACGGCCCGGCCAGCCCCATCGGCAACCTCGCCGCCGCGCAGGTTTGCGCCGGCATGCCGAATTTCCTGATCCTGGAATTCTCCTTCGGCGAAGTGCCGTGGCGCGCCGAATTGATCGACCCGCCCGAAGCGCTCGAAAACGGAATTCTGAAAGTAACCGACCGGCCCGGCTTCGGTGTGAAGCTGAATGAGAAGACCGTCCGGCGCTACGCCGCGAGTTGATTCCCATGAAACCATCGGCCGCACTGCTTTTGTTAGCGCCGCTGTTTGTGGCGGCGCAGAACGTCACGGTGAACCCCGGCGCACTGAAGCTGTTCCGCGCGCTGCCGGCCGCGGTCTCCTCGGATGCCAATCCGATCACCGAGGCCAAGGTCAACCTGGGACGCACGCTGTATCACGAAACGCGCCTGTCGCGGAACCGGGACATTTCCTGCAATACCTGCCATCCGCTGGATCGCTACGGCGTCGACGGCGCGCCGGTCTCGACCGGCGACCGGGGACAGAAAGGCACGCGCAACGCTCCCACCGTCTACAACGCCGCCGGACATTTCGCGCAGTTCTGGGACGGGCGCGCGCCGGATGTCGAAGAGCAGGCCAAGGGGCCGGTGCTCAATCCGGTCGAGATGGCGATGGCGTCGGCGGCCGAGGTCGAGGCGATGCTGAAATCGATTCCGGAATACGCGGACCTTTTCAAGCGCGCCTTTCCGGGCCAGCCGGATCCCATCACCTTCGACAACCTGGCCCGAGCCATCGGCGCTTTCGAGCGGCGCTTGATCACGCCGTCGCGCTGGGATCGCTTACTCAAGGGCGATCCGAGCGCGCTCACGGATGCCGAAAAATCCGGCTTCAACAAGTTCGTCGAATCCGGATGCGCCGCCTGCCACAATGGCGCTTACGTGGGCGGGAACGCCTTCCAGAAACTCGGAATGGTGCACCCCTGGCCCAACCCGGCCGACCTGGGCCGCGAGCAGGTCACCAAGAAGGCCGGCGACAGATTCCTGTTCAAGGTGCCGTCGCTGCGCAACGTCGCGCGCACCGCGCCGTACTTCCACGACGGTTCGATCGCAACGCTCGACGACGCCATTCGCAAGATGGGAACGCACCAGCTTGGGAAGAACCTGACCGACGCCGACATCCGTTCCATCGCAGCCTGGCTG
>JAUYBU010000021.1 GCA_030693045.1 Bryobacterales bacterium | reverse complement strand
GGGTTGTGCCCGGGCAGCAGGCGGCCGGTCAGGTTGCCGCGAAACGTGAACACGGGCTTTTGCTGGGAGCCGGTGTTCTCGTACCAGACCGCGGTTTCGCCGTCGGTGATCAGATCCAGGTCGCCGTCGCCGTCCCAGTCCACCAGGTCGATCTTGCGGCGGCCGCTGGCGCCGGCGCGCTTTTCGGCCAGGCGCAGGGGCTGGCCCTGCGGGTCCAGGAAGATCCTTTGCGGCGGCTTCAGCTTCAGCTTGCCGCCGTCGCGGAACCGCTCGTAGAAGGCCAGAAAGCCCTCGTGGTCGAGCGTCACCAGGTCGGGCAAACCGTCGCGATTCCAGTCCACCACGCGCGGCGTGGTTCGCCATTGGGTGACCAGTTGCTTGCCGCGCGGGTTCCACCAGTTCCAGGCGGGCTTGGGCGCCGGGCCGTCCCATTCGACTTCGACACGTTCGGCGGCCGCCAGCGCCGGCGCGCGGCGCGTGCCCGCGTTGCGATACCAGAGGATTTCGCCCCAGATGCTGTTGAGAAGCAGGTCGGGCTTGCCGTCCAGGTCCCAATCGGCCACCCAGGGATTGGTGTAGCCCCACTTCTCTTCGATGGGGCCTTGAATCGAGCCGTTGGGGCCGGCCAGGATGCGGATGGTTTCCCCGGCGGCCTTGAGATAGCCGCGGTCTTCGAACACCGGCCTGGTGGTGGTGCCGAGGTTCTCGAAGTACTGCACGTAGCCGGCCGAGTTGCCGGCTATGATGTCGAGTTTGCCGTCGCCGTTCCAATCCACCGGCACGGGGCGGGCCAGCGCGCCGCTCTTGAGATAGGGATCCAATTGCTCGAAGTAGCGCGGCGGTTTCAGGCGCGGAGCTTCGCCCTTGGGCGCGCTGTTTTCGAAAAACGCCACGCGGCCATCCTCTTCCCCCACCACCAGCGACCAGCGGCCGTCCGCGAACCAGTCGACCACGCGCGGCTGGATCATGCAGAGTTCCATTCTTATTGGCTGGCCGCCGGCTTCGAGCAGACGCCCGGCCGCCAGTTGCGGTTTCTCGCGCGTGCCGGTGTTCGCGAACAGCGTGTTGGTGTCGACGAAGTCGCCGCCGATCAGGTCCAGTCGGCCGCGGCCGAACCAGTCCACCGGGTTCGGAGCGGGGCTGCCGCGCAGGTCGATGCGCTTGCCGCCGGCCACGACCGGCACGGGCTCGGCGTAGAACGGATTCTCGTTTGTGCCGATGTTGCGGTGGAAGTAGACGTAGCCGTGGATGGGCGGGCGGGTCCACTCGCCCTTGGCGTTGTAGGCGTCGTCCCAGCCGTACTCGCGCCAGTCGCTGACGCCCACCAGCAGGTCGATGCGTCCGTCGCGGTCCCAATCCACCGGATGCCAGAGGTCGTCGCGGCCCACGTGGTAGCTGCGCGCCAGCTTCACCGGGACGAACCGCGAGAGCGCGTTGCGGCGGACGTCGCTGAAGTAGCCGCCGCTGGTGACCAGGTCCGGAAGGCCGTCGCCGTTGAAGTCGGCGACCACCAGGTCTTTCTTGCCGGGACCGAGCCAGACGCCGCGGTCGAACAGCGGCTCGCGGTTCGTGCCGATGTTGCGGAACAGGTAGATGCCGTTGGACGGGCGGTCCGTGCAGCCGACTATCAGGTCCATGCGCCCGTCCTGGTCGAAATCGATCGGTGCCGGATAGGCCCACAGTCCGACGCTGAGCCGGCCGCGCGTGGGACGTCCATAGCCCACGCGGGCGCCGTTTCCGATCATGGCGGGTTCGGCCGCTCGCACCGCTCCCTGACGGTCGCGGCTCAGTTGCGGCGCCGAAGTCGGTGCGGCGAGGGCGGCGGCTAAGAGCAGAGCGAGCATCAGGTCCGGTAGCTCGCGTTGATTTCGATGTAGCGCTTGGTGAAGTCGCAGGTCCAGAACCGCGCCTCGCCCTTGCCCTTGCCCTGAATGACGAAGCGGATCAGGCACGAAGGCGCGTCCAGTTTCAGCGATAGCGCGGATTCGTCGAAATCGGCCGCCAGACCGTTCTTGCAGACCCGCAGGCCCTGAAGGTAGATGTCCACCTTGGACGGGTCGAAGGCGATGCCCGCGTTGCCCGCCGCCGAAAGAATGCGGCCCCAGTTGGGGTCCGAACCGGCAATGGCGGTTTTCACCAGCGGCGAATTGGCGATCGAGCGCGCGATCTGCACGGCATCGTCTTCGGTTCTGGCGCCGGAGACGTGGATCGTGATTTCCTTGGTGGCGCCTTCGCCGTCGCGCGCGATCTGCTCGGCCAGGTCCTCCATCAACCAGGCCAGGACTTCCCGGAAGATCACCCGCTCGGCTGTGTTTGGCTTCAGGCCCGAGGCGCCGTTGGCCAACAACACCACCGTGTCGTTGGTCGAGGTATCGCCGTCCACCGAGAGGCGGTTGTAGCTGCGCTCGGTGGCCGCCGCCAGGATCGGCTTGAGGTCGCGCGGCGCAATCGCGGCGTCGGTCATCAGGAAACCGAGCGTGGTCGCCATGCGCGGTTGGATCATGCCCGAACCTTTGGTCATCCCCGCGATGCGCACCACTCCGCCGCCGATGGACAGGTCGGCGTAGGCGGCCTTGGGCTTCAGGTCGGTCGTGAGGATGGCGCTGGCGACGTCCCGGAAACGGTCTCCAGCGAGTTTCCGCACCAGGTCGGGCAGCGCCCGGGTGATGAGTTTCGGGTCGAGTTCGACGCCGATGACGCCCGTGGAAGCGGGCAGAATCTGCTCGACCGGCGCCTTCAGAAGCTTCGCGGCGGCGCGACTGGTGGCCAGCGCCACGCGATCCCCGGTGCGCGTGGCGCAGTTAGCGTTGCCGGCGTTGACCAGGATGGCGCGGGCGCGGCCGCCAGAAACGCGCAGGTTCTCACGGCACAATCGGACCGGGGCGGCCTGCACCAGGTTCCTGGTGAACACGCCGGCGGCCGAAGCCGGCGCGTCGGAGACGATCAGGGCCAGGTCGTCCTGCTTGCCTTTCCGAATGCCGGCGTTAATCGAAGCGTAGCGGTAGCCGAGCGGCAGCGTCACGACATTCCTCCCAAGATCTCATTCTCGTTCACCCGCTGCCCGTTAAGGAAGTCGGCGGCGAATATTCTCTTTCGCCCTTCGATCTGAAGTTCCAGCAATTCCAGGCACGTTCCGCCGCCGCAGGCCACCAGCAAGCGCTTTCGGGCGGCCACGATTGTCCCACCGGCGGCGGAAGCGGACTCCGGGGCCACGCGCGTTTTCCAGATGTTCAGCGCCTGGCCGCGAAAGGTCGTGTGCACGCCGGGCCAGGGCTGAAACCCGCGCGCGCGGTTATGAATTTCCCGCGCCGGGCGCGACCAATCGATCCGCCCGTCTTCCTTCTTGAGGATCGGCGCGTGACTGGCGAGCGAGGAATCCTGCTTGCGCGGCACGATCACGCCGGCGTCGAGCCCGGCGAGAGTTTCCACAACCAGCGCGGCGCCCAATACCGCCAACCGGCCAGCCAATTCTATCGCCGTCTCCTCGATGCCGATTTCCACCTCGCGAACCAGTAGAATGTCGCCCGTGTCCAGCCCGGCGTCGATCTTCATAGTGGTCACGCCGGTCCCGGTCTCGCCCCGGGCGACGGCCCACTGAATGGGCGCCGCGCCGCGGTAGCGGGGCAACAGCGAGGCGTGAATGTTGACGATGCCCAGCGGCGCCAGATCGATAATCGACTGCGGGATGATCTGCCCGTATCCGACCACCACCATCGCGCGCGCGCCGATGGAGGCGAGCAGTTCAACCACTTCGGGCCGCCGCACGCGCTCCGGCTGATGCACGGCCAGCCCCAGCCGCAGCGCCGCTTCCTTGACCGGCGGGAAAGCCGGCTGCCGGTCTCGCCCGCGCGGCCGGTCGGGCTGCGTCACCACCGCCGCGACATCGTGCCCGGCGGCGGCGCAGGCCTCCAGCGCCGGCACGGCGAACGCCGGGGTGCCCATGAAGACCAGTCGCATGGCGGGGTCCCGCGCTAGCCCCACTCGCCGGCTTTCTGAAGCTTGCGCACCTTGCGCCGGATCAGATCGCGCTTCAGCATGCTGACGTGGGTGATGTAGAGTCTGCCGTTGAGGTGATCGGTTTCGTGCAGGAAGGCGCGCGCCAGCAGTTCCTCGCCGGTCGTCTCGAACCACTCGCCCTTGGCGTTCTGCGCGCGGATGGTGACGCGTTTGGGGCGCGGGACCTGCTCGCGAAAGCCGGGGACGCTCAGGCAGCCCTCTTCGCTGGTCTGTTTGCCCTCGACGCGGACGATCTCCGGATTGATCAGCACGATTTTCTCGGCCGGGTTCTGGCGGTCCGATTTGTCGATCACGGCGACCCGCCTGGAGATGCCGATCTGCGGCGCCGCCAATCCCAGGCCGTGCGCCGAGTACATCGACTCGAACATGTCCGCGATCAGTTTGTGCAACTCCGGAGTGTCGAACTCGGTGACAGTTTCGGCCGGCGTCTCCAGCACCGGATTGCCGTATTTCACAATCGGGTAGATCATCAGTACTCTCTCACCTGCGCCAGATATCCGTCGAAATTGCGCTTGGTTTCGCCCAGCGAATCGCCGCCGAACTTCTCGATCATCGCCTGGGCGATGACCATCGCCGTCATGGCTTCGCCAATCACGCCGGCCGCGGGAACCACGCAGACGTCGCTTCGCTCGTATGCCGCCAGGGCCGGCTCGCGCGTTTCCAGGTCGACCGACTCGAGCGGCCGCCGCAGCGTCGAGATCGGTTTCAGCAAACCCCGCACCACGATCATCTCGCCGTTGGTCATGCCGCCCTCGACGCCGCCGGCGCGGTTGGCCCCGCGCCAAAAGCGCCTTTGGCTCTTGTCGTAATGAATCGTGTCCTGCACCTTCGAGCCGAAGGAAGCCGCGCCCTCCGCCGCCGCCCCGATTTCGACGCCCTTCACCGCTGGAATCGAGACTATGGCCTGCGCCAGCCTGCCGTCCAGGCGCGTGTCCCAACTGATGTAGGAACCCAGGCCCGGCGGGACGCCGCGTGCGACCACTTCGAAAACGCCGCCGACGGTGTCGCCGGAGCGGTAGGCCTGGTCCACCTGTTCCTTCATTCGCGCTTCGGTCTCCGGGTCCACGCAGCCCAGCAGGACCTCGTCCTTCTGGCTCAGGGCGACGATCTCCTCCCAGGCCGCGGCGCGTTCCAGCCGCACCCCGCCCACCGCCACGGCGTGGCTCAACACCTGGATGCCGAACCCGGCGAGGAATGCCTTAGCCAGCGCCCCGACGGCGACGCGCGCGGCGGTCTCGCGGGCGCTGGCGCGTTCCAGCACGTAACGCGCGTCGCGGAAGTCGTACTTGATTATGCCGGGAAGATCGGCGTGCCCCGGACGCGGGCGCGTCACCGGCTTCTTGTTCTCCCAGGCCCCCTCGGCGTCCTCCACCGGCAGCGCCTCGGACCAGTTCTTCCAGTCCTGATTGCGAATGATCAACGCGACCGGCGAGCCGATGGTTTTTGAATGGCGAACGCCGGAGACGATCCCGGCCTGGTCGGTCTCAATCTTCATCCGTCCGCCGCGGCCGTAACCCTGCTGACGCCGCCACAATTCGCGGTTGACCGCTTCCAGCGACACCGGCACGCCCGCCGGCAACCCCACCAGCGTCGCCACCAGACACTCTCCGTGGGACTCGCCCGCTGTTTCGAATCGAAGCATTCAGTGTACTTACATCCTAGCGAAAACGGACCCGGGAGAGGAAGGTAGCCACGGATGAACACGATTCGCGTTTATCGGTGTTCATCCGTGGCCAGTCTTACTGTTGCTGCGCGGGAGCGGCGGTGAACCGGCGAATCTCCTCGAGCTGCTTGCGGACCTGCGCGGCGTCGTTCGCCTGGGGGGCGAACTTGAGGTAGTTCTCCATATGCTCGGCGGCGCCGGTGTAGTCGTTCTT
>JAUYBU010000013.1 GCA_030693045.1 Bryobacterales bacterium | reverse complement strand
CGCAGCCACGGATGGAGGAAGAGATCGCTAAAGGGAACATCTGGTTTGGCAAGAGCGGGAAGAACGTCCCCCGCGTCAAGCGTTTTCTGAAAGGACCTGAAGAAAAAGGATTGACCCCCGAAACGCTCTGGCGAGCGGAAGAAGTTGGAACGAACGACGGTGCTAAAAAGGATCTAATCGCGCTCTTCGACGGCAAAGCGGTCTTCGACACCCCAAAACCCGAGGGGCTCGTGAAGCGGATTATCGAGATTGCCAGCAATCCGGGTGATCTTGTGCTTGACTCATTCGCCGGCTCTGGCACTACAGGTGCGGTCGCCCACAAGATGCTGCGGCGATGGATAATGGTGGAGTTGGGCGAGCACTGTCGCACCCTGATAATCCCTCGATTGAGACGCGTCGTCGATGGCACCGATGGTCTGAGCGTTACCGAGGCAATCAACTGGCGCGGTGGCGGCGGCTTCAAGTTCTACCGGCTGGCCGAGACGCTGCTCGTCAAGGACAAAGACCTCTCCTCCAGCAGGCGCCCCATCTACGTAATCAACCCCAAGTACAACGCCGCCATGCTCGTCCGCGCCATCTGCAAGATCGAGAACTTTCGCTACTCCCCGAAATCGCAGTGGCACGGCTTCTCCAGCGAGCACCATTTCCTCCACGTCACCACGAAACTCCTGAGCCAGCGACACCTCGACACGCTCACCGTCACATTGGGGCCGGAAGAAGCGTTGCTGATCTATTCCACTCGCCGTTCGCCGCGTCTGAAAGTCCCAGACAACGTGGAAGTGAAGAGAATCCCGCGCGACCTGCTCGCCAAGTGCACTTTCGAGGAGGACAAATAGGACCGCCATGAGCCTGCCCGAACAGATCAGCCGTTGGATGTCGCTTCGCGAACCGCAGCGCGAGTCGCTCGCCCGGCTGCACAGCATTGCCGAGGTCACCGATTTCGCCGCGGCCACGCTCGACACCGTCGCCCAAGCCGCCCGCGACCGCGCCGGTGTCGAAAGGATGGAATTCGACACCGAGTTCCCGTCCTTCTGCTTTGCCCTGGCCACCGGCGTCGGGAAGACGCGGCTGATGGGCGCCTGCATTTACGACTTGTGGAAGACGCGCGGCTACCGCAATTTCTTCATCCTGGCTCCGGGCAGCACCATCTACGACAAACTCCGCGCGGAACTTCAGCCGTTCCACCTCAAGTACATGTTTACAGGCCTGTCTGGCTTCCCGCCTCCGGCCGTCTGGGACGGCGACAACTACCGCCAGTTCCGGCAACTGCTGCTCGGCGGGGAAGCCAACCGCGCCAACGTATTCGTCTTCAATATCGGCAAGATCTTCAGTTCGCAGGAGAAAGACGAAGCCGGCCGGCAACAGTTCAAGTTCCACCGCTTCGAGGAAACCATTGGAGATAGCTTCTCCGCCATGCTTCAGCGGATGGGGGATCTGGTCGTCCTGATGGACGAGAGCCACCGCTACCGCGCTCCCGCTTCCCTCAAAGCGATCCACAATCTGAAGCCGGTTCTGGGGCTTGAGTTCACGGCCACGCCCAAGTTCACGGGCAACATCCTGTATTCCTTCAGCCTGGGCGAAGCCATTGGCCGCTTTGTCAAGTCGCCGCGGGTCGTGACGCGCACGAACCTGACGGCCTCCGACCAGGCCGTCATCGACAAGATCAAACTCAAAGACGGCATTCACCTGCACGAAGAGAAACGAGCGCGTCTGGCCGAGTTTTGCGACTCGAATGGCTATCCGCGCGTGAAGCCCTTCGTGTTGATCTCGACGCGCGATACCGCGCACGCCAAGGAAGTTCGCGAGTATCTCGAATCCGCCGAATTCGAGGGCGGCGCCTACCGCGGCAAGGTGATCGAGATCCATTCGAAGCCGAACAGCAAGGAAGAGAGCGACGAGAACGTCGCTCGCCTGCTAGAGGTGGAAAGCCCCAACAGCAATGTCGAGGTCGTCGTTCATGTCACCATGCTCAAAGAGGGCTGGGACGTCAGCAACCTGTACACCATCATTCCCTTGCGCGCCTCGGTGTCCGAAATCCTGACGGAGCAGACCATTGGCCGCGGGCTCCGTCTGCCGCTCCCGCTGACCGAAACGCAGGTTCGCACGCTGATGCGCGACGACCCCGAAATCCTGCGGCTTTCAATCGTCTCTCACGACAAATATGAGCAGATCCTGGCGGCGAAAGCCGCGCGCGCGGACCTGTTCCGCGACCCGATCCGGGACCTCGACAAAGAAGAACCCGAACTACTGGCGTCGATCCAGGTTCCCACTCTCTTCTCGGCGGAGACCATTGCCGTTCTAGAAGGTCTCGCGCAACAAGAGCAGGTATCCAACAGCGGCCAACTGTTGAGCCCGGAGCGTAAGGCCAAACTGATTGAAGAAATCATCGCCCGCGCGGGCGGCGCCGCGGCCGCTGCTCCCGAACAGGGCGCGCCCGCGCCAGCGCAGCAGACCCTGTTCCCCACGGCCCAAGAGCTGGCGCAGCCCATTGATGCAGACAAGATCGCAAGAGAGTTGCGTGATCGCATCGAAAAAGAGGTCGAGGCCCTCGTTTTCCAGATCGACATTCCCGACATCCGCATCTACGCCGAGCCCAAACTCGGACTGCGGGAGTTTTCGGCACGCCCTTCCAGCGACTTTTCGGCGGTGGAGCAGCGCCTCCGTTCGGCGGATCTCCAGACCGGCGAACAGGAAACCGGCGCGGTTCTGAGTCCCGAAGAGATCGACCGGCCGGTAGCCTATTTGGCGGGCCTGCTGTTCGATGGGATGGAGGAACTCGACCCCGCCGAGGACAAGGAGATGATCCTCAGGCTGGTCTCGGCTTACCTTGGAGCCACCGGAAGAGTCGAATCCGAGCTTCCGACGCTGGTCCATCAGTACGGCAATGCGATGGCCAGCGACCTGGCCCGCCAGCTCCGCGACCACCTCTACGACGAAACCGTCATCACCAGCGAGACCCGCGCCGGATTTGTAGTCTTCAAGTCATTCTCCAAATCAATTCGCCAGAAGGACGGGGAACTGGACCTGCGCGAACCTCCCGACCGCAAGAGCGACATCCGCCGCTACCTCTTCGGCGGCATTAAGAAATCGGTGATTAACCGCACCGGCTTCGACTCCGACCCGGAACGGGAGTTCGCCATCGCGCTAGAAGAGGACGACAAGGTGCTGAAATGGATTCGCCCGCCGCAAGGCCAGTTGCCCATCCATTGCCGCGGTCAGGTGTACACCGTCGATTTCGTCGCTGAAACAGAATCGGACCGCTATCTCATCGAAATCAAAGCCAGGAACGAGCTGAATTCCTCGGAAGTCAAAGAAAAGGCCGGGGCCGCGGTCCAATGGTGCAAGCTCGCCAACGAGAAACAACTCGGCAATCCTTGGAGCTACAAACTGCTCGCCGACGATACTGTCCGGACGTCTTCCACGCTCGCCTTTATGCTCGGAATGGCGGTCAAGGATCTGTCCTCCTGAGCGCGAGATGAAGTGGCAGGCGTTGCGGTTCTCGATCAAATGTGGTCCGGACGTCCTTATGCCAGGACCGACTCGCAGCGGTTCGCCGGAGTGCCCGGCCTGGTTTGCGCCACCCGTGGGCATCAGGATAGTCGCCTGCAGGGCGGCGAAGTGGCGTATGATGAACTTGTGCCGGCAGTGCCCTTGATGCCAGGGAGGGCCGGATTCGCTGTCCCGACAGATTGTGGTGTAGTCCATGAGTGCGGCCCGTCACATGATCGCGCTGTTGAAGAGCCATCTTGATGGCGACGATCAGGAATTCCTGTCCGTCGCCATGCAGGCAGCGGCTCACGAGGCGCGCCTGGGCCACGCGTCGATTGCTCAGCAGTTGCGGGATCTGATCGACGAGGCCAAGCGGCGCGCTTCAGCGGTCCAGAGCCGCTCTGGCCAGTTGATCGTCCTAGAGCCGCGGGGCGAACTCGCTAATCTGCTCTCGGTTGAAACGCCCAGTGCCCGGCTGAGTGACATGGCGCTGCCCGAGGCATTGTCGGAGCGACTGAATCGCGTTCTGTTGGAACAGCGGCAACAAAAGAGACTCAGCGAGCATGGGTTGAACGCGCGCAGAAAGTTGCTGTTCATCGGACCACCCGGAACTGGAAAAACGATGACAGCGTCCGCACTCGCGGGCGAGTTGCACTCGCCGTTGTTCACGATCATGCTCGAAGGGCTGATTACGAAGTTCATGGGTGAGACCGCGGCAAAACTGCGATCCGTCTTCGAGGCCATTCGGCAGACGCGAGGTGTCTATCTGTTCGACGAGTTCGACGCGCTGGGCGCGCATCGCCATCAACCGAATGACGTCGGCGAGATTCGCCGGGTGCTGAACTCGTTCCTGCAATTGATCGAGAAAGACAAGTCGCAGAGCTTGATTGTGGCAGCTACAAACCACCCCGAACTGCTAGACCGGGCCTTGTTTCGGCGCTTTGATGACGTAATTGAGTACGGGCTCCCCGACACCGACATCGCCAAGGAGGTTCTCACACGTAAGTTGGCTGTGTTTCAAGCTACCGATGTCGAATGGTCGCGGATACTACCTCAAGCCGGCGGCTTGAGCCATGCCGATCTTGCACGTGCCAGCGAAGAAGCAGCCAAGCACGCCGTGTTGGGAGGATCAACTCGGATCACTTCAGAAGCTCTTCTGACGGCAATTCAGGAACGAAAGGCGGCCTCCCGCTAAATGCCCGAGTTCCCGCACGACCTGCCGCACCTTTACTTGCGAGGGAGTGGCAAGGCGGAGCGGTACACAAGCAAGCGTCGTGCGCGTGGCCGCAGACTTCCACAGCGGGACCGTGCCGGGCATGCCGACGCGCTGCGAATCGCCCTCAGGGGAGCTCTTGCGGCCGGCGCGGCGCTAAGACTGGAGCGGGACCCCGACGTGGCGGCAGGGACGCCGGGCTTGTACTTCGATTTTGAAATACCAGCAGGCTCAGAAGCGGCAGCCGAACTGCTCGAAAACCGGGTCAAACACATCGAACTTGCCGCTGTGCGCCAGGAGTCAGAAACGAGTCCGGCGGTGGCGACCGTGTTCGTTCCGGACTCAGCCGCCGATCACTTCTTGAAGAAAGTCGAGGTGTATCGAACTGAAAATACGAAGAAGGGCAAGCCGAAGAACGAAGCTCTCATCGCACGCATTCAAGACGTGGCGCTTGCGGGAGTGCGATCGCTCTTTACGGACGATCCGGCGATGCTCCCCGCCGCCGGCCAACAGATCTGGTGGGAGGCCTGGATTCGGCAAGGTCATGCCGCGTCGTTCGAGGCCGTTGCGCACCGCCTTGAGATCCGCATCCAGAGGCTTCGGCTCCGGTTTCCCGATCGTGAGGTTCGCCTGGTTTTTGGCAATGAGATTACGATCGCACGCCTGTTTGTAAACAGCGACGCCATCGCCGAACTGCGACGCGCGAAGGATACCCCATCTCTCTTCGTCAGATGGTCAAACGTCGAACAGGCAGCCTGGGCGACAGACCTCGTTGGCCGGCTCGCCGGACCGGAACGTGAGGACATATCAGTGTGTGTTCTCGATACGGGTGTAACGCAGGCTCATCCCTTGCTCGCCCCGGCTCTCGACCCAGATGATGTCCACACGTATGATCCCACCTGGCCTGGCGGCGATAATCGGGGCCACGGAACAAACATGGCTGGCACAGCGCTGTACGGGGACTTGATGCCACTAATGGCGGACCACGGACCGGTTCCGCTGACGCACCGGCTAGAATCCGTCAAAATCCTACCCGATCAAGGCGAGAACGAGCCCAGGCTGTACGGCGCGATCACCGCCGAATCGATCGCACGCGCCGAGGTGCAGGCTCCCGCCCGGCGCCGTGCAGTTTGCCTGGCTGTCACCAGTGATCTCGGGACCAACCGCGGGCGGCCGTCATCATGGTCGTCCGCCGTTGATCAACTTTGTATTGGCGATGCGACTACACGCAGGCTTGTGCTGATCTCGGCTGGAAACATCCGTGATGGCCTCTTGAAAGCGCACTATCCCGCGCGAAATGAGACTGAATCGATCGAGAATCCGGGACAGGCGTGGAATGCGATCACGGTTGGGGCTTGTACCGAGAAAGCCACTCTCGTCGATCCAACATATGCTGGTTGGGAACCGATCGCCCCGGCAGGTGATTTGTCGCCGACGAGCCGCACCTCGTTGGCGTGGGAGGAGAAATGGCCGATCAAGCCGGACATTGTGGTCGAAGGCGGCAACTGGGCGGCACTTGGCGATCAATGCGACTGTCCAGACGATCTTGGCATCCTGACAACCTACCGCGATCCGACCACTCGGCACTTCGACATTTTCCGTGACACCAGCGCCGCAACCGCGATGGCGGGCAACCTGGCCGGTAGGATCCTGGCTGCCGTGCCGGAGCGCTGGCCAGAGACCATCCGGGCACTCATTGTTCATTCCGCCGAGTGGACACCGGTGATGAGACAGCAGTTTGAGGCGGCGCCATCAAAACAGCAGAAGCGTGTGGTTCTCCGGAAGTACGGATATGGCGTTCCCAGCTACGCGCGCGCCATATTCAGCGCCCTTAATGATTTGACGTTGATTGCAGAGGACGAGTTTCAACCGTTGTGGAAGGACCTTGAGTGTCCGGGGTTCTGAATTCGGGCGGATCATGCCAGCATGCTGGTTCCTTCGGCTCTGGACAGGTCTAGCCGGTCCCGGATGAATTTCACGAGGATTGAGG
>JAUYBU010000614.1 GCA_030693045.1 Bryobacterales bacterium | reverse complement strand
ATCGTCGACCGGTTTGAAGGGCAGGCTCTCGTATTCCGCGAAGTCCTTCCGATCCCGGCTGGCGGTCAGCGTGGCGCCGGCCGACAGTTCGAGCGTGATGTTGCTCCTGAGGTGCAGGGTACCGCACAGGTAGTTTCCGGGAGGTACGAAAACTGTGCCGCCTCCCTGCCTGGCGGCGGCATCGATGGCAGATTGGATGGCGGCGGTGTCCTTGGTCGCGCCGTCGCCCTTGGCGCCGTAGCCGCGGACATCGTAAGGCGCGGCGGCGAGGGCGCAGAGCGGGAAAAGGAGAACCGAACAGAAAACTCCTGGTCTCATGTCACAACCAAGGCTACCAGAAGTCGATGAGCGGGGCAGCCGATTCTTGCGCTCGCCCGGCCGGCCACGGGGCGGAAAACCATGCCCTCCCGACCCGTCCCGGCAAAGTGCGACAAAAAGTTATGCGGACAATAAAGAGTGACAGGTGTTATACTCTTCATTCGAAATAACGATTTCCCGGAGGACGCATATGGGTGCGAGAGCCTGGCTCGGACGCATGGGGGTTCCGGCGGCAGTTTTGACTGTACTGGCCGGAAACGTTTTCGCGGCGGGAGGTGGAGGCGAGATGATTGTCATCGTCGCCGACAGCCGCAAGTTTTCCGGTTTGGAGGCCTGGTCGGCGAATCTGTACAACGAGAGCCACGCATACTTCGCGTTGCTGACCGTCCTCACCATCCCTTTGCTTGGACTCCTGCTCGGGACGTTGACGGGCCTGCTCATGCGCCTGCTCGGAATCAATCTGAAATCCAGGGTGCTGGCCGAACATTAGCGGCCGCGGGGGCGGCGGTCGATCGCTAGAGTGCTTTCACAAGGAGATACGCGGCATGGATTGGCTTTTCGTCACGATGCCCATCGCGGGCGTTGAAATATTCTGGCCGGGCCTGGTCATTCTCGGATTCGGCGTTGGCATGATCGGCGGCTTTTTCGGCATGGGGGGCGGATGGATGGTCACCCCGGGCCTGAACATATTGGGCTTTCCAATGGCCTTCGCGATCGGGACCGATATCGCGCAAATGGCCGGCCCATCGCTCATCTCCACGGCCCGGCACGCCCGGTTCGGCAACGTGGACTACAGGCTGGGCGGAATCATGGTGGTGGGCACCGTGGGAGGGTTCGAGGCGGGCGCGCAACTGATCATGTGGCTGGAGCGAATCGGAAAAGTGGACATCTACGTCCGCTCCGGCTACCTGGTCCTGCTGAGCTTGATCGCGTGGCTGGTTTTCACCGATGTCGCCAAGAAAATGAGGAAAGACCGCGAGGCCCGGGCGGCCGGCCGGGAGGTGGATGCGCTATCGACCGGAATCGAGTGGCACAAGACCCTGCACAAGATCAGGATTCCGCCGGTCATCCACTTCAAGAAGGCCGGGGTTCGCTGTTCCGCCTGGCTGCCCATTCTGGTCAGCTTTTTCACCGGACTGATGGCGGGCATACTCGGCATCGGCGGCGGCTTGATCCGCATGCCGGCGCTGATCTACCTGGTGGGGTGCCCGACGCATATCGCCGTCGGCACGGATCTGTTCGAGGTGGCAATATCGGGTCTATACGGCGCGGCATCCTACAGTTACAAGGGCCGGACGGAGTTGGTGGCGGCGGTCATCATGCTGGTCGGGGCTTCGATCGGCGCCCAGATTGGCTCGGTGGCCACCAAGTACGTAAAGGGTTACGGAATCCGCATTTTCTTCGGGATCGCGGTGATCGGGTGTGCCGTTTCTATACTCTTCAAGATCATCGCCGCCGCCTATCCGGGGGTCCGGGCGTTCTTCAACGGCGCCGCCACGGTCCTGATCCTGGGGCTGGTCGCCGCTCTGGCCCTGTACATTTTCATGAAATTCCTGAACGGAGTGAGGGCGGAACGGGCCGAGAAGAAGAGGGCGATGAGCCAGGTGGCTCTCTGAGATTGGGGGATCGAATGACTACCGCGAGAACGTGTTGGGGCGTGGCAGCCGCCGTGGCTTGTGCCGTCGCCCTCGGTTGTGGGGGCTCTGGGAGCGTGAACCAGGGACAGGTCGTCGAATTCGACGGCGCGAAGGGACTGGTCGTGTTGATCCAGGATTCCAATTACCTGGACCGGGCCAACCCGAAGTTCGATGTGCTCCCTGCGCTAAGGGTCCAAGTGCCCGTGGACAAGCGGGAGATGGGTCCGGCGCCGGAAGCCGGCAAGCTGCTGGCCCTGGACTGCGAAAAGAAGCAACTGGTCGTCTTCGACGCCGCCTCACAGGGATTCAGAACCATCGACTTTACGTTGGTCGCCCGGCAGGATAATGTCTATGGGGACGATGTGCGGGTCGCCGGGGTGCGGTTCCCGGTCGTGGACCCCGACAAGCGGACGATTACGGTGTTCCGTTCCAAACAGCGGCGGCTGGTGACCTTCTCCGTGCCCGACGAGATCTTCGCCTTGCCGGCGGATTCCTGGCGGACTGGCGACGAAGTGCGCTACTACTACAAAGATCCCGGGCAGGCGTTGCGGATGATGAACATCACGAAAACCGACATCCACAAAGCAGGCAAGTAGAGCCCTCCTATGTGGGCCTGGTGGCGGAAAGAGAGAACGCAACAGCCGGCCGGCTCGGTCGAGGAGAAGATCCGGTTCAAGTACGTCAGCTTTCGGGAGCTGCTGTCTTTCAACAACGAGTGCCTGGAGCTGATGGCCGGTTTGCAGGAGGACCTTCGGTACGCTCCTCCGCGGCGCAACATCCTCGACGTCCGCGTCTCTTCCCTCTTCGAGAAAGTTGCGGGCGTCGTCTCGGCGCTTGAGAAGCTCACCGGGCTCCGCCAGTCGGTG
>JAUYBU010000571.1 GCA_030693045.1 Bryobacterales bacterium | reverse complement strand
GCGCTTGGTAGCGGCGACCGCCGCCAGGTCCACTTTCGGGCTGAAGGTCGGCGGATCCGCGGCCCGGGCCGGGGCGGACGAAACTTTCGCGCGGCGGGGTTGCTGCACAAACTCCTCGCGCTTGTCGTGCCGGCGCTTGGTCCCGCCCCCGCCCGCGCCGCCGTGGGTTTGCCGCAGCATCACCAGTTCGTGTTTCTCGAAGGCGGCCTCGATCTTGGCCTTGAGAATGCTCGGCGCCCCCCAGGCCGAATCCGCAAACCCGTGGATCGCCTTGTACATCTCGATCAGCGCCGCCTTCTCTTTCGGGTTGGCGAGCCAGCGGTCGATGTAGAAGACGGCCACCTGCGGCTCTTCGGTCGGCTCTCCCGGCAGCAGGTCGGCTTTCTTGGCCACCAGCGCCATTCCGGAACGGCCGCTCATCTCCCAGCCGCGGCGGAACTTCTTGGGTCCATCCTCGAGCAGATTCGACGAAATGCTGTGAGTCCCAACGGTCCCCCCAGGCGTGCGGTGAGCTTCCGAGGGTCCCTGCGAGTCGCCCCCGACTTTGCTTCCCGGCCGAACCACCACCAGGCTTCGGGTCCGGAAGGCGTCTTCCAGTTTGGAGCGAAGCTGTTCCATCGACCCGATCGCCGCGCCCCCGGCCTGGGAAGCCGACAGGCTCATCTCGGCCAGAGCGCTGGCCTTGAAGGCGTCGGCCAGCCATCGGCCAAGATTCCACATGGCAAAGTCCCAGACTTCGGTTACCTCGCCCGGCCGGAGGTCGATCCACCGGATGACCAGGACTCGGCCTTCAAAATCGCTGAATGCGCATTCGCGGCGAAATCCGCGGCCGCCGGAGCCGGTTGCCTGCTCCATCTCATTCCTAAGTTATTCGTAAACGGAGGCCGCGTCAAGCCCGGCCGGCGCCCGGGCCGCCGGCGGCGTTCTCCCCTCAGGCGCTCTCGTACAACCGGGTGAGTACAAACTCCCGGTGGCCGAGGACCTCGGCGCTGGTGAGGCGGCCGTTGGCGGTTTTGAACATCACCTCGAGCAACAGGTCGCCCGCCTGGTCCAGCGTCAGCTCGCGGCGCAGCAGTCCCGATACGTCCAGATCGATGTGCTCGCTCATCGTGCGCACCGTGCGCGGGTTCGCGCAGAGCTTGATCACCGGCAGGACCGGATTCCCAATTACGTTCCCTTGCCCGGTGGGGAAGAAGTGCACGACGAACCCCGCCGCGGCGACCAGCGTGACCATCTCGGCGGCCGCCGACGAGGAGTCCATGAACCACAAGCCCGGTCCCGTGGGCGCTTCGGCTTTGTCAAGCACGCCGTCGACCACGCACTTCCTGCCGATCTTCTGAATGTTGCCGAGCGCTTTCTCTTCGATCGTGGTGAGGCCGCCGGCGATGTTCCCCTTGGTTGGCTGGGAGTCGGAAAGATCGCTGGTCTTATGGCGGTTGATCAGCGCCTGATAGCGGTCGAAGAGGGCCATGAACCGCGCGGCGATCTCGGGGGTGCGGCAACGTTTCGCCACCAGGTGCTCGCCTCCGGTAATCTCGGTGGTCTCGCCAAAGACGAGAGTGACGCCGCGATCGTAGAGCTTGTCGAAAGCGTTTCCCGCCG
>JAUYBU010000548.1 GCA_030693045.1 Bryobacterales bacterium | reverse complement strand
AATGAAAAGCGTCCTAGAAAACGAGACCACCGTAGACCTCGAAGACATCAAAGCCGCCCTAGAAGACTTCGTCCCCCCCTCCTACCCAACCGAGATCGAGCTACAAACCCTAGCCGCGGTCCTGGAGTGCACCAGCAAAAGCCTCCTCCCCCCCAAATACCGCGACCTAGACCGCGCCGAAATCATCCGCCGCGCCAACGAACTCGCCGCCCTCACCCGGGAGTAATGTCGCCAGCCGGCAAACGCTGCCAGCAGCGCGCCGCAGCCAGCCTCCGTCGGCCGCCAGCGCAACACGCAGTGCCGGGGCCGTATCCCGAGGCAGAGCTTCCAGGCAGACGACAAAGCGCTGGCCGGGTTCGCCGATCTCGCCGCTGGAGTGTTTCGAGTTCCGGGCGTTTTTTCAGCACGCCGATCGGGTGCTCACGATGAACGCCTGTCACCTTGACGAATTCATCACGGATTTCCTTCCTTCTTCCCTTCGCGTCCGCCGGCTCGATAGCGAGCCGCCACCGCCTCAATCAATTCACGTCTTGCCGCCACACTCAGTTGCCTCCTCAATCTGCCCCCCGTCCCTTCCACGGGGCTGGGTAACATTTTTCATGAGGCAACAGGCCGCGCCGGGTAGCAAAAGTGATGAGTCAACGTGCCCGCCGCCCCCCTCTACCCGCTCCGCGGAACACACTCCCGCCCAGAGGACTGCCGGACTACACAAACTCGCGCACGGCGTCGATGGAAGCACCCATCGAGCAGTCGCATTCCCGCTCGACGATCACGTCAATCAGGTACGCGACCTTCGAGTCGATCCCTCGCGCGAAAGCACCCTCCAGGTCCTTCGCTTCATACACGCGCTCGCCCCTGCCGCCGAACGCCTCCACCAGCTTGACGTTATCCGGGTAGATCCCCCCTTCGCCATACCAGAGGCTCACCCCGTGCTCGTAGCTATAGGCGTACTTCTGGTTCTGCCGGATCAGGCCCAGGTAGCCGTTGTTGATCACGATAATTGTGATGGGAATGCCGTGTTGTCCCGCCATGCCCAGCTCCTCCGCCATGAAGAGGAGGCCCGCGTCTCCCACCACCACCACTACGGGGTCGTCGGGACACGCCACCTTGGCCCCTATCGCCGCCGGCAGTTCGTAGCCCAGGGTGCCCGCTCCGCCCGAGGGCAGGTAGCGCCGGGGCCGTTCTATGTTCTGTAGTTGGCCGGACCAGATCTGGGTGATGCCGCAACCCGTCGTGAAAATCGTGTTGGGCGGGAAAAAGCGATTGATCTCCTGGAAGACGCGGTGGGGCTTCAGAGGGACGTTGTCGTAATCGGTCTTGCGGGCCAGTTCCCCCCGCAGGGCCGGCAGCCGCTTAACCCTGTCGGAGGGTTCCGGGCGGTATCCACGCCTCCTGGCTTCTTCCAGCAGGGCGACCAGCGCCAGCTTGGCATCGGCCACAATGCCCAACTCGGTCGGCACGACGCGGCCGATCTGGGTGGGTTCAATATCGATGTGGATAAACTTCCTGGACCCGATGTACGTCTCGCACTTGCCGGTGTGCCGGTCGCCAAACCGGCATCCCACGGCGAGGACCAGATCGGATTCCAGAAAATACCGGTTCCCGATCGGCTGCCCCACCTGGATGCCTGCGTGACCGGCATTGAGCGGGTGGTCCGGCGGGAGGCCGCCCTTCCCCATGTAGGTCATGATCACCGGGACCGAGAGGTACTCCGCCAGAGCCCTGAACTCAGCAGTCGCCTCCGACAGGATCACCCCGCCACCCAAGATCATAATGGGGGCTTGGCTGGCGACAATGAGGTCGACCGCCCGCCTGACGGACTCTGGATCAGGTTCCGGCTTGGACCAGGGCAGACTGCCGTCCTGC
The DNA here is from genome assembly GCA_030693045.1 of Bryobacterales bacterium. GTDB lineage: Bacteria > Acidobacteriota > Terriglobia > Bryobacterales > Bryobacteraceae > JACQZT01. Next base: position 2,205 of record JAUYBU010000548.1, on the reverse strand, counting down.
TCGGGACGGTAATCGACGTCGGCCATCTGTACATCCAGCGGCAGGTCGATGAGCACGGGGCCCGGGCGGCCCGAGAGGGCGGTGCGGAAGGCCTCCCGCATCACCTTTGAAACCTCCGCGGGGTTTGTCACGCACCAAGCCGCCTTGGTTACCGGCCGGGTGATCGTGGCGATGTCCACACACTGGAACGGCTCGGTCCCGAAGAGAGTGGAAGCCGCCTGGCCTGCAATGGCCACCAAGGGGATGGAGTCAGCCTGAGCCGTGTACAGCCCCGTCACTAGGTTGGTGGCCGCAGGTCCCGACGTGCAAATGGCCAAGGCCATCCGCCCCGAAGCCCGGCAATAGCCATCCGCGGCGTGGACGGCGCCCTCTTCATGTCTGGCGATGTAGTGCCTGATCTTGGAGCTCTTGAGGTACTTGTAGACCGGATTGATCGCCGCGCCCGGTATGCCGAACGCAACCCGAATGCCCTCATCCTCCAGAATCTTGACTACGACCTCAGCAGCTCTCATGTTTTCTCCTCGGCCTGACTCCCTCTCTCCAGGGGCAAGTCCCGTTTCCCAGACACGCTCTTCGTGTCCTGGCAACCTGTTTCACAATGTGAGACATGCCGCCGTGATCTGAAAATCCAGTCTGAGGCACTCGACCACTCGATGTCAAGCCCCGGGGTATTGACACGCGTCAGACAATGCCTTATGCTCAGTCTTGACAGATGGATCTATGTCTCGCATCGTGAGACATGCCACATGATGATCTCTTCGATCAGCGACCGTACCATCTACCGTGTCCAGGTGCTGGAGCGGGCCTTCGACATCCTCGATGCGCTGGCCGATCACGCCTCTGAACTGGCCTTGTCGGAACTCTCGCGGAGACTCCACCTGCACAGAAGCACCGTCCACCGACTGCTCGTGGTTCTGGAGGGCAGTCGATACGTGGAGCGGAACGGCGCGGGCGGCAAGTATCGTCTGGGATCGAAGCTCTTGGAACTGGGGACCAAGGTGGCAGCGAGGCTGGATTTGCCTGGACTTGCGAAGCCCTTCCTTGCGCAGCTCGTTCGAGACACCGGCGAGACGGCGCACATGGGGATACTGCGGGAGGGGGAGGTCGTGTCCATCACGAACGTGGAAAGCTCGCGCAACCTCCGTACGCCCGCTACGGTGGGACGACGAACCCCGGCTCATTGCTCCTCTCTCGGAAAATCTCTCCTGGCTTTTCTTTCAGAAGAAGAGCTTGATCATTTTGTCCAGGACACTGGACTGAAGCGATATACCGCGAACACGATTACCGTGCCTGACGCGCTCAAGGGGGAGCTGCAACGTGTGCGCGAACGCGGCTACGCGGTGGACGAGGAGGAGTTCGAAGAGGGGTTGAAGTGCATCGGCGCCCCCGTGAGAGACCCCTTCGGTGAAGTGGTCGCCGCGATCAGCATTGCGGGACCCGCGGCCCGCCTGGGAGGATTTCGCATGCCAGCTTTAACGGATTCCGTAGTTCGAGCAGCCGTCGGATTATCGGCTGCGCTTGGCTATGAAAGTTAGGGGGCAGATGGAGCTTCGTGGTGAGACCGCGCCGACCCGTCGCCGGTGCGGAGTCGCGAACGACTTCCGATTTCAGACCGAAGCTTCAACATCGGGAACAGATATGGAAAGCCACATTCATCGGGAGGAAAAGCATATGAGGTACGTGACACGACCGTTTTTGCTAGGTTTCGTGATTGCCGCCCTGGCCGCTACGACTATCGGCTGGGCGCAGGTCACGACGGCCACTGTGTATGGCAGCGTGCAGGATCCGAGTGGCGCCCTTATTCCGGGTGCGAATGTCACTCTAAGGAACCAAGGAACCGGCGGCACCCTGACCACCACCAGCGGAGCGGCCGGCGAATTCGCCTTCAGCGCTTTGCCCGTCGGCAGCTACACGCTGACCATCGTGGCGCAGGGTTTCAAGACTTTTGTCAACAAGAATATCGTGCTGTCCGCCAGTCAGGTCGTCCGGCAACCTTTCACGCTCGAACTGGGCCAGATCACCGAAACAGTCTCGGTGGAGGGCGGGGCTCCGCTGATTGCCACGGCGTCGTCGGAGCAGCGCGAGAGCCTGACCAACAGGCAAGTCGCCGAGTTGCCCCTGTCGAGACGGAACGTGTCGGAGGTTCTCAAGCTGTCCAGCGGCGTCAGCTACTCGGGCAGGGGCGCCCGCATCAACGGTATGGGC
>JAUYBU010000495.1 GCA_030693045.1 Bryobacterales bacterium | reverse complement strand
CGGTGGCCGCCCTTCAGGACCGCCTTAGTCGGTATGCCAGTTGCGTTCTGGCACTGAACGAGGAGGCTCTTTACCGCAAGCTCGATCGCGTGCCGGTAAAGGTAAGCGACAGGAAAGCAGTCGTAATTGGGACGCTCCTCTCTTCTGAGACTCCCTCTTTCGGTAATTGTCCGGGCGGCACGCCAATACGCCCGAGCGTACTCTCCAAGAGCGTATTCAGTTCCGAATGCGGCGAGCGTCATCCCAAGCTTGTCTTCCGGCTGATCGAAGAGGCCCATGAAAAGGACTTTACCGCACGTCCCGCCAGTAGCGTGCGTCGGCGAATACTTCGAGATGACTAACGTTCGTGGTCGCAATGACAGGCTGCGTTTCGCCCTGAGCCATAACTGCAGCTTGGGCGGCGAGGATCACGTCGGCATCCAGGGCGGCATCGTCCGCCGACGGTCTCCCGCTGTTTCTGGCAACAGCCCAGAATTCCGCTGCCTTCAGCATTGCCGCTGTGGAGATCGGGGCGTATCCGAGCATCGCCTTCAAGGCGTTTAGTCGCGCCAGTCCTTTGTCACGCTTGGCCCGCAGCAGTTCCCGGCGCACCTCGAAATCGGCGATCTCGGGGATTACTACCTCGATGCCGTTTTGGACCAGCGAGGCCAGCCAGCTTTTGCACTCCTCGGCCTCGGGGTTGCTGCGCGGATTGGATACCAGGCCCAGCGGCCCGGCGTCCAACAGGACAACCCGGCTCATGGGAAGAGCTTACAGTCCGCCGGTCGGCGCTCATCGAGCGCGCGCCGGAGGATCTCGAATGTCTCGCGCTGCTCGATTTCGTCTTCCGCCATCCACTGCTCAAGCAGTTTGACAACCGCAGCAGGTGAGGCCTTGGGGGGGGCCGGTCGCCCCGAAGCAGGGTCGGCCGAAACTGTGTGACTGTCAATCCGTTCCATCGTCGGAGCCCTCTGTCGACCAGTGTAGTACCTTCTCTGGCCCGGTGCCTACTCCTTGGCTTCCTTGCGCGACTTGTCGAACAGGAAGTTGAGCGTCTTCTCGGTGCGGATGCGGTTGGCGATGCGGCGCAGCGTGCCGTCCTTCTCGAGCTTCATGCGCAGGGCCGCCACCGGCTCGCGGTCCTGCCGCGCGATGCGCTGCAGTTCGCGGTCCACCTCGTCGGTCATCGCCGCGATGGACTCGCGGTCGGCGATGCGGTCCAGGAGCATCGACGCCCGCACTTCCCGGATGGCCCGGTCGCGCTGCGATGCCTTCAGCTTCTCCCAATCGATCTTCACCTGGCGCGGGTCCACCCCGCGCGCGGCCAGCGCCCCCAGGTACTGCTCGGCATAGGACTGGATCTGCCCGTCCACGAACACGTCGGGCACCGGGAACGGGTGCATGTCCACCAGTTTCTCGACCGCCTCGTTCTTGGAGTCCTGCTTGCCCTGGAACTCCCGCTCGCGATAGATCGCCTTGCGCACGTCGCCGCGCAATTCCTCCAGGTTCTGGTAGTCGCCCAGGTCCTTGGCGAAGTCGTCGTTCAACTCGGGCAGTTCCTTGCGGCGGACCGATTTGAGCACGACGTGGAAGCGCACCCTCTTGCCGGCCAGGCGTTCCTGGCCGTAATCGTCGGGATAGTGGACTTCGAATTCCTTTTCGTCGCCGGGCGTGGCCCCGCGCAGGTTCTCCGTGAACTCGGGCAACGCGTCGTCGCCGCCCACGTGGAACTGAACCTCGTCCTGCTCGATCGGCGCCCCTTCGACCCCGTCCAGGCTCCGCAGAGAAAGCGCGCCGTAATCGCCGTCCTCCAGCGGGCGCGGGTCGATGTTGACGTATTCGGCCTTCTGGTCGCGCAACTGCTCCAGGCGCGCGGCGACATCCTCGTCCGTGACCTCCGGTTCGCTGTAGTGGATGGTCAGGTTGGTGTACTCGCCCAGTTCGAACTCCGGCGCGATCTCAAACTCGATGCTGAACTTCAGCGGCTCACCGGCGTGGAAATGAACCTCCCCGAGCTTCGGCGAACTCACCACGCGCAGGTTTTCGGCCTCCGTGCGCCGCTTGAAATGCTTCGGGATGAGGGCGTCGAGCACCTTTTCCGAGACATCCTTCGCGAAGCGGGTTTTGATCATGCCCGCGGGGGTCTTGCCCGGACGGAAGCCCGGCAGCCGGACTTTCTTCTGAAGTTCGGCGACAACGCGTTCGGTTTCGCGGTCGACTTCCTCGACCGGAACCGTGATTTCTAGAGTGCGCAAGCAGCTTTCCGACATGGATATTGAGGTGGGCGGAAGCTTCCGCTCCCGCGGTCCTATGTTCCTTCCGACCAGCTTGTCAGGTAGCGTTCCTGATCCAGCGTGAGCCGATCGATCCTTACGCCCATGGATTCCAGTTTCATCCGGGCAACCTGTTTGTCGAGTTCCTCGGGTACGCCGTAAACGAGCTTGTCGAGGCTGGCATGGTTCTTCGTCATGAACTCGACCGACAGCGCCTGGTTGGCGAAGCTCAGGTCCATGACGGAGGCCGGGTGTCCTTCGCCCGCGGCCAGATTGATCGGGCGGCCTTCGCCGAGCAGATTGAGCTTGCGCCCGTCGCGCAGGACGAACTCCTCGACGAATTCCCGGGTCTTATGCCTGGCGCCGGCCAGCTTGCCGAGCGCCTCGATGTCGATTTCCCCGTTGAAATGGCCCGCATTCGCCAGAATCGCGCCATTCCTCATTTTCTCGAAATGCTCTTTGCCGATGACCGCCTTGCCGCCGGTGACGGTGACGAAAACGTCGCCGATGGCCGCGGCTTCGCCCATCGGCATCACCCGGCAGCCGTCCATCAGGGCTTCCAGCGCCTTGATCGGATCGACCTCGGTGACAATCACGCCGGCGCCCATGCCGCGCGCCCGCGTGGCCACGCCGCGGCCGCACCAGCCGTAGCCGCAAACCACGAAGGTCAGCCCCGCCATCAGAATATTGGTGGCGCGCAGAATGCCGTCGATGGCGCTTTGGCCCGTGCCGTAGCGGTTGCCGAACAGGTGTTTGGTCTGCGCGTCGTTGATGGCGACGATCGGGTAGCGCAGCACGCCGTCCCGGACCATCGCCCTTAACCGGATGACGCCGGTAGTGGTCTCCTCGGTGCCGCCGATGACGCCGCTCAGAAGATCTTGGCGCCGGGTGTGGAGCGCGTTCACCAGGTCGGCGCCGTCGTCCATGGTGATGTGCGGCTGATGCGCGAGCGCCGAGGCGATGTGCGAATGGTAAACCTCGTTCGACTCGCCTTTGATCGCGAACACCGGGATCTGGTAATCGCGCGCCAGCGTCGCCGCCACGTCGTCCTGCGTCGAAAGCGAGTTGGAGGCGCACAGCACGACGCTCGCGCCCCCGTCCCGCAGAGTGATCATGAGGTTCGCCGATTCCGCGGTGACCTGTAGGCAGGCCGCGATGCGCACCCCGGCCAGCGGCTGTGTCTTGATGAACCGCTTGCGAATGGTCTGCAACACCGGCATGGCCTGGAAAGTCGACTCGGCGCGGCGCTTCCCTACCTCGGCCAGAGTGAGATCCTTGACATCGCAAGGAACAGCGGCTCCGGCGTCGTGTGGCATGCCCTCTTCCGCCTGGACTTGAATCCGGCTCACAGGCCGGCGGCTTTGCCGAGCGCGCCGGCTTTGTCGGCGGCTTCCCAGGTGAACGTGTCTTCGGTGCGGCCGAAATGGCCGAAAGCGGCCGTTTTGCGGAAGATCGGGCGGCGCAGATTCAGGTGCTCGATCATCCCGCGCGGCGTCAGCGGGAAGTGGTCGCGGATCAGCTCCACGATCTTTTCGTCGCTGGCCTTGCCGGTGCCGAAAGTGTTCACCATCACCGACACCGGTTCGGCCACGCCGATGGCGTAGGCCAGTTGCACTTCGCAGCGCGTCGCCAGCCCGGCGGCGACCAGGTTCTTGGCGATGTAGCGCGCCATGTAGCAGGCCGAGCGGTCCACCTTGGTCGGGTCCTTGCCCGAAAATGCGCCGCCGCCGTGACGTCCCATGCCGCCATAAGTGTCCACGATGATCTTGCGGCCGGTGAGGCCCGTGTCGCCGTGCGGCCCGCCGATGACGAAGCGCCCGGTCGGGTTGATGTGGTACTTGGTGCCCGCGTCGATCATGTGCGACGGCACAATGGGTTCGATGATGTGTTTCCTGACCTCCCGGCGAAGTTCCTCGATCTCCATCTCGTCGTGCTGGGTCGAGACCACTACGGCGTCGATGCGAACCGGCTTGTCGTCGACGTATTCGACCGATACCTGCGACTTGCCGTCCGGGCGCAGAAACTTCAGCCCGCCCGCGCGCCGCACGTCGCTCAACTGCCGGCACAGCTTGTGCGCCATGATGATGGGCAGCGGCATCAGTTCCGCGGTCTCGTCGCAGGCGTAGCCGAACATCAGGCCCTGGTCGCCCGCGCCGCCCACGTCCACGCCCATGGCGATGTCGGGCGACTGCGATTGGATGGCGTTCAGCACGCCCACCGTGACCGCGTCGTAGCCCATCCGCGCGTCCGTGTAACCGATGTCGGCGATGACTTCGCGCGCCAGTTTCGCCACGTCCACGTAGGTCGTCGTGGTGATCTCGCCGGCCACGATGCATAGCCCGGTGGTGACCAGCACCTCGCAGGCCACGCGCCCGGTGGGGTCGTCCTTCATGACCGCGTCCAGCACCGCGTCGGAAATCTGGTCCGCCATCTTGTCGGGGTGACCCTCGGTCACCGATTCCGACGTGAAAATGTGTCGCATGCCATTCGGCATTCCGCCAGCCTCCCAAATGGAATTCACTCCCGGTCTGCTCCGGGTCCTGCACCCTGTCCCGGAAAGCCTTTCCAGTGAACCTGCTCAGCCGGCAGAAAAAAGACGTTTCCGAAGCCCAGGCGGGGGGTCGAACTTCCCAGTTTAGCGGGATACCGAGCCCGAGGTCAAACCGCGCACACCTGGCCACCTGGCTTCTCTTGGCGGCGCATCCCGCGAAGCCGTCTTCCGGGTTGGGCGTTCCCGTCCACCTGGTGCCCAGTCGACAATGAGGCTAGGTCTCCCGAACTTGCGAGCTCCGAAATAGCCGGAAGTAGCCTTCAGGCTGTGTGCGCGCCGCGCGCGGCCAATTCCGCGCGAAGCTGTTCGCATGAGAGGAACTGCACCGCGTCGAGGCCCTCCCGCAGAGCCCCCTCGACGTTGGCCGCGGTGTCGTCGGTGAAGAAACACTCTTGCGGGCGGCAGCCGGCCTGGCGGATGGCTTCGCGGTAGATTTCCGGCGCGGGTTTCATGTGCCCGACTTCGTAGGAGAGCACGAAACCGTCGAAATGCCGCAGGATCGGATAGCTGTCGCGGATCATCTCGAAGTGAATGACGTTGGTGTTCGACAGCATCAGGATCCGGTAGCGTTCGTGAAGCTGTTCGAGCCACTGGTCTTCGATCAGCGTGCGGGGCGGAAACACGGAGCACCAGATGCGCCGGAAGGTGGTCTCATCGGTGGAGAGATCAAGCTGGCAGGACATCTCCCGCATGAATTCCGCCGCCGAGATCCGGCCCAATTCCGCGCGCACGTAAAGATCGGTCGCGGCAATCCGGCGCCGGATCTCGTCGGCCGAATGCGGCGTGAAGCTGGAGATCTCCTGAAAGGCGCGCGGAAAATCGAGCGGCACGATCACGCCGCCCAGGTCGAAGATGAGGGTCTTGATCATGGCTAATTCGGGGACAGGCTACGAAATCCCGAAATTAATTTCGGGATTTCGTAGCCTGTCCCCGAATTAGCGGATGAACTCGACATCGATGTGGTGGGGGATCAGGCCGGCTTCGTGGCCCAGGTCGAGAAGTTTCTGGGCGGCGCGGGGCACCAGTTCGCCGCAATCGACGGTGTAGTGGTTGACGTACATGCC
>JAUYBU010000551.1 GCA_030693045.1 Bryobacterales bacterium | reverse complement strand
CAGGCTCGTCGGCAAGTTTGAAAATCCCGAAAAGTCCAAGTACGACTTTGCGAAGCTCTCGGAAGCCGACAAGTACAGCCGCATGGAAGGCCTCATCGGCTTTGAAATGGAAATCGAGCTACTCGAAGGCAAGTTCAAACTCGGCCAGCAAGCCAGCCCGGCCGATCAACAGGACCTCTTGCGGAACCTGCAATCGGCGGCCCCGGGGCGCTCGATGTACCAGTTCACCGCCGACTTCTACAAGCGCTCGAAGCCGTCGGCCGAGTAGCGTGTTCCCGAGAGCAGGATTCCCGGCCACGGCCTGGGGCTGCCATCGCCGGAGCGCCCGCCAGATCGACGCGTCACGTTCTCGGTGCGGCTATCCGGGCTTGGTGGCCCGCCGGAAGCGGCTCAGTCACGGCCGTGCTGGCAGTGTTACGATATGCGCAGTGGCTGAAGAGTGTTGCCGCGTGATATGAGCCGCCGTCGATACGAAGCGAACTTGATAGAGCTTCAGGAACGCATGACGGCTTATGCGAGGGAGAATGGCATCGAGGTTGCCGACCCAGCGCCAGACACGGTGCGACTGAGCCACTCACTGTACCTGGCGCATTCCACTGCAAGTGACGACTTCTCCAAGATCTGTGCGGCCGGGCGGCTCCTTTCGGCGACACAGCTCGCTCTCCGCGGAGGAAAAGCATCGAAGCCCGGCTCGGTCAAGGTCCTCTTGGGAACTGCTGATTCCGTGTTCTTCTACGTTGCACCGTTCAGATATCCGAACACGGGCTGCGGCCTGTTGTTTGCCAGGAGTCTGGAAGAGCATCGCATGGATGACGGCGTGGCGACGCCCTTCGATTCGGGCGGGCTGGTCCATGTTTTGGTGCGGCCCAATCCCGCAGAGCCGGTGCGCGACTTCCTGTCGCGCCACGAGTTGCCGATCCCGGACTACCGCGAGTATTTGAGGATTTCCCTCGCCACGCTCTTTGACAAGCCGGTGGACTACATTGAAGGGTCGCAGCCGCGTTGGTCCGGTCCGATCGGCCTGATGGGAGGAGATCGGCGGCGGTGGACGCACGAGGTTCGCATTCCGCGCGAGGTGTGGATCCGGACCGGCGACTTGCAGGCGGTGTTCGCTCCCATCAGCCGGGTCGCCTCCGATCCGGAGATCGGCCGGCTCTTTGAATGGTGTAAGAGCGAGGGCAGGGACCGCATTTCCTTCAACACCGCTCGCGGGGACGACTTTGAAGCACTGCGGCGGGAGTGCGTGAAATACATTTACAGCAAGCTACAATAAGGTATTCTCCATGGGAAGCCCTTGGGACATGAACGACCTCGAGATCATCGGCTACGCTGAAGTCCTGAGGGAGACCATGCTGCCATCGGTAGTGCCTCCAGTGTTCCGCCTGAAAGCCGATCACCAGCGGGCGCTGCTTCCCCCGTATTCCTTCAACGCCGGCTTCGTGTGCAACGCCACGGAGGTGCCGGCGCAGGAACTCGATGCGTTGAGGGATGCCCACGAGATCACGCTCTTCGACGATGCTCTTCCAGCGCAACCAGGCTACGAACTCTGGGTAGACCAGGGGTTCGCGTACCATTACGAACGCCGTGACCAGGCGGACGCAAACCTCGGGCGCATCGCCGCCGCCAGCATCGGGCAAGCAGAGGCCGCCCTGAAGGCATGGAACCTTGAGGAGGCGGAACGCCTCGCCGGAGTCGCCATCTCGGCCGATGACCGGCGGGTTGAGCCGCTGGCGATCAAGGCCGCCATCCGCCGGCGGGAGGGGAACGCCACCGGTGAGAGCCTCATGGCGGATCTGGCTGCGCCGGTCCTGGCGGAGAGGCTCTTCTCCTTGCTGGTGGATGGCTACTACCGCGCCGTTGGGCGTGTGGCGCAAGACGTTCCAGTTCGCCGTCTCCACAGCCCGATGTGGAGAATGGCGGAACAAAGGCTGAAGGCGGCTTAGACCCTAATGCCTTTCCCGTACATCTTCACCTTTTACAGTTACAAGGGTGGTGTGGGCCGGAGCCTTGCTCTTCTCAATGTGGCCTATACGCTGGCGGGGCGCGGCCGGCACGTGCTGGTGGTTGACATGGACCTGGAGGCGCCGGGAATCAGCGGTTTCCTGCACCGCATTCAGGAATTCGCCGCGCCAACTGTAACGCACCCCAAGGACATCCTGAGCCTGCTCCGGGAGGCCATTGCGGCCGTGCGTTCCGAGGGCGAGATCCCAGAGATGGCGCGGAACCTGCCGCCGGTGTCCAACTATGCTCGCGCGGTCGCCGAAGAGAAGTTAGCAGCCCTGCGGCCGCGACTCGGGAAGTTGGGGCGCCTGGATGTCCTTGGCACGGATCTCGAGCGCGACTATCTGGAGCGCTGGGCGGAACTAGGGTTGAAGGACCTGCCACAGGATCAGTTGATTGCCCTCAGCCGCCTGCTCCACTACTACTTCAAGGCGCAGTTGTTTCCTCACCGGCCGCTCGGGCTTGAGGAGTTCGAGGCGCCGCTTCCCACACCGTACGACTACGTTCTTGTGGACAGCCGCACGGGGATCACGGAGATCGGTGGGTTGTGCGTTGGACCGCTGGCGGACAGGCTGGTGGTGATCACGGGCCTGAACGATCAGAACGTGTGGGGTACGCTCCAGTTTCTGGATGAAGCTGGAATCAGGCCCGCGCCGCGGTCCGCCGCCGACGGACCTTGGGATGAGGCCGACACCGTTGTCGAGAACGGCGGGGACAACCCCAGCCTCGGCCCAAAGCCGACTATCGTGGTCGCCAGTCCGGTGCCGACCGGTGAGATCACTTACAAGCGTGAGCGCCTGCAAGAGTTGGAGCGACGTCTCGGCATCCACCCGGTTTCACTCACCTATCACCCGCAGATGGCCCTCATGGAAGGCGTCTTCGTGCGCGACTACCCGGAGGAGAACCTGGCCGGCGAATATGAGAAACTGGCGACGCGCATCATGGCGCAAGTGAGTGACGACCCGCCGCGCCTGGCGCGGAAGAGCCAGGCGCTCTGGGACAAGGAGAAGCGGCTGGCCGCAGCCATCTCCTGCGCAGTGCGGTTGGCGCCCCACGATCCGGATCTTGGCGCCGTATTGCTCCGACACCTCGGGAACGTCGCAAAGCCATCCGATGCCGACGATTTTGCGGCGAAGCGGCAACTGTACGCTCTTCTGTCACAGTACCCGGAAGCACGACCGGCCGCGCTTAACAACTGGGGCAATGCGCTGGCCGACCAAGCGAAGACGAAGGCGGGGGAGGAAGCCGACCGGCTCTTTGGGGAGGCCGGCCGCAAGTTCGCCGAGGCCCTCCGGCTGAAGTCGGACTTGCACCAAGCGCTCAACAACTGGGGCAATGCTCTCTTCCGCCAAGCGAAGACGAAGGCGGGGGAGGAAGCTGACCGACTCTTTGAAGAGGCCGGCCGCAAGTACGCCGAGGCCCTCCGGCTGAAGCCGGACTATTGCGTAGCGCTCAACAACTGGGGCGCTGCGCTCATCGATCAGGCGAAGAGGAAGGGGGGGGAGGAAGCCGGCGAGCGGTTGCGAGAAGCGCGGGAGAAGCTGCTGGAGGCCGAACGCATTCGTGCCGGAGCCGGAGCCTTCAACTTGGCTTGTATTGAAGCCTTGCAGGGGAACCCGAGTGAGGCGGTTCGCTGGCTGAATATTGGCCACTCGTCGGGGGAACGACTTTCCCGAGCGCGCATCGCGGCGGAAAAGGACTTTGACGGCGTCCGGGATGAGCCGGAGTTCGTGAACTTCGTGGAGTCGCTGCCCGGGCATTAGGCAGCGCGTTCGCGAAACCCGAGGACGGCCAACGATTCCCCCGAGTTCTCCGAGACTTGCGTGTTTGAGCGTTTCAGGTCCGCGCAGGGAAACAGTCTCTCCGAAGGGTACGACAGGTTGGCCGCCGTTTGTTGACCGCCACCCGCACGCAAGCAGTTCCACCAGAGCTATACTGACACCGAGAAGTGACGGGAGGCCACTATGCGTATCCTCGCTCTCCTGTTTGTCGCGTGTGTCTCATTGGCCCAGCAGTGGACGCGGCACAACGACCCTCTCGGGTTTACCGTGGACCATCCGCCGGGCTGGCGCGTTTCGGCCGACCCGAGCGGCCTGGTGCGCGTGGCGAGCTTGGACGGCGCGGCGTTTGCCGTCGTGCAGCCGTTCCTGCTCGAGCGTCCCGCGACGGCGAAGGCCTGGCTGAGCCTTTCGCTGAACCAGTTTTCCGGGGTGTTCCCGCAGGGACGCCTCACCCGGCTCGAGCAGCGGCCGGGGCGTTCGGACGAAGTGGTCGCGACGTTGATGTATGCCGGGGGACAGGCCAGCGCGCTCTGCACCATGGCCGGGCGCGCGGGAATGTTCTATGCCATCGCCGCGCCGCAGGCCCAGTTTCCCGCGCGGCGCGCCGAACTGGTGCGGGTTCTGACTTCCTTCCGGTACACGCAGCCCGCGGCGGCCGCGCGCCCGGCGGCAGGGCCGCGGCTGGACTACGTGCGCTGGCAGGACCCGAAAGAGAACGCTTTCTCAGTTGAGGTTCCGCGCGGATGGAGCGTCACGGGCGGGATGTTCCGCTTCGCTCCGGTCGACACGCGTGGGGCCATTGAACTGACCTCGCCCGACGGCCAGATCCGGATCACCAGCGGCGACGCCGAAATTCCCACCCACACCGTGCCCACCCAGATGCTGACCATGACCGGTTTCCGCGAAGGTTCGTGGTATTCGCCCGGTTACGGCGTCCGCATGATGGTGCGCCGATACGTCCCGGGCGTCAACTACGCGTCGGAATACGTCCAGCGAAAAGTCGGCGCCCGCTGCCCCGGCGTCCAAATTCTCGACGCGCGCGACCGTCCCGACCTGGCGCGGCAACTCGGGCAGGCATACTCCCAGGGCGGCTATGTGTCGCAGCAGTTGAGTGTGGGCGACGCGGCGTTCACCTGCGGCGGTTCGATGCGCGGGATGTTTCTGGCCGGAACGCTGTTGACCGGAACCCCCGGCAGCGGGATCTGGAACGTGCAGCACCTGTTGGGTTACGTTGCACCGGCGAATCAGGTCGCGGTGGCCGAAGCCGTCGTGCGCCACTTGATCGAATCGATCCAGGTCAACCCGCAGTGGGCGCAAATGCAGCAAGGGGTGACGGCGGCCAGTTCGCGGATTGTCGCGCGCACGCACGCCGAGATCTCGGCCTCGATGAGCGAGTCCTACTGGAGCCGCCAGCGGAGCCAGGACAACCTCTCGCGGCAGTGGTCCAACGTGATCCTCGGGCAGACCGACGTGGTCGACCCGGCCACCGGCGAGAAGTGGAAGGTCGCCTCCGGCAAC
>JAUYBU010000247.1 GCA_030693045.1 Bryobacterales bacterium | reverse complement strand
AGCTGAGCGGCGCGGCTCGATTTCAAACAAAACCGGAGGCGGAAAAGAAGAACTAGGGAGAAGTGTGTCTGAAAGTACGAAATGGATGAGCCGGGAGGCTCGAATCGTCCCTCCGGGACGGGTCGATGGCCCCGATTGGTAGGCAGGCAAACGGACCCGTTACTCGGTTACTGCTTTTTGGGCGAAAATACCCCCAAATGGGACAGGCTCTATCTTAACGCCTATGAGTCGGGACAGAGGCGCCCCCTCCAGGTCCGGGTGTGCCTCTTTCCCTATCGCAGCCGCATGGGTTTGCCGCCGGCTTCCTTGCTCCGCTGGGCGGCGTCCAGGAAGGCGAAAATCTCCAGCGTCTCCTCGTTGGGGACGGGCGGCTTGCCGGTTTCGAAGAACTTGACGATCTCCCTGAGCATCGGCACGTAGTCCGACGCGGCTTTCGCCGGCGGCATGCGCGCATCTTTGCCGCGGAAGACGACGGCGCCGTAGGGGCCATAGGGCCGCAGGGCGTGCACCGTGCCCAGGCGGCCGTCTTTCCACCGGCAGGTGATGGTGTCGAGGGTGGCGCCGCCGACGCGCGTGACTTCTTCGCAGCCGGTCCCCATCAGGGCGAACAGCATCTCGATGGGGTGGATGGCGTACCAGCCAAGCTCCAGGTAGTGGTGCTCTTCAAACGGCCCTGGCCCCCAGGTGGTGACCGCCGTGGCGTCGGGTGCCTTCATCGTGGTGACGATCTCGCTCCAGCGCAGACTGGACGAGCTGAACCAGGGCACGCCGGCTTCCTTGGCCAGGCGCGCGATCTCGCGCGCGTCTTCGAGCGTCGCCGCCAGCGGTTTATCGATGAACAGGGGCTTGCGCGCGGCGATCACCTGCCGGGCCTGCGCCAGGTGCGTCCGCCCGTCCACGCTCTCCAGCAGCACCGCGTCCACCTTCTTGCACAGCGAGGGGATGTCGGGCACGATCTCGACATTCCATTTCGCCGCCAGTTCCTGGGCGAACCCTTCGACGCGGGTGCGGCTGGATTCGACGTCCGGGCTGCCGCCCTTGTAGGCGGCGACGATGCGCGCGCCGGGGATGTGGTTCTTCGCCGCGGGGTCGTTGAGCACCCGCGTGAAGGCGATCACGTGCGAGGTGTCGGTACCGACGATACCGATCCGGATCTGGGCCGCGCAGGCCAGCGCGCCCGCCAGCATTAGGGCAAGGAGTCTCATCACCGGCATTGTACACTAGTGGTCTCGGTGGATATTCACACTCCCCTGATGTACGTGAAGGGCGTCGGGCCGGCGCGCGCCGAGATGCTCGCGGCCAAGGGTCTGGCAACGGTCGAGGACCTGGTCGCCTACGCGCCCTTTCGCTACGAAGACCGCAGCAACGTGAAGACCATCGAGCAGCTTGCGCCCGGCGAGATGGCCACCGTGATCGCGGAAGTGCGCACGGCGCGGGTGGCCGGGTTCCAGCGGCGCGCCCTGGGCATGTTCGAGGCGACCTTCCGCGACCGCTCGCCGGCCATTCTGCTGGGCAAGTGGTTTCACGGCGCCTACCTGGCCAACGTGCTGGTTCCCGGTCTGCGCGTGGCGCTTTACGGCAAGGTCGAATTGGACAGCTACAGCGGCGAGCTGTCCATGCTCCACCCGGAGTTCGAGATTCTCACCGACGACGAGGACGGCGATTCGCCGCTCCACACCGGCCGCGTGACGCCGATCTACGAAGCTGCGGGCAAGGTCACCACGCGCCTGTTCCGGGTGCTGGCGAACCGGATTCTGGAAACGCTCGATCCGCTCCCGGACCCGCTGCCCAAGGCCATTCTGGACCGGCTAAAGCTACCCGATTATTGGACCGCCGCGTGCCAGATTCATTTCCCGCCCGCCGATTCCGACCTGCGCCTGCTGAACGGCTTCCGCTCGCCCGCGCAGTTCCGCATGATCTTCGAGGAGTTTTTCTGGCTCGAGTGCGGCCTGGCGCTCAAGAAGAGCAAGGCGCGCCAGATCCCCGGCATCGCCTTCCAGCTCACCGACCGCGTGCGGGAACGCATCAAGACCATGCTGCCCTTCCGGCCCACTCCGGCGCAGAAGCGCGTTCTGGGCGAGATCGCCGTGGACATGGCTAGCCCACATCCAATGAATCGGCTGTTGCAGGGCGACGTGGGCAGCGGCAAAACGCTGGTGGCGGCCGAGGCGGCCATCATCGCCATCGAAAACCACTGCCAGGTGGCGGTGCTGGCGCCCACCGAAATCCTGGCCAGCCAGCACTATTACTACTTCAAGAACCTGTTCCAGAAGCTGGGGTACGTGACCGCTCTGCTGGTGGGCTCGCAGTCGCAACGCGAAAAGGTGCAGATCAAGAAACTGCTGGCCGAAGGGCTGGTGCATGTGGCCGTGGGCACGCACGCGCTGCTCGAAGAGGACGTGGGTTTCAAGCGGCTGGGCCTGGCCATTGTCGACGAGCAGCACCGCTTCGGCGTAATGCAGCGGCTGCGGTTCATGCAAAAGGGCGCCCAGCCGGACGTGCTGGTGATGACCGCGACGCCGATTCCGCGCACGCTGGCGCTGACCATCTACGGCGACCTCGAGGTGTCGGTGATCGACCAACTGCCGCCCGGCCGCCGGCCCATCGTCACCAAACACGTCACCGAGGACCGCATCGAGCAGGTCTGGAGTTCGCTGAAACGCGAAATCGACGCGGGCCGGCAGGCGTATGTGGTCTACCCGGTGATCGAGGAATCCGAGACGCAGGCCATGAAAGCCGCCGAAAAGATGCACCTGCACCTGAAGGACGTCGTGTTCCCCGGATACCGCGTGGGCCTGTTGCACGGGCGGCTTCCGGCCGACGACAAGGAAGCCGCGATGGAGAGCTTCCAACGCGGGGAGACGCGGATTCTGGTGTCCACGACGGTCATCGAGGTGGGTGTCGACGTGCCCAACGCGACCGTGATGGTGGTGGAGCAGGCCGAGCGCTTCGGCTTGTCGCAATTGCACCAGTTGCGCGGGCGCGTCGGCCGCGGGCCGCAACAAAGCTATTGCGTCCTGGTCACCGGCAAAATGAACGACGCCGCACGCGAACGCATCCGCACCCTGGTCGAGTCCGGCGACGGGTTTTACATTGCGGAGATGGACCTGAAACTCCGCGGGCCGGGCGAGTTTTTCGGCACCCGGCAGGCCGGCTTGCCGGCGCTGCGGATCGGCAACATCCTGCGCGACCAGGACGTGCTGGAACTGGCCCGCAGCGAAGCTCAGGCGTTCATCGCCAGTTCGGGTTCGGAGGAAGAGATGCATCGCGTGGTGGCGTACCTGAAGACGCACTGGCAGCGCCGCTACGGGCTGGTCACGGTGGGTTGATGCGGATCATCGCGGGAGAATTTCGCAGCCGGAGGCTGAAGACCTTGCGCGGGATGGACGTGCGTCCGACGCCGGACCGGCTGCGCGAGGCGCTGTTCAACGTCCTAACGCCGCGGATCGAGGGCGCGGTGTTTCTGGATGCCTACGCGGGGATCGGCGCGGTGGGTATCGAAGCCCTGAGCCGCGGCGCCGCCCGGGCGATCTTCATCGAGCGGAGCAGTGCGGCGGCGGGCGTGATCCAGGACAACCTGCGGTCGCTGGGGATCGCCAACCGCGCCGAGGTACTGCACACCAAGGCGCTTTCGGTCCTGGGCCGGCGGCGCGCCGACATGGTGTTTCTGGATCCTCCGTACAGCCTGGTTCAGGAGTACGATGGAGCGTTGCGGCTGCTGGGAGAAACGCCGGGGCCGTTGGTGATGGCGCAACACGATTGGCATCTGAAACTGGAGGACGCCTACGGTCAGCTCCGCTGCTACCGGGTTCTGCGGCATGGCGACAACTGCGTCAGCTTCTTCCAATAAAATGCGTCAGCCTGGTATGGCCCCTTTATTGGGACAGTTATGATCGAACTCATGGACACTTCGCGACTGAAACTTCACATTGACGGCCAATGGCGCGACGCCGCCTCCGGCGCGACCATCGAGGTTCGCAACCCGGCGACCGAAGATCTGGTCTGCCGCGTCCCTTACGGAGGCGCCGGCGAGGCCACCGCCGCAGTCGAGTCGGCCGCCGCCGCCTTCCCCGTCTGGTCCGGCCTCTCAGCCTGGGAGCGCTCGCGCTTCCTGCGCCGCGTTTCCGATATCATCCGCGAGCGCAAGGAGGAGTACGCGCGCTGGATGACGCTCGAGATGGGCAAGCCCATCGCCGAATCGCGGGCTGAGGTCAACGCCACCGCCGACTACTTCGAATGGTTCTCGGAAGAGGCCAAGCGGGTCTACGGCGACATCATCCCGGCCCACACCGCGAAGAAGCGGCACTGGGTGATTCGCCAGGCGCTGGGCATCGCGGTGGCCATCACGCCCTGGAACTTCCCCTCGGTC
>JAUYBU010000246.1 GCA_030693045.1 Bryobacterales bacterium | reverse complement strand
AGCGGCGCTTGCCCGCGGGCGCGCGCTTCACCCGCCCGCAGGGCGGCATGAACCTTTGGGTGCGATTGCCCGAACCGCTGGATGCGGGCGAACTTCTGCCCCGCGCTCAGCGCGAGGGAGTGACCTATTTGCCCGGCCGCTATTTCGCCGTCTCGCGGCACGAGCCGGGCGGGCTGAGATTGAGTTTTGCCGGTCTCGAACCGGCTGAGATTCGGAAGGGCGTCGCCGTGCTGGGCGGCGTGTTCGCGGCCGAACTCGGCCGCCTGCGCCGCTCGGATCGCATGGACCCGGCGCCGGCAATGGTGTAGGAGGAAACAATGCTTTACCTGGACGAGAGTTTTCGAGTAAAAGTCGGCCTGGCCGAGATGTTCAAGGGCGGCGTGATCATGGACGTCACTAACGCCGAACAGGCTCTGATTGCCGAGAAGGCCGGCGCGGCGGCGGTGATGGCGCTCGAGCGCGTCCCCGCCGATATCCGCAAAGAAGGCGGCGTGGCCCGCATGGCGCCCATCCGCAAGATCCGCGAGATCATGGAAACCGTCAGTATCCCGGTGATGGCCAAGGCGCGCATCGGCCACTTCATGGAGGCCCGGGTGCTTGAGGCGCTGGGGGTCGACTACATCGACGAAAGCGAAGTGCTGACGCCGGCCGACGAGGAGCATCACATCGACAAGCGCCAGTTCAAAGTGCCGTTCGTGTGCGGCGCGCGAAACCTGGGCGAGGCGTTGCGGCGCATTGCCGAGGGCGCGGCGATGATCCGCACCAAGGGCGAGGCCGGCTCGGGCAACATCGTCGAGGCCGTCCGCCATATCCGGACCATCGTCAAGGAGATGCGGCAGCTTACCGTGCTGGGCCAGGAGGAACTGGTGCACGAGGCCAAGAATCTGGGCGCGCCGCTGGAGCTTGTCCAATACGTGGCCGCCCACGGCAAGCTGCCGGTGCCCAACTTCTCGGCCGGCGGCATTGCCACTCCGGCCGACGCCGCGCTGGTGCTGGCGCTGGGCGCCGAGGCGGTCTTCGTGGGTTCGGGCATTTTCAAGTCCGACGATCCGGAAGCGCGCGCCCGGGCCATCGTCAAGGCCACCACTTACTATCAGGACCCGGTGAAACTGCTCGAAGCCAGCGAAGAACTGGGCCTGGGAATGGCCGGGCTCGACATGTCCCAGATTCCGGAAAGCGACCGGCTCCAGACGCGCGGCTGGTAAGGCCATGAAGCGCGTGGGAGTGCTGGCGCTTCAAGGCGACTTCGAAGCGCACCGGAAAGCGATTGAGCGGGCCGGCGGGGCGGCGGTCGAGGTGCGCACCGCCGCCGGGCTCGACTCCATCGACGGCCTGGTGATTCCGGGCGGCGAGAGCACCACCATGCTCAAGCTGCTGGACCTGGAAAACCTGTTCGAGCCGCTGCGCGAGTTCGGCTTGCGCAAGCCCGTTTTCGGCACCTGCGCCGGCGCCATCCTCATGGCCCGGGCGGTCACGCACCCGGAGCAGAGATCGCTGGAGTTGATGGACCTGGTGGTGGAACGCAACGGCTACGGCCGGCAACTGGACAGCCATGTGGCGCGCATCGCCGGGCCGGGGCTCGACGATTTCGAGGCGGTCTTCATCCGGGCGCCGATCATTCGCTCGGTGGGGCCGTCGGTTCGCGTTCTGGCCACCTACAGGGACGCGCCGGTGCTGGTGGAAGCGGGCCGGCGCATGGCTGCGACGTTTCATCCCGAACTGACCGGCGATCTCCGCATCCATCGCTTGTTCCTGGAGATGCTCTAGTGCCCCGGCCAAAGAAGCGGGTTCTGTTTCTATGCATCGGTAATTCCTGCCGCAGCCCCATGGCGGAAGGGTTCGCCCGGGCCTATGGAAGCGACGTTCTGGAAGCCTCGAGCGCGGGCCTGGCGCCGGCGGGGGTGGTCCAGCCCATGACCAAGAAGGTAATGCGGGCCAGAAACATCTCGCTCGACGAGCAGTTCCCGATGGACCTCCAGATCATGGACCTCAAGCGTTTCGATCTGATCGTGAACCTGAGCGGCTGCGAGTTGCCGTTCACTCCCCCTTGTCCGGTGGTTGAATGGGCGGTGCGCGATCCGATCGGAGCCAAGGAGAGTGTTTACGAGCAGGTTCGCGATGAGATCGAATCGCGGGTGATCCGGCTGGTGCTCGATCTGCGCCGCCTGGCGCCGCAACCCAAACCCAGCTAATACTGGCGGCCATCCGGCCGATAAGCCTCTTCGGGAGTGGTTGGGGCTATGATCGCCGGAACCTACAAATCGCGTGACGAGGCGGAAACCGCCGTGAGGGTGCTTCAGTCGGAGGGCACGCCGGCCGCGGTCCTGGAAACCCGTGACGCCCGCCTGCACCAGCTCGTCCGCCTCTGGCAGGTTATCGTTCCGCGCCATCCTTCCGGCTCCCCCCTCGATACATCCTCGAACGAAACCGCAACTTAGCCCAACATCGCTGTGGGACAGAGTTCCTGAACTGGCTGGCATATGGACTATCTGTTTGGGAAGGCGCGTAGCTGCACACTTTGATGAAGAGTGGACCGAAGTCGGTGTCATCAATGCTGGCCGCCGCGGGAAAGCTTGTTCCTTCTCTTCTCGCTCCTTGCTGCAGCTCCAATGTCAGGTTTGCGATAAGCTGGCTTCAACTGTCCTGGAGGATCTTAACGAATGAAAGAATTATTCGCCCTCCTGTGCCTGGCCGCCACGGCCCCAATTTGCGCCCAGACCCCCATCGTTTCCAGTCTGCACACGGTATCGGTCCACATCGACAGCCCCGAGACCTACAACGCGCTCTACCGGTTATTTGAAAAAGACCTCCAGTGGCCCGTGATCTATGGAAAACCCTGGCCCCCCGACCGTCAGGGGCGTCGCAGCTACGCCGGCATCTGGGCCGGCAACGTGGTCCTGGAAATCTGCGGCCCCTACGCTGGCGAGACATTCTCCGACGGCGTCCGCGCGCGCCTCCACGGGCTCACCTTCCGCCCCCACCAAACCACCGACCAAAGCACCGCCGACCTCGACCGCGCCGGCATCTCGCACAAACCGCCCTTCGGCAACCTGGAAGGCGGCGCGCGCTTCGTGGTCCTCGACGACCCCGCCTTGACCTCTCCCACCCTCGCCGTGAGCATCATGCAGGGGGGCGATCGCAACCGCGAAAAGACCGAGCATGACGCCGCCCGCGCCGCCCTGGCAGCCAACCGCGGCGGCCCCCTGGGCCTCAAATCGGTCAAGGAAACCCAGGTCGCCTACCCCAACGCCCCAAGCCTCGCCAAGTGGCGTCAATTCCTGGCTCCTTCCCAGCCCGACACCGGCCCGAGCCCTCGCCTCCGTTTCGTGGAAGGGCCGCAAGGAGCGCTTGCCGCCCTGGTCCTCCAAGTAGAGTCCGCGCCACGAGCCACCAGCTTCTTCCGGCAGATCGGGAGCGACAAGATTCTGACTCCGGGCGTCACACTTCACTTCACCGAATAGCGACGGCACGACTCTCAACGGTCAGGCATCCAGGCGCGCGAGTGACCAGAATCCTTTCCAAACGCCGTCCGCCTCTTTCTTTCCGACCCACAGGCCGCGCCCTCTGTGCTGCTGCGGCTTCTGGCCCGGCGGGTTCGCGGTGAATAGCCAACGTTCGCGAACGAAGACGACATCCCCTGCGAAGTGGCACTCGAAGGTGTAATCGGAAAGGTGGGGCGCCATGCCTTCCATGACTTGACGGTAGTACTCGCGCAGTGCGGCGCGGCCACGGATCTCCTCGCCGATCGGCGGGCAGGATACGGCGTCGTCAGTCCAGTAGGAGGCGACTTTTTCGTAGTCGCCAGAGTTAAACGCGTCGAGGTAGTCCTTCACTCCTCTTTCGAACTCTGCGTGTTCACTAAGGTCCGGCATCACTGTTCCTCCTTGCTCAGGACTCCCGTTGCAGCCCTGAATCCCTCACAGTTTACACCCGGCCAGGTTTTGCGCCATCTCCGCCGCGTCCGCTTCCAGGCCGCGCGGCCGTCGCGCACGGTCACATTGCCCGAGTAGTGCCGGGCCAGTTGTCAGCACACCAACCTTGTCCAATTCCCCGCCTCTTCAAGCCGCGAACCTCACAATCTCGACTTCGGCTCCGCTGCTTACCGCAGCCTCGGCTTTGTCCATGACCTGCCCGGCAATCTCGCTGGACAAGTAGTACTCGCCACAGTTGTCACATACGTCGGCGGGCACCTGCTTCAAGACCACCGTCGTCTCGCCTCGCTGAAGCGTGACGGTGACGAAGCCGGGGCGAGTCTCACCATGCTTGCAGAGAACGCAGCTCATACTGCTCTCCTGGTCCTGAAGTCCGCTGCCCAGAAGCTGGCACGGGGTTCGTGTGCGGTAAGCACAATGCACGTCGCGGTTTCCGGATCATAGGCCGCCACCACGTGAAGAGGCCTGCCGATACCCCGTTGAGACATTCGTTGCATACCGTGCCCGCTGAAAACGTCCCGCGTACAGTCCATCTTCTATTCCCTATGCTAGCGGATCGGGCAAGACTCGATCACCGGCTCCGACACGGCTGTCCGCTCCGGGAAAGCCGGGCACTTCCGGATCGTCTCCTGACGCCGAATCGGGGTGGACCCCAGCAGATGGAGCCGGAGTGCTCGGCATAAACGTGAGCGAATTGCGCTTCGCGCAAGACTCTCAGGCATCTCTTCGTCCCCGACATTTCCGTTTGGTGAATCGACCCCGCTGGGCGTTGTGCGCACGCGAGTTGCCCGCGGCGTCTTTCCCGGTCTAGGCCGGCGGGCCAGAGCCTGCGCCCGCTCAAGAGCTTCGCGAGCGACAATGAATGTCGGGAAGGAGATCCCTCCACAGTGGGCATCGCTTCTGACTTTGTACTCATCGTCGTCGCCGGTCTGTTGGGCGGCCTCCTTGCGCGCGCACTGCGTGTGCCGCTGCTGGTCGGCTATGTTGCCGCCGGTGTGCTTGTCGGTCCCTATACCGCGGGACCGACAGTGGTTCAAGTTGACGACATTGAACGGCTGGCCGACATCGGCGTGGCGCTGCTGCTTTTCTCCCTCGGCCTGGAATTGTCCTTTCGAGATCTGCAGCCGGTTCGCCGAATCGCCCTGATCGGCGGGCCGCTTCAGATTCTTCTGACCTCCGCCGCCGCCGCTGTGGCCGGTGTAAAGGCGCTTGGAATGCCGGTGACAGAGGCGATCTGGTTTGGTGCGATGATCTCCCTGTCTAGCACAGTAGTTGTGCTCAAGACCTTGTCGGCAGCGGGCGTGACGTCCACGTTGGCCAGCCGGGTGATGATCGGTCTGCTGGTGGTGCAGGACCTGGCGGTCGTTCCGATGCTCGTCATCTTGCCCCAGCTTGGAGACCTCGAGCAGCTCCCCGTGAAGCTTGCGCGCGCCATCGGGATCGCGACCGTGTTTCTCGCCGCCGTGGTGGTTTTGGGCACCTGGCTATTGCCCAAACTGCTGAGGCGAGTGTTAGCTTTGGGCTCCCGGGAGTTGTTCCTGGTATCCGTCGTGGCTATCGGAGTCGGGATCGGATACGCCACGCAGAGCGTCGGCCTCTCGTTTGCGTTGGGCGCTTTCGTGGCTGGCCTCATTCTCAGTGAATCGGAATTCAGCCATCAAGCCCTGAGTGACGTGGTCCCGGTTCGCGACATCTTCGGACTGCTGTTCTTCGTTACGGTAGGAATGCTGCTTGACCCACGCTATGCCATTGCTCATGCCGCCGAGATCGCCGCCATCGTTTTCCTGATCTTCCTGGGCAAATCATTGATCCTGGGCGGCTTGGCGAGGGCGTTCGGCTACGTCAACATGGCCCCTTGGATTATCGGGCTGGGCCTGTCTCAAGTCGGCGAGTTCTCGTTCGTGCTCGCGCGGAGCGGAGTTGGCTCCGGGCTGCTTTCAAAACCAACTTACGATCTTGCGTTGACCTGCACCATCCTCACAATGGCCCTTTCCCCAGTCGTTTCCAGCATGGCGCTTCCCCTGGGGCGTTTGTGGCGGGCCTGGCGCAAGCCGGCCACAGCACCCGCACGACTCGACCTCCCGACGGAAGCTCTTCGAGAACACATCGTCGTCGCCGGTTATGGACGGAGCGGCAAAGCTGTCGCTCGCGTGCTCCGGGCGGCTGAAATCCCGCTGGTCGTCGTAGAGTTAAACCATGCCTTGTTCAGCGACCTGAATGCACACGGTCTCGCGGGGGTCTGGGGCGATATCACCAGCGAAGAAATCCTGCGGGCAGCCCACATCGGGAGTGCGCGGATTTTGGTGCTGACTGTGCCGGACCTGAGCACCGTTCAGTTGAGTGTCGATCGGGCGAGGCGCCTGAACCCAAAGGTAGTGGTGATCGCGCGCGCCGCTCGATCGCATCACGTCGTCGAGTTGGGCAAACTGGGAGTTGACGCTGTGGTGCAGGCAGAGTTCGAAGGCGGCGTGGAAATGGTCCGCCAGGCTCTGGTTCGATATCCAGCCGACAGCGCGGCAACCTCGCGCCTGGTCTCCGACGTCAGAAAAGAATTTTACGGCGGCGCGGGATAGCGGCGTCGCGGAAGCCACTCGCGTGGGCAGATTGAGATGCCGTCAACGCCGTGCACCCAACACCCGCTCCCCCGTGAGGCCGCTGACGACGTCGCGCGCGCGGACGCGCCAGGCGCCCGGCGCGTCGTTCAGCGCGAAGGGGATGTGGAAGGCGGCGCGGCCGTCGCGCACGGTGACATTGCCCGAGTAGTGCCGGGCCAGTTTGCCGGCGGGATCGAAAACCTCGACGCGCACAACCGACAGATCGACCGGCGCGCCGGCCTCGTCCGCCAGGCCGATTTCGAGCGTTGGCGAAATCGTGAGCCGCGCGATCTTGTTGGCGCGCTCGATGAGCAGCACCGGCCGCTCGGGCGAGGTCTCATAGCTCGCCTGTGCTATGCCGCCGCCGAGCAGATCGTAGCGCACGGCTTTGGATTCGGGCAGCAGCACCGTGGTCCGCGCGCGCGCGAGCAATCCGATGAGCCGCGATTTGCCGAAATCCCGCACCGTGGTCAGGAACTCGCCCTGGGCCGGGAACGCGGGCTCCACCGGCACGCGGCCCGGCGCTTGCCGCAGCAGGCCCTTGCGCTCGCCGGCGAACAGCGCCGGTTTGCGCCAGTGGCAGCGCTCATCCATGCGGCCGGTCTGGTCGTCGGCGATTACAGTGCCGCCGCGGTCGAGAAAGCGCTCGATCTGGCGGGCCTCGCCGTCCGTCAGCGCGATGGAATAGGGCAGGATCAGCACGCGAACCTGGTCCAACTCCCCGCCCTCGATCTGCGGCGTGGCCAGGAAGCGGAACTGGATACCCTGGCCTTCGAGTTGCTTCACCCATGCGTCGCGCCGCGCCACCAGTTCGGCGTAGTTCTTCGAGGTGCCGTTCACGTTGCCCACCTTGGGCAGGATGCGGCCGTCGGTGATCCAGGCGCCGCGGATGCTGGCCATCGAGAAATGAATGGCCACGCCGTCCTCGTGCACCCGCGAGTTCATGAACACGCGGCCGATGCCCGACTGCAAGCGGCCGAAAACCTTCTCCATCTCCTTTCCCTGCTCGCTCAGCGTGAGGTCGGGGTTGAGCACCGTGTAGTGCCAGAAGATGGAAGCCCCCGTGTGCCCGTAGAACAGGCGCTGCCATTGTTGATAGTGCAGGTCGGGCCCGGTGGTGCCGTAGCCGGTGAAGCCGGTGAGCAGCATGCCGGGACGGAACAGGTGATGCATGGCGTCCTGGTTGCCGCCCGAGTAGGGTTGCAGGTAATCCATGATCTGATCGATGGCGTACCAGTTGGCGCCGTTGTGCGCGGTGGGCACCTGTGTGCCGGAGATCGATGCCGGCGCGCCGGGATCGATGCCGGCGACAATTTGGCGCGCCTGGGCCAGCGCGCCCACCAGGGCCGACTCCATGTAGGCGCGGTGGTCGGCCCAGGGCGCGAAGTTGCCGTGCTGCTGCGCCTCTTCGGTGGTCATGGGGACCACCGCGTCCCAATCGCGGAACGAGGTTCCCCAGGATGCGTTGAGCGCCTCCAGCGTTTTGTACTCGCCGCGCAGCCATTGGCGGAAACCGGCCAGCGCGGCGGGCGCCCAGTCGACGTCGAAGGCGTCCGTATAACTGGTAAGCGAGGACTCGTCGGCCAGGTAGTAGGCCAGCGGCTTCAGCGGAGCCAGGCGTCCGATGCGCGCCTTAAGGTTGGACTCCAACCGCGCCTGGAAGCCGGGGTCCTGCAACACCACGTCGCGCGTCAGGTACTTCTTGTCCTTGGTTTCGGCATAAGCCACCTTGCGCTTGGTGTAGTTGGCCGCACGGTAGGCGTAGACGCCGAACTCGTCGTGCAGCCCGGCGCTGGCGATGAGTTTGAAGTTGCGCTCGGGGTTGGCCAGGGTGGTGATGCCGGCCTTGCGGAACTGCTCGTCCACGGCCGGCAGCCAGGGCTGGTGGGAGTTGGGCCCGGCCCAGGGCATGATGACCTCGTAGTCGGTCCACTCGCGGCTGGCGGCGGCGAACCGCACCGGAATCTTCGCGCCGCCGGCGACGATGAATCCCGAATGTGTCAGGGGCCGGCCGGCTTTGAGACTGGCCCGGTCTTTCCCGCTGGCCCGCGCAATCACCCGGCCGAGTCCGTCGATTAACTCGACCGTCGCCGGCTTGGCCGACCGCCAGGTGACCTCGACCGCATCCCCTTCGCCGATCACCGAGGCCGTGGTTTTCAGATCTTCGACATCAACGCGGGGAACTTCCGGGACCGGAACGCGCCAGTCCCCGGGCGCGTCCTTCTCCCTCTGCGCGGCGTAGATCAACGCGCGGCAGAGCAGTGCGTAGAAGGCCTCCCAGGTCTGGCCGGAAACGAATCCGCCCGCCGTCGCCGGCATCCGCCAGCTCAAGCCCGCGTTGCGATAGCCCAGCGCTACCACGCGGCCTTTGCCGAAGTCGCGGACGGCGGCAACCGGGTGGCCGGAAGCCGAAGAGACCAGCACGGCGGCGTCCGGCGCGGCGCGGTAGAGGTAATTCTCGAGGTACTGAAACGGAAACGCCTCGACCGGAATCGAGCGGGTGATGTAGTGCTCGACGCCGCGCCGCCACGGCGAGGACTCGGGCTTGCCGGGCTCCATCTGAGCATAGGCCTCCGCCGGCGCCGCCACGGGCGTTTCCGGAACCAGCGGTGAAAGCTCGCTATCGAACGGACGCACCCACACCAGCCCGCAGCCTTCCCGGACGCGGCGCGTCAGCGCTTCTCGCGAGCGCGGCGTCAGGCGATCCCAGCCGTGGCTGGTTTGCAACAGGATGACGTCGAAATGTTTCGGGCCGGTCAGCTCTTCTTCCAGGTAACCGTAGATCAGGCTGAAGTTGCCCTTCTCGGCGCGCGCGCCGTAGTCGCGGCCGAAGCACATGGTCCACTTGTTCGTGTCGAAGGCCGGATCGATGCTGACGGTGGTGAGGTCGAGCGAAAGGCGCTGGGCCAATTCGACCAGCGTGCGGCCCTCGGTGACGGTGGGAACCGCCAGCAGATGGATGGGGCCGCCCGCCAGCGGCTTGGCCCACTTGACGTGCGGGGTCTCGATGTCGAGCGTGTAGGGAGCTTCCAGGCGCGCCCCACTGCCGCGCCGCGCGCCCATGGCCACATCTTGCGCGTCCAGCGCGCATGCCAGCATCAGAAACGAAATCAGGATTCGCATCGAAAAAACACTCCCCTCACCGCACCTTACAGCCGCGGCGGATAGCGGTTGAACAGAATCTCGCGCTTCTGCCACGGCACCTTGTTGATGGTCAGATTCTCGAACCAGTACTGGCCGGTCTTGCCCGCCATGACGATGTCCAGGTCGCCGTCGCCGTCCAGATCGACG
>JAUYBU010000205.1 GCA_030693045.1 Bryobacterales bacterium | reverse complement strand
ACCCGGGCACACCCCGGGCTGACCTTCCGGAAACCATCGCTTGACCCCGAACACAGGCGTGTCCCCCCAACAAACCGGACCCGGGTCTCTGAAATGGGGGACACGCCTGTGTCCGGGGTCACGCGATGGTTTCCGTAAGGTCAGCCCGGAGTGTCCCCGGGTTCTGGGGTTGCGTGAGATTAGCCCGGAGTGTCCCCAGGTTTCTTGGACGGTGGTTTGCGTGGCGTGTCCCCAGGTCTGCAATATCAGTCTGAAGGCCGCCCTCCATAGCGGCCCAGTTCTTCCGCCAGCGGGGTGAGCAGTTCCAGTTTCCAGGGCTCGACGCGCGGGGCGACCGAACAGGCGGTGCTCAGGATGTAGCCCGCGCCGGGTTTGCCGATGCGCAACGGGCGCATCGCTTCTTCCAGCACCTGTTCCCTGGTCTTGTATTGCAGCAGCGCCACCGAGTTCATGTTGCCCTTGAAGAACAGGCGCTCGCCGAAGTCGCGCTTGGCGTCGGCGAGGTCGCAATTGCCCAGCGGCGGCGGGTCCAGGGTGTCGATGCCGCAGGTTCCGGTCTCGGCCAGCAGGTCGAGGCGGTCGCCGATCTTTCCGCAACTGTGGGTGTAAACGATCGCGCCGGCGGCTTTCAGCGCCCGGTTCACGCGGCCCTCGTAGGGCACGACGAACTCGCGATAGTTGCGCCGCGACAGGAACGGTGCCGCGACGAAGGCCGAGGAGAGATCCAGGGCGTCGGCGCCGCGCGCGGCCAGCGCCAGTCCCCAGGCGATGACGTAGTCGGTGAGACGGTCGAGGATGGCGTGCACCTTTCCCGCATCCGTCAGAAACGCCATGAGCGCGGGCTCGTAGCCGAACAGCTCGACGAAGTGCGTGAGGGGCGAATAGACCGAGCCGTGGATCGACAGCTCGTTTCCGGCGCGCGCTTTGACCAGGTCGAACGCCTGGAACAGGTAGCCGGGGAAGCCGGCGGGCGTTTCCTGGATGTGAAACAGCGCGTTCCACACGTGGCCCAGGTAGTTGTTGACCGAGGCGAAATCGCGGTCCGGGTCGAAGGTCGCAAAGTCCGCGCGCGCGGGCTTGGACTTGTCGGCGGGATGGTGGTGCGGCATGTCGTCCCAGGGCAGAAAGGTGCGGTCGCCGTTGCGCCAGGTGAGCCACTGCCCGTCGTCGTCTTCCTTGAGCGAATCTACGTTGTCCAGGTAGTTGGGCGGGCGGCCGGGCAGCACCACCAGGATGCCGTCGAACGCGTAGCGGCGCGCCAGCTTCACCGAGGCGTCGGCAAAGGCCTCGGTCTCATACCAGATCTGGTGGGGCTTGTAACCGCCGTTCAAATTGTAGTGGCCGATCGAGAGCTGGCACATCACGGGCACGCGGTCGGGTTCCCGATGCCGCATGGTGAGGGCGATGCGTTCGCGTCCGTTCATTCGCTGCCGGCCAGAATACGATTATGAATCAGTTCGCCGCCGCTTGTAGAGCATGGCTTGGGTGTGCTTTACTTTGGGCATGAAACCACGTTTCTTCTTTTGCATTGCACTCATCGCGCTGCTTGCACTCCCCGCCGCGGCGCAGGTGAAGGTAGCCCAGCGGACCGACCGCATCGTCATCGACGTCGACGGCAAGCCCTTCAGCGATTTCTTCATCGGCGCCGACGTGATGAAGCCCTATCTGCACCCCCTGCGCTCGGCGTCGGGCAAGATCGTCACCCGGCACTATCCGATGGAGTCGATCGAGGGTGAGAGCAAGGATCATCCGCACCACCGCGGGCTGTGGTTCACCCACGGCGACGTGAACGGCTACGACTTCTGGGCCAACGAACCCAGCCAGAAGGGCGCCGTTAAGAACGGAAAAGGCAAAGTCGTCACCAAGAAGGTCCTGGACGTGAAGAGCGGCAAGAAATCGGGCTCGGTCAAAGCTCTGTTCGAATGGCAGACCATGGACGGGAAGGCGCTGCTCACCGAAACCCGCGACATGATCTTCTACTCCGACCCCAAGCTTCGCACCATCGACTTCGACATCCGCCTGACCGCCGTCGAGAAGGTGACTTTCGGCGACACCAAGGAAGGGGTTTTCGCAATCCGCCTGGCATCGCCGCTGGAAGAGAAACGCGCCGGCACCGGCGGGAAGATGATCAACGCCGAGGGCAAGGTGGGCGAGAAACTGGTCTGGGGCAGCCAGTCGCCCTGGGTCGACTACTCCGGGCAACTGGAAGGCGAGGCGCTCGGCATCGCCATCATGGATCACCCGACCAGCACGCGCTACCCCACGTATTGGCACGCGCGCGCCTACGGCCTTTTCGCCAGCAACATCTGGGGCCTGCACGACTTCATCGACAAGACCAAGGATGGCAGCCAGACCGTCGAACCCGGCCAGTCGCTGCGCTTCCGCATCCGCGTCGTCATCCACCCGGGTGAGACCGCGGCCGCCGATATCGCGGGACTGTACAAGAAGTTCGCGGCGATGAAGTAGCCGGCATCCGGACCGCTCCCCGCCCAGAGGGCACCCGGTCGCGGCTCAGTTACGAATGTGCTTGCTGAGCCGCGACTGTGAGGGAGCGGCAGTCAGAGATATGAAGATCACCGCCATTGAAACTTACATCGCCGGCAACCCCTGGAAGAACTGGGTGTTTGCCAAGGTCCTGACCGACGAAGGCGTCTACGGCATCGGCGAAGGGACCGTCAACTACTTCGCCCGGACCGTGGAAACCGCCATCCACGAACTCAAGCACCTGATCCTGGGCCTGGACCCGTTCCAGATCGAGATCCTCTCGCAGAAGCTGATTCGCGACGTCTACACCGACGGCGGGCAGGTGCACATGTGCGCCGTTTCGGCGATCGAGATCGCCTGCTGGGACATCCTCGGCAAAGTGACCGGCCAGCCGGTCTACAACCTGCTGGGCGGGCGCTGCCACCAGAAGCTGCGCGCTTACGCCAACGGCTGGTACCGCGGGCCGCGCACGCCGGAAAGCTTCCACGAGAAGGCTCGTGACGTGGTCCGGCGCGGCTACACGGCGCTCAAGTTCGACCCCTTCGGCGACAACTGGCGAACGCTTCCGCGCTACGAATTCGACCTGTCGCTGGATATCGTCCGCGCCGTGCGCGACGCGGTCGGCAACCCGGTCGACATCCTGATCGAAGGCCACTGCCGCTTCAACCCGTCCACCGCCATCGAGTTCGCCTGCGCCATGGCCGATACTCGCCCGATGTGGTTCGAGGAGCCCGTCCCGCACACCAACATTGGGGCCATGGTCGAGGTGGCGCGCCGCAGTCCGGTCCCCATCGCCACCGGCGAAAGCCTCTTCAACAAGCAGCAGTTCGCCGACCTGCTGAAGCACGACTCGGTCCACATCCTGCAGCCGGAGCCGCTCAACCTGGGCGGTTTGTGGGCCACCCGCAAGATCGCCGACATGGTGGACGCCCACTTCGGCATGATCGCCCCGCACAGCGCGCAGGGGCCGGTCTGTTCGGCGGCCTGCGCTCACCTGAACGCGTCGCTGCCCAACTTCCTCATCCACGAGATTTTCGACGAGTTCAATGAGCCCTGGGAGAAGGAGATCGTCACCCACGCAGTGGAGGTGATCGACGGCTACATCGAGGTTCCCGAGCGCCCCGGCCTGGGTATCGATCTGAACATCGAGGAGATCCTGAAGCACCCCTACCAGCAGGAAAACGCGATTCCGCTGTTCCGCAAAGGGTGGGAGAAGCGGCAGTACAAGTAGGCCGGGCGCCCTCAGCGCTGCTCGGAAACCGAGCGGTCCGCCAGTTCGCCGACGATCGGGAGCTTGACCATCCGCTCCTGGCTGACGGTAATCATCATGTAGATCCAGGTGCCGATCACGGCCGCCTTCAGCAGGCCGGCGATGGGAGGCATGAGATGGAACCGATGGCCTGGAATACTAAAGACCGGACCCAACACCCAGTCCACGATCAACCAGGCCACAAACAGGTATAGGCCCTGGAACGCGTGGAACCGGACGTTGCGGTGGTCGCGGAATCGGGACGACGCCAGCACGATGATGGCTGGAATCCAGCCCAGGATCGGGATGTAGCAGAGAATCGACGCGGTGCGCGGTTGGATGCTTGCGAGGTAATCCGTCGAGGGGGGCGTAGCCGCGGCCTGGCGCGCCCCGCATGCGGCGCAAAAAACGTCGGCCGGTTGAGCCGACTTCCCGCACTGGCAACAGTAAGGCATGATCGCGTACCCGTTAACAAATACGAGGCTTACCCCCCAATCGTTCAACTAAACCGGGGACGGAGTACTGAGCCTCTTGCAAAATTCGCCAAACGACCGCTCCCTGACGGTCGCGGCTCGGAAGCGCGCCACTGATTCGCAACGGGTTACTGAGCCGCGACCGTCAGGGAGCGGTCGTTCGGCGAATTTTGCAATTGGCTCGAGTACTCCGTCCCCGGTTTTCATGGTAGGATGCGAACGATGCGGATGCTCCTCGGACTTGTCATTGTATTCTGTTTTGCCGGGCCCGTGCCGGCCGCCAAAACGCTGGACTTCTATTTCATCGACGTCGAAGGCGGGCAAGCCACCTTGATGGTTACCCCGGCCGGGCAATCGGTGCTGGTCGACGCGGGCTGGCCGGGCAACAACGGGCGCGACGCCGGCCGGATCGCCGCCGCCGTCAAACGCGCCGGGCTCAAGAGGATCGACTTCCTGCTGGTCACGCACTATCACACCGACCACGTCGGCGGCGTCCCGCAACTGCTGGCCAAGACGCCCGTGGTCACGGTGATCGATCACGGAACCAACACCGAAACCGGCAAGAACCCCGACGCGCTCTCGAAAGCATACGAGGAAGCCGTCGCCAAATGCAAGCGGATAGTCGTCAAGCGGGGCGACGCGCTGCCGTTCAAAGGGCTGGAAGCCAAGGTCGTGGCCGCGCGCGGCGACCTGATCGAACAGGCGCTCCCCGGCGCGGGCCAGGAGAATCCGCTGTGCGCCGCCGAACGGCGCCGCGACGAAGACAAGACCGAAAACGCCCGCTCCATCGGCTTCGTGCTCAACTACGGCAAATTCCGGTTCATCGACCTGGCCGACCTGACCTGGAACAAGGAACTGGACCTGTCCTGCCCGAACCACAAGATCGGCAAGATCGACGTCTACCTGGTGACGCACCACGGGATGAACATGTCGGGGCCGGCGGCGATGGTGCATGCGCTCCACCCGCGAGTGGCCATCATGAACAACGGCCCCAAGAAGGGCGGTTCGCCGGAGAGCTTCGACGTCATCCGGCGGTCGCCCGGCCTGGAAGACCTCTGGCAACTGCATTTCGCCCTCGGCGCGGGCAAGGACCAGAACTCGGCCGACTCGCTCATCGCCAACACCGAGCCCAACTGCGAAGGCAAGTGGCTGAAGATGACGGTCGCCTCCAACGGATCGTTCACCGTCGAAAACAGCCGGAACGGATTCAAGAAGTCCTACAAGTAGACGGACGGCGTGCTGCTTTCTTCCTCGCTCTACTTCGTTTTTCTGGTCGGGGTTTTCTTCCTCTACTGGCCGGTGGCGCGCGTGCGCGCCGCGTCGCTGGCGGTGCTGCTATTCGCCAACTACTTCTTCTACGCCAAATGGGACCTGTTCTACGTGTTCCTGATTCCGGCCGCCTCGACCTGCGATTTCCTCCTTGCGCTGGGCATCCAGCGGGCCGCCCGGCAGGGCCTCAGACGCACCCTGGTGACCATCAGCGTGCTGCTCAACCTGGGGATTCTGGCGTCGTTCAGGTACATGCCGTTCCTGCTGGCGAACTACCCGGGTCTCACCGGCCAGCCCGCTCCCGCCTGGCACTGGACCTTTCCCCTGGGCATCTCGTTCTACACCTTCCAGTCGCTCACCTACACCATCGACATCTTCCGCCGGGACGCCCGGGCGACCTCGAGCTACCTGGCTCACCTGACCGCCGTATCGTTCTTCCCGACCACGCTGGCCGGGCCCATCACCCGCGTCGCGGCCCTGCTGCCGCAACTCGAGCGCCAGGACAAAACCCTGGCGGCGGGCGACAGCGGCCGCGCGCTGTTCCTCATCGGCCTGGGGCTGATCAAGAAGTTCATGATCGCCGACTACCTGGCCGAGAACCTGATCAACCGGGTCTTCGATCTTCCGCGGCTTTATACCGCCGCCGAGACGCTCATCGGGGTCTACGGCTACGCACTGCAGCTCTACTACGACTTTTCCGGTTACACGGACATCGCCATCGGCTCGGCTCTGTTGCTGGGACTGAAACTCCCGGCCAATTTCAACCGCCCGTACGCGGCCGACAGCGTGCCGGATTTCTGGCGCCGCTGGCACATCACGCTCTCCAACTGGCTGCGCGATTACCTGTATTTCTCGCTGCCCGGGCTGCGCTCGAAGTGGAAGGTGTTCGCCTACACCAACCTGGTGGTCACCATGCTGCTGGGCGGATTGTGGCACGGCGCGAGCTGGAATTTCGTCCTCTGGGGCCTATTGCATGGCATTGCGCTGGCGCTGACGCGCCTATGGCAGACCCTGCGCGGACGCCGGCCCGCATCGACGGCAATCTGGGGGAGGTTGGTTCGCACCTTCCTGACCGCGCAGTTCGTTTGCTTCGCCTGGATCTTCTTCCGCGCGCCGGACCTTCCGTCGGCGCTCGCCATTGTCGAGCGCATCGCCTCGCTGACGGTCTCCTTCGCCAACATCTCGACGCCGTTTGCGGTGGTCATGGCCATCGCCGTCCTGGCGCACTACGCGCCGACGCCGGTCTATGAGACCGGCTTGCGCATCTACAGCCGGGCGCCGTTTTACGTCCAGGCCGCGGCGCTGGCGCTGCTGGTGATCGGGCTCCAATACGTCGCCGCCACCGGCGCCGCGCCGTTCATCTACACGAGGTTCTGATGGGACGCCGGCACAAGAAGCGACCCAAGGGCGGGCATCGGAAACCACCGCCGGCGTTGATCCCGGGAAAGGGCATCGAGAAATTGCGGAGGGATCTGGCCGCGCCGCCGCCGGATCGTCCGCCGCGGTTTCCACTGCCGGTCCACGCCACCGCGGCCATCCTGACGTTCCTCGCCATTCTCGCCGTTCCGGAATTCGTTCCACAGCTCAAGGACTACAAGATCTTCGACTGGCGCACGGCGCCCGCGGTAATCGACTTCGTCCCGCGCCGCGCCACCCAATCGCCGGTTGAGGAGGAACAGAAGCGCCTTCGTCCGGATGCCGATCCGACCTCCTACGCCGTGCGCCCGTTCGACGACTCCTCCGGAGCGATGGATGACTTTTATGAAGCTCTTCGCCGCGTCGAGGGGCGCGAAGCCGGCGCCCAGGTGCAGATCCTCCACTACGGCGACTCGCCGACCACGGCCGACCTCATCACCGCCGACACCCGCGTGGCGCTGCAGAAGCAGTTCGGCGACGCCGGCCATGGCTTCTGCCTGATCGCCAAGCCCTGGGCCTGGTACGAGCATCGCGGCGTCAGCTTGAGCGGAAGCGAGTGGAAGATCGAGCCCGCCACCCAGTCGCAGAGCCGCGACGGTCTGTTCGGGTTGGGCGGCGTCTCGTTCCGCGGCGTGCCCGGGGCCTGGTCGCGCGTGGTGTTGCGCGACACCGGCCACACGTCGGTCGAGGTAGCGTACCTGGAAATGCCCGGCGGCGGATCGTTCCAACTGGCCATCGGCGACCAGGTGGTAAGCGTGGACACTTCCGGACCCCGGACCGGTCCCGGATACGCGAAATTCCCGGTTCCGCCCGGGGAGAGAAAGTTCGAAATCCGCGTGACGGGGGGCGCGGTCCGGCTGTTCGGGTACTGGTTTGAAAAGCCGGGCCCGGGACTGGCCTATCACAGCCTGGGCGTGAATGGCGCGTATGTCGCGATGCCCTCGCGCATGTTCCGCGAGGAGCATTGGGCCGCGCAACTGCGTCATTACACGCCCGCCCTGGTGGTCATCAACTACGGCACCAACGAGAGCGTCTACCCGAGCTTCGTCGATCAGGGCTTTGCGTCGGAGCTGAAGGAGGTCATTCGCCGCGTCCGCGCCGCCGTTCCCGAAGCCTCGGTTCTGGTCATGAGCCCGATGGACCGCGGCAAACGCGAGGCCTCGGGCGAAATCGGCACGGTCCCGGCCCTGCCGCGCGTGGTGGAGGTCGAACAACGAGTGGCGCGGGAAGCCGGTTGCGCGTTCTTCAACACCTTCCAGGCCATGGGCGGCTCGGGAACGATGGGAAGATGGTATCAGGCGGAACCCCGGCTGGTGAGCGCCGACTTCATTCACCCCATGCCGGCCGGCGCCAGGATCGTGGGCAACCTGCTCTCGAAGGCTCTAGTGGACGGCTACAACAAGTACAAGCTCGAGCGCATGCGCGATAACCTGGCGAGGCGGGATTAGGACATGCGCCTGCTGATCCCGATCGCCGGATTGCTGGCCTTCGCCGTGGCATTGGCGGTCCCGGCGGCATCCGGGGCGGCGTCCAAGCCGGCGTCCAAGTCGGCGTCGAAGAAGAAGACCACGCGCCGGCGCGCGCCTCCCAGGGCTCCCGCGGTAAGCGCCAAAACGCGCGCCGAGGCCAACCGCCAGGTGCTCGACTACCTGGCCCGCGCCCTCGAGTACCCGCCCGAGAACCCAGCCGCGCTGATCCCCTTCTTCGAGCGCCTGTACCGCCACGAGCGCGGCGAGGCCACGGAACCGGTCCGCATCCTTCATTTCGGCGACTCCCACACCGCCGCCGACGAGTGGACCGGCGCCCTGCGCGCCCTGTTCCAGCAGCAGTTCGGCGATGGCGGCGCGGGGTTCTCCTTCGCCGGCAAGCCGTTCCTGGGCTACCGCAGGCTGGACCTTCGCAGCGGCGCCACCCGCGCCTGGACCACCGACGGCTTGGTGGGAAAGAACGGCGACGGGCAGAGCGGGCTGGGCGGCATCAGCATCACCACCCGTCTGCCGCGCCAGGAAGTTTTCCTGGTGGCCGGTTGCAGCAACGTCGAAGTCTTTTTCCTGCAGCAGCCTGGCGGCGGAAACTTGATGCTCTACGATAACGGCTCGCCGGTCGAGAAATTCGCCACCTCGGGCGAACCCGGCCCCGGTTATCATCGCTACACCACGGCGCCGGGACTGCACCGGCTGGAACTGGAAACCCTTGATCGCGCCCCCGTGCGTCTGTATGGCTGGGTAACCGAGAACCCGCGCGGGGTGACCTACGAGGCGCTGGGCATCAACGGTGCGCAGGCGTCAATCGTGTTCCGCTGGGACGAAGCGCTGCTGGCCGATCAACTGGCGCGGCGCGCGCCGGCCCTGATCGTGCTGGCCTACGGCACCAACGAAGCGGGCAGCCCGGACTGGACCGGGGCCAGCTACCGGCTCATGTTTTCAGCCCTGATTCAGCGGCTGCGCCAGGCGGCGCCGGCGGCCTCCATCCTGGTGATCGGGCCCCCGGACCGGCTGATCCGCGCGCGTGGCCAATGGACTCCGCACCCGCGCATCGACATGATTGCCGCCGCCCAGCGCGAAGCCGCCCTGGGGGCCGGTTGCGCCTTCTGGGATCTGCGCGAGAAGATGGGCGGGAAGGGGTCGATGCGCAAGTGGGTGCTGGCCGGCATGGCACAGTACGACCACGTGCACTTCACCGCCCCCGGCTATCGTCTGCTCGGCGAGACCTGCTACAGGGATCTCATCGGCCAGTACGCGGCATTTACCAGGATCCGAGAGGAAGATGAACAAACGAGCCCGAATCATTGAGCTGCTTCGCGCGGTGGCAAAAAAGGACATCACCCCCGAGCCCGACCAGTCGCTATTCGAATCCGGCCTCCTGGATTCGTTCGCGCTGCCCGAGATGGTGACGGCGCTGGAGCAGGCGTTCTCGGTTCAGGTGCCGGATTCGGACCTGAACCCGCGCAAGTTCGACTCCGTCGAGCGCATCGAGGAGTACCTCGCCAGCCGCGGCAAATAGGGGCGGCGCCTGATGGGGCCCCCGAAATCGGGCGCGGCCCCCGGTTGCCCGATGCTCGTGCCATTGGCTCA
Source organism: Bryobacterales bacterium (assembly GCA_030693045.1). Lineage (GTDB taxonomy): Bacteria > Acidobacteriota > Terriglobia > Bryobacterales > Bryobacteraceae > JACQZT01. The sequence goes on along the minus strand of JAUYBU010000205.1, from coordinate 29,499 downwards.
TACTTCCGTTATGATCAGAGTATGAAGACCCGCCGCCGTGTGACAGTCTCGTTAACCAGCGATACGCTCCGGTTCGTCGACCGGCAGGCGGGCGAGCACGCCCGATCGCGAAGCGCCGTGATTGAGTCCTTGATTCTGGAATCGCGCCGGCGGACCCGCGAGCAGGAACTCGGCAGGCGGGCAAAGGAGTTTTTCGCGCCAACGCCGGCGCCGGAAGAGACCGACGAAGGCAATCAGTGGCTGGAGATGAGCCTGGAGGCTCAACGGCATGACCGTTAGCCCGAATTTCTCATCGGACCGATCAACCAAGCCCGGTTATTGAGGGCAAGTAATAGATGGTAAACGGGATAGACCTCTGGGCGGTGCCGGACGACGGAAAACAGTCTGTCTTTCTGCCATGTTCGCGCCTCTCCGGATCAGTCGCCACCCTCGGCTTGCTTTGCCAAACCCGCCAGCGCGGTTCGCGACAGTCGCTCCAGTCTGGCCAGAATAGCCTTGAGTTTCCGCTGCTGCTTGGTGGCGGCTTTATAGAGCAGCGCCGATTCCGCGGTGAGCTTTACGTTGACGGTCTTGCCGTTGGCCTTGTACGTCCATTCGAAGTAGGGGCCGTGGCGTTTGGCTGGATCGTGGTGGCAGGCGCATTGCGGTCGTCCGCACTTCATCATCCGCTTCAAGACGGTGCCTTTCAAAAAGTACTCGAGTTGGAGGAGTTCCCGCCTGGCCTGGCGGAAGCGTTGGGCCTGGGCGCGAAGAGCAACCGCGCGGGGTGCTTGTCTTGAGGGCATGACTGCTACCGGGTTTCTGTACTACAGTAATACTACCGTAGTATTTCGCGCAAAGCAATCTTTTTCAAAACCTTTTCGCATAAAGATGTTACCTCCGCCGCGCGCCCCGCGTCTTCACTGGCATGGGACTGATCATCACGCCACTGGAAACTCCGAAACGCTTCAACCCCCTCGCCCTGCCGCAGGGGACGCCCCAGAACCTGGGCGGACGGGAACTGGTTTGGCGCTTCGATGGGGGCGACATCACCTCCGATGGCGGAGCGTTGGTATTGAAGAAGCTGGAAGAGAAAACCGCGATAGTGCGGCGGTTCGCCGCCTGTTTCGAGGACTACCGCAAATCCGATCAGATCGAGCACCCGCTGTTGGATCTGATCTCGCAGCGTGTGTTTGGCTTGGCGCTGGGCTATGAAGATCTCAATGATCATGACGAATTGCGGAGCGATCCGATGCTCGCCGTGGCGCTCGGCAAGGATGACGTAAAAGGCGAACAACGGCGGCGCGAACAAGACCGCGGCAAAGCTTTGGCAGGCAAGAGTACGCTGAACCGGCTGGAGTTGACGGCGCCGGACTATGACGGCAGTCCCCGTCAGAAAGAGTCGGGCAAGCCGGAGACCAAGAGGATTGTGGCCGACCCCGAGAGCATCGATGCGCTGCTGGCGGATCTGTTTTTGGAAGCGCATGAGCAAGCTCCCGAGCAGATCGTTCTGGATATGGACGCCACCGACGATGTGGTGTACGGCGGGCAGGAAGGGCGCTTCTATCATGGTTATTATGGAGATTACTGCTATCTGCCGCTGTACGTGTTTTGCGGAGAGCATCTATTGTGCGCGCGCCTGCGGATGTCCAATATCGATGCTTCGGCCGATTCGGTGGAGGAGTTGGAGCCGGTGGTGGCGCGCATTCGTCAGCGCTGGCCCGCGGTGAAGATTCTGTTGCGAGGCGACGGCGGTTTCTGCCGCGAGAAGTTGATGGCATGGTGCGAGCGCGAGGGAATGGACTACATTTTCGGGCTGGCGCAGAATCCGCGGTTGAAGAAACAGATCGAGCCGGAGATGGCGCAAGCGGAGAAGCAATACGAGCAAAGCCAAGCGCCCGCCCGTGTGTTCACCGAATTCTTCTATGCGACCCAGGAAACCTGGAGCCGCCAGCGGCGGGTGATTGCCAAGGCCGAGCACATCGCCAAAGGCGCCAATCCCCGCTTCGTAGTGACTTCGTTGTCCAAACAGCAAATGGCGGCGCAGGAGTTGTATGAGAAGGGGTATTGCGCCCGCGGCGAGTGTGCGGAGAATCGCATCAAGGAGCAGCAGTTGGATCTCTTTGCCGACCGTACCAGCACGGGCAAGATGTGGTCGAATCAATTGCGGCTGTACTTCTCTTCGATTGCCTATGTGCTGCTGCAGACGTTGCGGCGGACGGCACTGGCGGGCACCGAGTTGGAGAAAGCGCAGTGTGGAACCATCCGGCTGAAGTTACTCAAGATCGGCGCGCAGATCCGGGTGACGGTGCGAAAGATTTGGGTGTCGCTGTCGGAAACTTATCCCCGCGCCGCACTGTTTGCTCAAGTGCTCGCCGCGCTTGAGCCGGGCTGATTGGCAACCTGGCGCCGTCTGCTACTTCTCCATTCCGATCACTTACCAGGCGAAGCCGGGTGGGACAACTACGGCCAAAGTGTGTTCATTCCGTCCGCCGCCCACTCGCACAGACCCATCTGAAGCATGGGGGACCAGTATCTGAGACGGTTTCCACGAACTTTCGCAGCCTGAGGGGCACCCAGCGGCGCCTTTTCACACCACACGACGCCACCACCTACGGGTGGGGCTGAATCGATGAGAAATCCGGGTTAGCCGGGGCGAGATCTACTACGCGGGCATGCCGAACCATCCCAAACAGCGCCCGGCCGTCATTCTGACGGCGAACTGGCTGAGCCGCCACTCGCTGGATGTGATGGTCGTGCCCATCACCAGCGTCGAGCGTCCCGCGTTCCCGACTCGCGTCGAACTCAAAGCCGGCGAAGGCGGTTTGAAGCTGCGCAGTTGGGCCAAATGCGACCAGGTCACCACCGTTCCAAAGGCTCTCTTCTCCGAACGCCCGATCGGCCGCCTGGGTCCGGAACGGATCAGGCGGATTGAAGAAGCCGTACGTCTGGCCTTGGACTTCGCCTGAGTTGGTCCAGGCGCGGCTCGGATTTCCATTCACGGTTGGTCGGCTGGTGTCGATAAGACAGGAGATGAAGTGTGTCATTGCGCTTATCGCGCTGGCCGGCGTCGCCGGCGCGCAAGCTCCGTTGAATCCCTACGAGGCCGCGCGCGCGGCCATGGAAGCCTCCGTCGCCAAACAGCGCGCCTCGGTGCGCAGGCAGATGGAGATGGTGACGCGAGTCGCGCCGGTCGCCGAAGGCGTCGCGTACCAGCCTTCCCCCACCGTGCCCTGGCCGGCGGCGGTGTCCATGTTGAACCTGTCCGGCTGCGATCCCTTGCCCGAGGATCAGGTCAACACGCTGGTTCAGGACGCATCCAGCCGCGAGGGCGTCGCGGCCGACCTGGTGCGCGCCGTCATCCGCCAGGAATCCGGGTTTCGGCCCTGCGCGGTTTCCCCCAAGGGCGCGCGGGGCCTGATGCAACTGATGCCGGCCACGGCTCAGATGCTCAATGTCGGCGACCCTTTCGACTCCCGGCAGAGCATCGACGCCGGCACGCGCCTGCTGAAACAGTTGCTCACGCGCTACGACGGCGACCTGGCGCTGGCGCTGGGGGCCTACAACGCGGGCACCGGCGCGGTCGACCGCAGCGGCGGCGTGCCGCCCTTTCCGGAGACCCAAAACTACGTCTCCGACATCCTGAGGCGCGTGCAGTAGGCCGCCTTCGACCGGAAACCCGGGACAGTATCCCGAGCCAATTGCAGAATCCGCCGAACGACCGCTCGCTGACGCTCGCGGCTCAGTAACCCGTTGCGGCTCAGTGGCGCGCTTCCGAGCCGCGACGGGGCGCCCTCTGGGCCGGGGAGCGGGGCGTGAATTCTGCAATTGGCTCGAGTACTCCGTCCCCGGTTTACCAGGCGCAGAGGGATTCGACGTGGGCGGCGGAGCCGTCACGGAGCCAGCCGTCCAGTTGCGCCACCTCTTTGAGCTGCTGGCCGCGCAGGCGGGGCACGACGGTGAAGCGGCAGTCCAGGCCGGCCAGCGCGGTCATGTCGCCCCAGAGTTTTTCGAACTGAGTCACCGGGAAGACGTCTTCCTGTCCCTTGCCCCAGCGTTTCTTCACGTCCTTGAGCGTGATGCAGGTGGGCATGCGCGCGGCCACGGCGCGGATTGCGTCGGCCACCTTCTGCTCGTCGGCAAGATCGCTTCTGGTCAGTTCGAAGGCGCCCAGGAACCGGTCCAGGTCGATCCAGGCGGTGCCGGAGTTGTAGAACGACAGGCGGAATTCGATCTCCTCGGCGGGAAGGGCGAGGCCCTCGACCAGGCGGATGCGGCCATCGACGCGCGCCAGGCCGCCGCCGCGATCTTCGACGGCGCGCGGAATCACTTCGAAGCTGAGCGCCGCGCCGCTGGCGATGTGCAATCCCAACAGTTCCGGTTCCACATCGGCGCCCAGCGTGTCGATGTTGTGCACCATGAGGTACTTCAGCCGCGGCCGTTGGTCGAGCAGCTTGAGCAGCACTCCATTGCGGAGAAGGTTCGGGACTTCGTACCAGTGGCCCACCGGGTGGAGACACTGCGAGGGCAGGTTGTCGGTGTAATCGCCGGCTTCGCCCGCGTTTTGGGCCCAGGCGATCAGCGCCGAGCGCAGGCTGTCGCGCACCTTCTGCTTCTGTTCGTCGAGCAGTTGCTGGGGCATCTCCTCCCAGGCAAAGCGAAGGTCGCGCGCCATGGGCACCAGGCGCAGGCCGACGAAGCGGCCCGGCGAAAGGTGCAGCGGGCCGGTGTAGCCGTAATTGTCCTCCGCCGCTAGCGACGCTTCGACGGCCTGGTGCGTCAGATAGCTGGTGGTGATGACGTGCGCCAGCGGCGTGCCGCACAGTTGGCCGATGCGCCGGCTCTTGGCCAGGTGGGTCTCGATGAAATTGCGGTAACCGCCGCCCAGACGGCAGAACGGGTTCACAGCCTTCACCACGCCGGAGCCCTTGGTCCAGCGGCTTCCGACGCCCCCGGCGAGCGTCACCACGGCGGCGGCGCCGGCCGCGAGGGCTTCGATTCCGGTCCGGCGGAACGAGCCGGGCAGCCCGTGCGTCGCGTCGGCCACGTCGCCGGGCGCGACGTCCTCGATGCGGCTGGATACCGGCAAGCGGTTCTGCGCGAGTCCGATGCGGCCGCTGCGCAGATCGGCGCGGATCTGCTCATGCTGCACGCGGTCGAATCCCAGCCGATCGAGAAGCGCGTCGAGACTCTCTTTGCCGCCGCCCTCTTCCTGGTCCGAGCGCGGCAGGATGTGGTCGAAGAGGGTCTGCACCATTCCGGAGAATTCGGGAACGACGCGGCTGGCGGCGCTGAAGCGGTCGAGTTCGGCGCGGCGGGCGGGCGTGAGCAGACGGGGCTCGAGTTTCAAGAGGCACGGGACAATCAGCGGGTAGTAAGCCGGCGGCATGAGCGCCGCGGGGCCCGCCAGCAGTTCGGCCGAAGAGCCGCGCTGGTTGATGGCGAAGTCGTAGACCACGGGCTCCATCGCGAACGGGACCCCGCGCTCGATGCGGCGCTTGGATTCGCGCATGATTTGGCCGAGCCGCTCTTGCGCCTGCTGTTTGACCCGGGGATCGAAAATGAATCCCATGCCGCCGCCGGACATGCCGCCGAGCATCCAGAAACCCCAGAACCGATCGCCCATTTCGGCGCGCACCTGGCGGATCAGCGATTCCGTGTAGGCGTTCCCGGCCCACGGGATGATGGTTTGAATGGGGCCGTCGAAATTGCGTTCGGTGGCGGTGCCGATGGCGCGGACATCGCCGCGCCGCAAGCACTCGACAATCTGGTCGAGGATTCGGATGGCTTCGATGCGGCCCTGCCATTCGGCCTGGGAGCGGAGCAGGTATTTCTCGGTCACCATTTCGAGAATCGGGCCGACATCCTGGGCCATGCCGCCGTGCACCAGCACCAGGCTCTCCTGTAGTTTCCGCCGCGTCTCGGCGCCGCAATCCTCCTCGGTCAGAATGTGGTGCGAGGGCAGCAGCCGGCCCCGGCTGATTCCGAACTCGGGATCGCCTTCCCGGGCCAGTTCCCCCTGGATCAGCTTCATGCCCGGCCAGACGCCCCCGGAATCCTGCCAGCCGCCGCCGGAGCCGGCCAGCCATTCGCCCAGAATCGCGCGCGCGGCCACCAGCCGCCGCTCCTCCTCGTCCAAGGGGCCATCCAATGCGCGCGCCTGGCCGGTGGCGCGCATGCACACGGCGATCAGCGAGGCCAGCAGGTTGGTCGAGACCGCCAAGCGCGAACCCTTCGGGATGTCGTTCACCTGGCTGACCAGCTCGATGCCGTGTCCCGGCCGGCCGGTGAGCCGCGCCAGCAAATCCGAGAGCGGCTGGGTCGCGCCTTCGATTCCCGGCGGAACGATGCCGGATGCGATCAGCGCGGCTTTCAAAAGTCCCAGGTAGTCGCGCGCAAAATCGAAAACCTCGGCCAGCGAGGCGATCTCGGCGGCGGCTTTCAGATCCACGCTCACCAGGCGCAGCACCGGCTCGTCGATCACGCGGAAAAAAGCTTCCACCGGGGGCCTGGGTTCGGGATGCCCGCTCGAACCGTGAACCGCCAGATCGATCGAGACATTCAGAACCCGCGCGCCCTCGGGGAAATCCATGCCCAGGAAAAATATGTCGCTCCATCCGCTGTGCGAAAGATCCATGCGCACCGGTGTGCATTCGTGGAGCACCGGGAACAGGCCGTTCCGATCGGCGCGCTCGAACAGCTCGCGGCGAATCCGCAGGGGGCAATCGGCGGGATGTCCCATGCGGAACATCCACTGATTGCCGCGGACCGAGCGAACGCTGCGGCGCACCTGATCGGCAAGCGTCTGGAAGGCCAGTCCGCGATAAGCGGCGGCCAGCGCGCTGGAGATGGCCTCGCTCGGGCCGGACCCCTGTTGCGCATCGCGGAAGATGCGGATGGCCTCTTCGAACCGGCGCTTGAGCAGGTCGTCGTAGCCGGAGAAGGGAATCAGCGCGCGGGCGGAAGGGGGCAAGCGCGCCGGCAGGTGAAAACGGTGGATGGCGTAGAGAAAAAAGAGCGCGCGCACGCGTTCGTACAAGTTGTCGCTGGCGCGCCGAAGCAGTTCCAGGTCTTCGCACTCGGCCAGCAACTGGGGGATCGATGCGGTGCGGCAGAAATGGTCCAGTGGCCGATTGCGAATTTCCGGATCGGCGGCGGTGATGATGGATGCCAGTTCGCTCATACCGATCACTTTCCGGGGGCGTCCATCTCGCGCAGCGCCAGCAATTCGAGAAGACGCGAGAGGACTTCGCCGCGGTCGCGGCCGGCCAGCGCCAGGGCCACCTGCGCGGTCAGCAACCCGTAGCGCGCGCCCAGGTCGTAGCGCCGGTCCGACTCCCTGAGCGCCAGGTACTTCTCGCGCCGGGCCAGTTCCGCCAGGGCCGCCGAAAGAGTCACGCCGGCGGCGCCGCCGGCCAGCAACCCCGCCAGGATCTCCATGACGGCCGGGGTTAGAACGTGGAGACCGAAGAAACACAGATAATGACCCGACCGCAGCCCCGGCACCACCAACCGCTGCTCGGCTTCGGTGGGCGTGGGCTTCTCTAGGACCGTGTCGATGCGGTACAAGTCTTCGCGCCCGGCCACGGGCTGGCCTCCGACGGCGCCAAAGTGCGGCAGCAGCGTCTCGCGCGTCGCCTGCACGGCGGAAACCGAGCAGGCTTCCGCCTGGGCCAGTTCCACCAGGCGCTGCGCGCAGCCGGTCTGGCCGCGCGAGACGTAGAGATGGTCGCCGACCAGATGAAGAAAAAGTTCGTCGCCGACGAATTCGCGAGCGCGAAAAATCGCGTCGCCGTATCCGCGCGGTTCGGGCTGGTGAACAAAGCGCAGACGCCCGGCGTGCTCGCCGGCAACCCGCGCGTAGGCCGTCTCGTCACCCGGCAGGACCACCACGCAGATATCCTCGATCTTTGCCTGGACCACCTCTTCCACCAGGATGCGGAGCACCGATTTCTCTTCGCCGTCCCGATCGATGAGCGTTTGCAGCGGCAAGGTCCGCTGCTTTGGCCCGGCCGCCGTAATGACCGCTTTTCGGATTCTCATGCGACGTGTCTCCAGATTCATCCAATCATAACCGGAACGGAAACCCGGGACAGGATACTGTCCCGGGTTTGCGAAGGGGGGGCAACTGCCGCCGGATCTCCTTCTGCTAGAATGGAGAATCTGATCCTGCGCCGCCGTGAAACCCCCGGACGGCCTCGGACGTCCTGAACTAAGCGTAGAGTGGAAAGGAACCAGCTTTAGATGATTTTTCCCAGGCCTGGAAGCCTGAGCGCACTACTGGTTTGTCTTCTGATCACTCCGGCTCTGCATTTTTCGGGGCGAGCATTCGCCTCTCAGAAGCCCGAAAGCGCGCCGCCCGCCCAGACGCAGGAGAAGAAGCCGCAGAGCCCATTTGAAGCGGTTCCCGCCGCTCCGGCGGCGCCGAAACCGGAGCCCGAGCAACCGAAGCCCGCGCCCGGAGCCAAGCCGATTTTCGAGGCGCCCAAGCCCGCCGGCGAGGCTCCGGTTGCGCCCACCGTCGAAAACGTGATCGAGACGATCGAGTTCCGCGGCGCCAGGCGGGTGCCGCAGGACACGCTGCGGGCGCTGATCTTTAGCAAGAAGGGCGACCGTTTCGACGAAGACGCCCTGCACCGCGATTTCATGGCGTTGTGGAACACCGGGCGGTTCGACGACATCCGCCTGGAACGCGAGGCGGGCAATACCGGCTGGATCGTGCGGTTCATGCTGGTGGAGCGGCGCGTGGTGCGATCCATCAAGTACGAGGGGAACAAGTCGCTCACGGTTTCCGAGATTCTGGACCGCTTCAAGGAACGCCGTGTCGGGCTGGCGGTGGAGACGCAGTACGATCCCAACAAGATCCAGCGCGCCACCGTGGTCCTGAAGGAATACCTGGCCGAGCGCGGGCGTCAGTACGCCACGGTGGAGCCGGAGGTTCGGCAAATCCCGCCCTCGTCGCTGGAAGTGACCTTCAAATTTAACGAGGGGCCGAAGGTCAAAGTCGGCCGGATCCAGATCGAAGGCAATAAGGTCTTCAGCGAGCGCGCGGTGGTCCGGGCGATGAAGAACTTGCGGCCGATCGGAATTCCAAGGTCGCTGCTGTTCGAGAATCTGTTCGCCAAGAGCTTCGACTCGACCAAGCTGGAGGAAGACAAGGATCGGATTCGCGACTGGTACCAGCAGCGCGGCTATTTCACGGCGCGGTCGCTGGAGCACAAGGTCACCATGCGCGAGGTGGGGGGCGGCAAGTTCCGTTTTCCGCTGTTCTACATGAACAAACCGGGCAAGCGCGCCGACCTGCTGATTCCGGTCGAGGAAGGCCGGCGCTACCACTTGAACAAGATCAACGTGATCGGGATGAAGCTGTTCCGCAGCCCGGAGCCGCTGATCCGGCAGGTCTTCGCGATGCAGGAAGGCGAGGTTTTCTCGACCACCAAGCTGCGCAAGGGGATGGAGAACCTGCGCAAGCTGTACGGCGAGTTCGGCTACATCGATTTCGTGCCCGAGCCGAATTTCGATCCGCTGCCGGGCAGCGACAAGATCGACCTGACGCTGAGCGTGGACGAAGGCAAGCAGTTCTTCGTGCGGCGCATCGATTTCTCCGGCAACACGACCACCCGCGACAAGGTGATCCGCCGCGAGCTGATGCTGGACGAAGGCGACATGTTCAACACTCGCATGTGGGAGGTCAGCGTCCTGCGGCTGAACCAACTCGGGTACTTCGAAGTCCTCAAGGAGAACGAAGCCGCCGACATCAAGCGCGACACCAAGGCCAACACCGTCGATATCACGCTGAAGGTGAAGGAGCGGGGGAAGAACCAGGTCCAGTTGAACGGCGGCGTTTCCGGAATCTCGGGCAGCTTCGTGGGCTTCTCCTATTCGACCAACAACTTCCTCGGATTGGGCGAGACCCTGAGCATCTCGAGTCAGTTGGGCGACCGCATGCGCGACGTCAGCTTCGGCTTCACCGAGCCGTACTTCCTGGACCGCCCGATTCAGGTCGGCTTCACGGTCTACATGCAGCGGTTCAACTACGACCAGGGCCGCGAGGTCTCGCTGCTTTCCGGACGCAACCTGATTCCGTATTACGACGCGCTGGGCAAAGACAACCTGATGAACTACGTTTCCAACGGGCATGGGTTCACGGCCTTCGCCAACTATCCGTTGAGGCGCAGCTTCGCGCGTCTGGGCTTCAGCTACGGCTGGGACAAGTCCAAGTACACGACCCTGTCGACGGCCTCGAAAACCTATTTCGACTACATCAACTTCCAGGGGCTGGGCGGTCCCAACGCGCTGGCCGGGATCACCACCAGCCGGGTGGTTCCCTCCTACACCTACAACACGGTCGATCACCCCATCACTCCCAGCCGCGGCCGGAGCCTGTTCATCTCAACCTCTTTTGCCGGAAGCATCTTGGGCGGCAACGTGAACATGGTCGAGCCGACCATCGACGCCAAGTGGTTCCGCGCCGGCTTCAAGAAGGGGCACGTCATCGGACTGCACGGGCTGGGCCGGTTCCTGACCGGCTACAGCGGCAAGCTGGCGCCGCCGTTCAACCGCTTCTACATGGGCGGCGAGCAGGACGTTCGCGGTTTCGAAATCTGGGGCATCAGCCCCATCGCCTACGTGCCCAGCGAGGCCACGGTGAATGTGCGGAACGACGACGGGTCGGCCCGCTTGCAGAAGGTGATTGTCAACGGCGCCGAGCAGTTTGCCGCGGTCACGCAGAAGATCCCGATCTATCAGCTCATCTTCCCGGGCGGCGACACGCAGATGGTGGGGAACTTCGAGTATCGTATCCCGATCTTCGGTCCCGTGACGCTGGCCGCGTTCTTCGACGCCGGCGTCAACCGGGTCAGCCGGATGGGTCAGCTCACGATGAACCCGAGCCGAGTTGCCGAGTTGAATGGCTTTTTCCCGCAAGCCGGGTTCGACGGAAAAGCGGTTCTGGCGCAGGAAACGCAGAAGATGCGAAGTTCGACGGGGTTGGAGCTGCAGATCATGATGCCGGTGGTCAACGCCCCGTTCCGGCTGTATTGGGCTTACAATCCGCAAATCGTCCGGACCTATCTCCAGCAGCCGGTGGTTGTGGACCGCTCGTTCTTCCCGAACGAAGCGACTTTCAATGAGGCGGTGATCGGCTACGGCACGCCGTCGCCGTTCTATGAGAAGCGGAAGACGTTCCGCTTCACCATCAGCCGTACGTTTTAAGCGATTGGGCGCACTGGACGCAGTATGCTAGTAGTATCGACGATTTCAGGAGTCTTGACCGTGACAATGAAGGCAATTCCAGCCACCATCCTGGCTGCCGCTCTGGCTACGATCGCCGGTGCGCAGACCTCCGCGCCTCCCACCAAGGTCGGCGTCATCCACATTCAGAATGCCATATTGGGCACCAAGGACGGCCAAAAGGCGGCCGCCGATCTGCAAACCAAGTTCGACCCCAAGCGCAAGGAGCTGGAGTCTAAACAGGGGCTCATCGCGGCGGCGCAGGACCGGCTGAACAAGGGCCGCAACACCATGTCGGCCGACGAGCGCGAGAAGCTGATCCGCGAAATCGACCAGCGCACCAAGGCGTTGAACCGCGACACCGAGGACGCTCAGGCCGAGATGGAGCAGGAGCAGCAGAAGGTGCTCGGGGACCTCGGCCAGCGCCTGATGGCGGTGATCGACAAGTACGCCCGCGACAACGGCTACAACCTGATTCTCGACGTCAGCTCGCCGCAGACCCCGGTGCTTTACATCTCCAGCGGCATCGACATCACGCAGGACGTCGTGGGGCTGTACGACAAGGCCGCTCCGGCAGCCGCAACGGGCGCGCCGCCCGCCGCCCGCCCGCCCGCTCCGCCGCCCGCGCGGAAAAAGATGTAACCGAGGGGACAGGCGGGACGTTCCGGGGTTTTCTAAACCGGGGAAGGTCGAGCCTGTCCCCTTGCAGAGGCTCTGGCGCCCGCTGCCGGGTGGTGCTGCCGCCTGGGAACGGCTCGGTCCAGCCGGACCTGGGGGGCGTCGAGCTTTGAAACAAGCCCGGCTGGCGGACGAGACCGGACCCGCGATTCCTGGCGACGGCCTGAAACGGGGCGCGCATCGAGAGCCCCTTTTGCGCGGGAAGCCCATCCGGGCGATGGAAACCCGGCTCTTGATTCCACATCGTGGCGAGCCAAAGCTCCGCTTGGCAGCCCAACCTGAACACAAACCAGCCTCACCGAGCTGTTGACAGCCAGCGGTCTGATTCGCTCGTTCGAGGTGCAGGGGGTTCTCCGGTGCGGGTGATTTGGGCGATACCGCCGAATCCCGCAACCTTACCGAACTGAATCCAAAACGCGAAGGAAGCACAGCGTCAGTGCGGACAGCTTTGTGGCATATTGACTATTTTAGTCAAAATAGGTAATATGGCTGATAGGTGGTAACGCCGATGTCCAACGGTCGCATTCTCATCGTGGATGATGAGCCTTCGGTTCTCGTTTCTTACGCTAATTCTCTGACCGGCGCGGGTTTCGAAGTGACTCGATCCTCCGACGGCGTCGACGCCATGCGGCGTATCGAGAGTGGCCAGTTCGATGCGGTTTTCAGCGACCTCTCGATACCGAAGATCAACGGCTTAGCACTTCTGCGTCGCCTGCGCATCCGCTCTCCCGAGTTGCCTGTGATCCTCATGCTCGACGCGCCAGACAACCACGCCGCGATCAAGGGAACTGAGTTGGGGGCGCTCCGATCTTTGGTCAAGCCGATTGCGGCGGAGTTGCTCGCGGAGACGGCCTTTTGTGCGGTTCGCCTGCGGCGTTCGCGGCGGCATATCCCGGTGACGCCGCACGATTACCGCGGTGAACGGCCGGAACCCGTTTCCGTCTCGGCGACGGATGCGAAGAACGAGTTTGGGCGCATCCTTGAAAAAGCGATTCGGGGTGGCACGGTGGTGATTACCAAGCACGACGTCCCCAAAGCAGTTCTGATTTCCGTGGACCAGTTCGATGCCATATCGCGCGCCAACCGGTTCAAGCTCGAAACGCTGAGCGGCGAGTTCGATGCGCTTCTCGCCAGAATGCAGACGCCGGCGGCTCGCGCTGGCATGAAAGCCGCATTCGACGCATCGCCGAAGCAACTAGGACAAGCTGCGGTAGCGGCAGCGCGCAAGCGTGGCCGATAGAGCCAAGATCTCCCGCATCTATGTTTTGGCGGGGGCCAACGGTGCGGGGAAAAGCAGCCTGGCCGGCGCCATGTTCCTCGCGCAAGGCGCGGAATATTTTAACCCGGACGACGCGGCAAGCCTGCTCCTGTCCGCCAATCCTGGGATCACGCAAGCGGAAGCGAATAGCGTAGCATGGCGCCAGGGAAGGCGGCTTCTCGAACTCGCAATCGCCGAACGGTTGAACTTCGCGTTGGAGACGACCCTCGGAGGGCACACGATCCCGGCGCTGCTCGGCTCAGCGCTGTCGGCGGGAATCGAGGTACGCATATGGTACGTGGGCCTGAGCAGCGCCGAGCTTCATATCGCGCGCGTGCGGGCCAGAGTCGCGAAGGGCGGCCACGATATTCCGGAGGCAAGAATTCGTGACAGGTACGACCGCAGCCGTCTGAACCTGATTCAGCTTATGCCGAGACTGACAGAACTTCGTGTCTACGACAATAGCGAAGAAGCTGATCCGGACGCGGTCGCGACGCCACAACCAAAGCTTGTCCTCCACATGGCTCGCGGCAAGATTGTGAGTTCGTGCGATCTCGCGGTGACTCCGGAATGGGTTAAGCCAATCCTTGGGGCTGCCATAAAGTCGGGGCAGTGAGCACACCCGCGCCAGCACCTACGTTCTCTGTGCTGGTGGAACAACCCGAACGGCCAAGACACAACCCTCAACACCAGAGATCTTTCTTATATCTGGATCGCGAACCCGCAAAGCCCGGAGCCGCAGCCGCCGCGTGCGGTTCCGTTGGCTGGATATCCGGAGTGGCGAGCCGGGTCCGGCGCCGGGAAACAAATGTGGCGCGCTCCCTCGGTTCGTTGTAGTATCGGTGAGATATGGAAGGCGAAGAAATCTACCGCGATCTGCAGCGCCACCTGGACCGCATGCCGATCCCGTATCCGGCCACCGAATCGGGTGTGGAAATCCGGATTCTGAAGCGGCTTTTCACGCCCGAGGAAGTGCGGGTGGCCTTGTGCCTGAGCGCGATTCCGGAACCGCTGGAGACGATCCACCGGCGCGGGCCGCACGAGATGGGCCGGGAACAACTGGGCCAGGCGCTGGACCGGATGGCGGAAAAGGGCTCGATCCAGAAGATGCCGGGCAAGGGCGGGCCGCGCTACGGCAAGTCGCCGCTGGTGCTGGGCATGTACGAGGCGCAGGTTAACCGGCTGACGCCGGAACTGGAACGCGACGTGCGCGTTTACTTCGACGAGGCCTTCGGACCGGCGCTGCACACCAAGCGGACGCCGCAAATGCGGACCGTGCCGGTAAACAAGTCCATCGATGTGGAGCGCGCGGTCGCCAGTTACGACGATATCCGCAAGTTCGTCGAGGCCAGCCCGGGGCCCTTCGCGGCGCTGAACTGCATCTGCCGTCAGGGGAAGGACCTCACCGGCGAGCCGTGCCGGCAGACCAAGGAGAGGCAGAACTGCCTGATGATCGGTGTGGCGGCGACGATGATGATCGAAAAGGCGGCCGCGCGCGAGGTCGGCAAGCAAGAGATGCTGGGGCTGCTGGAACAGGCCGACCGCGAAGGGCTGGTGCTGGAACCCCAGAACACGCTGGAGCCGCTGTTCGTCTGCTGCTGCTGCGGTTGCTGCTGCGGCGTGCTGACGACCGCGAAGAAGTTGCCGAGGCCGGCGGAGTTTTTCCAGACCGACTTCGTGGCCCGGATAGACTCCGACACCTGCCAGGTGTGCGGGACCTGCGAGTTGCGCTGCCAGATGGAGGCAATCGTTTCCGGCGGCGAACCGCCGGCGGTGGTGGTGGAGCGGTGCATCGGCTGCGGGCTTTGCGTGACCACCTGCCCATCGGGCGCGGTGCGGCTGCACAAGAAAGAAGGCAGAAAGCCGCCGCCAAAGGACACCGGAGCGCTGTATTCGCAGATCTTCCAGGAGAGATTCGGGCGCCTGGGCGCGACGGCGGCCATGGCCGGGCACCTGCTGGGACGCAAGTTCTAACTTACCGGGGGGACACGCCTGAGTCCCGTGGCCAAGCGATGGTTTGCGTAAGATTAGCCCGGAGTGTCCCCGGATTCTGTCGGCTAGAAGCCTTCCGGCGTGATCCAGAAGCTCTCGCGCCAGGTCTGGCCGGGCGCCACGCTTTGCAGTTCGCCGTAGCTGGCGGCGTGGGCCAGGTTGAAGGCGTTGGTGATGCCGGCCATCGGTTCGAAGCAGATGAAGTCGCGTCCGGGCGGAGCGTAGATCACCGCGACCAGGTATTTCGGGCCGAAGGTCACCGAGATGCTCTGCTTGTTTCCTTGCACCCGGAACTGGGCCCGCCCCGCCTTGTCGCGGACCAGGTTCGTGAAGACGTCGTCGAGTTTCACTTTGCCGAGCGCGACCGGCGAAGGAAGGCTCACCGGCTTTCGCTCCCCGGTGGGAATCAGCAGGTCGTTCAGGACGACGTGATCGCGAGCCGGCAGCAGGGTGACCTTCCAATCGTCGCGCGGCGCGTCCGGCACCTGGTAGTAAGTGTGATAGCCCAGCGACAGAGGCATGGGCTGGCTGGAGACGTTCTCGACGGCGGTCTCGATTTCGAGCGCGCCGTCCTCGAGCCGGTGGGTCATCTCAATGTTGTGGGCGAACGGAAATTGCGCCATCCAATCCGGCTCGCGCCAGAACTCCAGCCGGCTGGTCAGTTGAGCGCCGCCGCCGTCCGCTTTGAGCGACACCACGCGCCATTGGCTGGCATACACCAGCAGCCCGTGAATCGGCTTGTGGTTGGGGTCGTAGCGGAAGTTCTTCAACTCGGGGTTCAACAGGTATTTCTTCCCGTTGGCGAAATAGGCGTCCTGATCGATGCGATTCGCCCAGGGCGCCAGGAAGGGATTTCCAGCCATCGCGGGCTTGGCCTTCAGTTCGGCCAGGGTCGGGTAGGGACTCCAGAGAATCTCCTTCCCGCCGGCCTTGATGGAATAGGCGTTGTTGCCGATGGAGGGCGCGATCAGGACTTCGATGCGGCGCGAGGCGTCGGCCAGGCGAATGACTTCGATCGAGTCAATCGTGGTTCTCTCGGCGGTGTAGTTGGCGGCAAGCGACATAACAGGAAGCAGAATCGGCAGGGAATAGCGTTTCATGAGTCGTCTTTTTCGCGCAGGTCGAGCGCGCTCTCCTGCTGGCAGCACCAGCAGATGCCCGGCGTATAGAAGCGAATGGAGCAGATGTCGCACCAGTAGGTTATGAACAGCCGCCGGCCGTTGCGATGCACGAACATCGCCCGCAGGTGGATCGGGTCGATCTGGAAAACCCGATCGTCGCGGAACCCTCCGATGGCTTCAAAATCCGAGCCCGCCAGGCGCTGGTCTTTGAGAACTCCCACGGTGGGCGGATCGCCGGCCAGCAGGACCCGTCCGCGCGCGGGCTCATCCAGCGCCGGCGTGCCGTCGCCCGCGGCGGTCAGCTTGCCGCGGAGGGACAGCTTGGCCGGCTGAGCCAGGAGGCGGCAACCAAAAGCGAGAATCGGCAACAAGTGTCTGCGGTCCACCCAATTCATTTTAGCTTGCCGGCCGCGGCGCCAGGGATTGATAGGATCGAAGTATGGCGCTGATACTGGCTTCGCAATCGCCTCGCCGGCGGGAGATCCTGGAGCGGGCCGGGATTGAGGTTCAGGTGTGCGTGGCCGGGATCGACGAGAGCGGGGTGGCCGGCGAGTCGCCCGAAGAGCACGTGCGGCGGCTGGCTCGGGCCAAGGCCGAGGCGGTCGCCGTGCCGGAGGGCGGCATCGTGCTAGGCGCGGACACGGTGGTGGTCGCCGGCGGCGAGATTCTCGGCAAACCGTCGGACCCGGACGATGCGGCGCGAATGCTGCGCCTGCTGTCCGGGCGGTGGCACGAGGTGGTCACCGGAATCTGTCTGCGTTCGGCCGGGAGCCTGCTGGTCGACGCCCAGACCACCCGGGTCCGGTTTGCGGTATTGACGGAAGACGAGATCCGGCGCTACGCGGGTTCGGGAGAACCGATGGACAAGGCGGGAGGCTATGCCATCCAGGGGCTGGCATCGAAGTTCATCGAGCGCATCGAAGGATGTTATTTCAACGTGGTTGGCCTGCCCATGGCCCTGGTGTACCGCCGTCTGGTGGCCATGGGCGGCGAGTTGGATTTGGCCGAATTGAGGCGGCCGTTGTGGGAACGGAAGCGCCAACTGTAATACTCGTTATAGAATAGGACGATAAGGTAGGCAGGTGGCAGCTTGTTCAGACGGCGGATTTCGATGAGATTTCGAGTGGCGCAATCAATGTTCTTTCTACTGTGGGTGTTAGCGGCGGGCCAGGTCTGGGGGCAGGCCGGCAGGCCGGAAGGGAAGCAGGCTGCGCCGGCCAAGCCGACCTTGGAAGAGGCGGCGAAGGGCGTGGCGGCGCCGGTGGACCCGAAGACCTTTCAGATCGGCCCGGAAGACGTCCTGCTGGTCCGGGTCTGGCGCGAACCGGATCTGTCGGGTCCGCTGGCGGTGAGACCGGACGGCAAGATCACCATTCCCCTGGCGGGTGAGATTCAGGCGGGTGGTTTGACGCCGGAACAGCTTACCCAGTCCATCGCCGAAGCGCTCTCGAAGTTCATCAACCGGCCTGAAGTGCTGGTTCAGATCCAGGCGGTGCACAGCAAGAGGTTCCTGGTGAGCGGCGAGGTGGGCCGGCCGGGCACCTATCCGCTGGTTACGCCGATTGCCGTGATGGAAGCCCTGGTGCAAGCCGGCGGCCTCAGGGAATTCGCCAACAAGAAGAAGATAATCATCATCCGCGGAACCCTGCGTCTGAAGTTCAACTACGCCGACGTGATCAAGGGCAAGAACCTGTCGCAGAATGTGCTGGTCGAGCACGGCGACCACATCGTGGTTCCGTGATGGCGCGAATGAGTTTCTCCGCGACCGCCAAACGGGCGAACGCCCTGTAACTTTTGAGGAGTTGAGTGAATGCAGCCTCCGAGCGAACAGTTCTCCGTTGCCCGCCGGGCATTGGATGTAGAAGACTTCATCGACATCGTTCGCCGTCACAAGACCTGGATTCTGGGACCGCTGTTTCTCGGGCTGGTGGTCTCGGTGGTGGTGGCGTTTTTGTGGCCGGACACGTACATATCCAGCGCCGTCATCCGCGTGGTTCCGGCGCAGGTGCCGGAGCGGTTCGTGCCCAGCAACGTCAACGCCGAACTGGGCCAGTTGATCAACTCGATGACCCAGCAGATTCTGAGCCGCGGGGCGCTGACCAACCTGATCCAGACCTACAATCTCTACCCCGAGGACCGCAAGCGCAAGCCGATGGAGGACGTAATCGAAGGGATGCGCAGAGACGTCCGCGTGGGTGGCGTGCGGAGCCTGACGCGGCAGGTCGGCAGAGAGCAGTCGACGATCTCGGCTTTTGAAGTCGGCTTCTCCTACTCGGACCGAATTCTGGCGCAGCGGCTGACGGCGGACCTGGTGACGCGTTATATCGACGAGAATATCCGGGCCCGGGCCAGCCAATCGGTCTTGACGACGCAGTTTCTCAGAGACCAATGGGAGACCGCCAAGCGGGAGTACGAAACCTCCGAACAGAGACTCTCCGATTTCCGGTCCAGAAACGCCGGCCGGCTGCCCGAGCAGATGCAAATGGGCCTCCAGAAGATGAACGCGCTGGAGACCCGGCTGTCGAGCGTGAACAGTTCGGTCAGCCGCGCGGGGAACGACAAACTGCTCCTGGAATCGCAGGTGCAGACGCTCAAAGCTCAGTTCTCCTTCGTTGCCACCCCCTCGGAGGAGACCACGACGGCGGCGGGGCGCAGCGAGCGGTTGGTGCGGCTGGAACAGCAGATTCTGAACGCCGAGACGATCGTGAACGCTCTGCGCGAACGTTACACCGAGACGCACCCCGACGTGCTGCGGGCCAAATCGGAGCTGGCCTCGCTTCAGACTTCCAAAACGGCATTGACCGCCGAGGAGATGACCAAGCCGGAGGCCAAGCCCCAGACGGTTCGCAGGCTCAGCCAGTCCAACGTGGTTGAGGCGAAGAACATCGAGGCCGCGATTACCCGGACGCTGAGCATGATCCAGATCAAGGAGCTTGAGATCCAGGAACTGGCGAAAGATCGCATGGATACGGAGCGGGAGATCACCAACGTCCGGCAGCAACTGCAGGCCAGCCCTACCAGCGACACCGAGTATGCGACCCTCATGCAGGAGCGCAACGCGGCCCGGGATCGTTACGACGGCCTCACCGTGAAAAAGGTCCAGTCGGAACTGGCCACCGACCTGGAGAACCGGCGCCAGGGTGAGATGCTGGAGTTGCTGGATCCCGCCTCGCTGCCCCAGACCCCCTTCGCGCCGAACCGCTGGATCATCGTGGCTGTGGGAACCTGTATCGGACTTGCGGTTGGGCTGACGGTTGCCGGCGGGCGCGAGGTGAAAGACACTTCGCTCAAGAACCTCAAAGATGTCCGGGCCTACACGCAACTGACCGTGCTGGCGAGCGTGCCGCTGCTGGAAAACGATTTTGTGGTGCGCCGGCGGAAGCGCATGGCCTGGCTGCTGTGGAGCGCGGCCTGCTTTGTGGGGATACTTATCATGTCCGGTTCGATCGCTTACTACTACGTTCGGAAAGTCTAGCACGCATGCCGGCGCGCGCGGTTCCCGGCTGAACGGCGAGCGCCGGGGCGCGGACGGTTGGCCAGAGACGGAGAGAAAATGAGTCGAGTATACGATGCTCTGAGACGAGCCGAGCAAAGCGGCCTCCCCCCGGTGAGCGGCCCTATGGGCAGCGCGATTCCTACCCTGGAGAGCTCGAGCCTGCAAGGGATACTGGAACTGGTCGAGGAGATCCCCTTCAACCCGAATCCGGAGGCGCACCTGATCGACATGACGCGCCCCGATGCGGCGCCGACGGAGGAGTTTCGCGCCCTCCGGACCCGGCTCAACCACATGCAGACGCTGCAGCCGATTCACACCATGGTGATCACCAGTCCGTCGCCGGCCGAAGGCAAGTCCTTTTCCGCCGTCAACCTGGCCATGGCCGAGTCGAACATCGCCGGCAACATGACCCTGCTTGCCGATTTCGACTTCCGCCGGCCGATCATCCACAACATCTTCCAGGTCGACCGCAGCCCCGGGATCACCGACTACCTGCTCGGAAAAGTGGCGCTGCACGAGGCGATACGGAAGATCGCCGGGACCAATCTGTGCATCATGCCGGCCGGAGAGGCGGTGCTGAACCCGCTGGAGCTTCTCAATCTCCGGGAAGTCAAGATTCTGCTGAACCAGTTGCCGTCGATCTTCAACTGGATCATTCTGGACACCCCGCCGCTGCTGTTTGCCGCCGACGCCAACCTGATGTCGACCTTGTGTCACGGGACCCTGCTGGTGGTGCGGATCGGCGCGACCACGATCGACTCGGTGACCCGGGCGATGCAGTCGCTGTGCCAGAACAACGTGCTGGGGATCATCGTCAACGGCGCGCGCCGGGGCGAACTTTACAGCAAGTATACCTACTACCACTCGTATTACTATGCGAAGCCGGAGCAGAAGAGCTAGGCGCTCGGGCGTTGGTTCCACCGGAGACGGATCACGGCGACAGGGATGAATCCCGAGGGAATGGACGGAAACCGGCGCAGAGTTCTGCACATTCTGGCGGGGCTTGAGTCGGGCGTTCTGGGCGGTGTGGCGATGCTGGTGTGGTTGATGGCGACCTCGCCGTTGCATCAGCAGCCCTGGTGGGCGTTCCCGAATCTGATGGCCTCCGGGATTTTTGGCGAGGCCGTCTTCCGGCTCGGTTTCGGAGCCGCCAGTTGCAGCGGCATCGCGCTGCTGCTGTTCATGGCCGGATTGCTGGGCTCGATCTTCGCGCTGGTTGTGCCCGAGTCGGTCAGCTCATTTCGCTTTGTGTTGCTGGCTTTCGTGACCGGCCTGGCCTGGTACTACGCCACCGCATCGCTGACCGTGAACCGGTGGGCGCCGCTGGCGCCGCTCTACACTCCAAAGCCGCTGCTTTACGGCGCTCACCTGATCTACGGCTGTTCGCTGGCGCTGGAGCGCCGTCACTTCCGGAACATTCTTAGCCGATTTCGTGCCGCGGCCGGGCCGGAGCCGGTCGAGGGCCCGCCGGCTTCGATCTAGCCCTTACCGCTTGCTGACGCGCGCGGCTCAGTTACAGAGCCGCGACCGTGAGGGAGCCGGGCGAGGGCCCGCCGGCATCGATCTGGCCCTCGACCGAGTAGCTGGAGAGGTGGCACGGCCTTCATGAGGCGTAAAGCCTGGGGGACACGCCTGTGTCCCGGGGTCAAGCGATGGTCCCCGTAAGATCAGCCCGGAGTGTCCCCGATGTGTTCACGGTCTCAGTTAAGCGGTTGGTGGAGCCGCTGGCCCTGCCAGCGATTGCGCATCGGGTCGCCGCCGCCGGGCGGCCGCCGTGAACCGAAGCCCATTGGACCCGCGCCAGGGCCCTGATCCGCGGGCGGAGCGAGAAGGCCGAGCCCCAGCGCCTGTTCGATGGCCGGCCGCAGCTTTAGAGCGTTCTCCAGATCCTGGAGTTTCTTCTTCTGATCCGCGGTCAGAACGTTGGCCGCCATGCCGCGATAGGTCTCATCGTTGATCCGGATCTGTTTGCGCAACTTGTTCGCGTCCAGGACCAGGTTGCCGACGGTTACGGCATCCGGAGCGGATTGCCGCAGGGTCTGATCCAGTGTCCGCTGGCGCTCGGCGATCTGATCCTGGAGCTGCCGGTTGGCCTGGATGCGGTTCTGCTGCACCTGGCGAAGTTGAGTCAGTTGCCCGTCGGTGAGATTCAGGGCCTCCTTGACGGCGTTGACAGCAGGTGCTGGCGGTTGGGGCGGCGGACCTTGCGCCGCTGCCGTGAAAACGGTCAATCCATACAGACACACTGTCAGAGTAGTGGTTTTCATTTAGGTTTCTCCTCGTCTGAGCGGCCGGTTCGCCGGCCTTCATTAACTCAGGACGAGAAAACGCGCGGCGGGTTTACCGGCATACTTCCGCCACCGTGGTGAGGATGCCTCCGGCGGCGGTGAACTCGGCGAGAGTCCTGTCGGCGTCCTGCTGGCGCAGGTATTGGATGGCGTCTTTCGCCAACTCCACGCGCCGGCCCGTTGCGAGCAGGCCCAGGGCGGCATAGCGGACGCAGTATTCGGTGACGAAGCCATAGACCACGTAGCGATCCGCCGCAAGCCGATCCAGGAGCGGGCGAAGGTGGGGGCTGTCGAAACAGTCCAGAGTCCGCTTCTCGACGATCACCTGCTGCGCCAGGGCCGGCACGGGCCACGCGGCATCCGCCGGAATGACGACACGGTTTTCCAACAGCGTCACGTCGGGCTTGCGCTGCCCCAGCGTGCCCTTCACGCAATGGGCCGGCCAGGAGCGGAATTCGGGGTCGTTCTCGGCGTGCGCATCGGCGGTTGAAATCACCGGGATGCCGTGAGCGGCGGCATGGCGGGTCAGAGCGGCAACCGCCCCCAGGCGGTGCTCGGCGCCCGGGACATACAGCGCTCCGGCGGGGAAGACGAAATCGATCAGGGTATCGACGTCGAAAAAAACGGTCTTCATTCGGCGCTCGCGCCGGCGGCGGTTCGCGCCTGCCGGATCAGTTTCTTCAGTTCCGCGCTATGGTGGACCGGGTACGGCTGCTTGGCGTCGAACAGCGTTCGGATGGCGCGCGGGAGTTCCTCCAGATTGGTGGCGCAATGGCGGCGCGCCGCGTGCGTGTCCGGCAAGGGTTCAACCAGTTCGCCGCCGGCGATCACCGGCCTGAGAAGCGCGACCGGGTGCTTGTCGTCGCGCCAGGCGGGGCACTCCCAGGAACAGGCGACCAGGTCGTGGTCGGCGTAGCGGAAAACCTGTTTGGCGCCCGGGACGGTGGATTTATCCGCGCTGAACTTGGCGGTGTAGCGCTTAACGTCGCCGGTTTGCACCTCGACCAGCTTGTACACCGCGCCCAGGCTCGGCGCGTCGGCCGAAGTGGCCAGATCGGTTCCCACGCCGAAGGCGTCGATGGGCGCGCGCACGGCGACCAGTTCGAGGATCTTGTACTCGTTCAAATCGCCGGTGGCCATGATCTTGGCGTCCGGGAGGCCGGCCTCATCCAGAATCCGGCGGACGGAGCGCGAAAGCTCGACCAGGTTGCCGCTGTCCAGACGCACGCCCCACATCGGCCGGCCCAGGCCAGCCGCCAGGCGAGCGCCTTCGAGGGTGTCGTAAGTATCGATCAGGTAAACCGTCGCCGGGCCCAGCAGGCCCTGCAACTGGCGAAACGCCTCGGCCTCGGTGGGGAACGAAAGCACCCACGAATGGGCCGCGGTTCCGAATACCGGGATGCCGAACCGGAAGCCGGCGAGGGTGTTGCTCGATCCCGCGCAACCTCCGACGTAGGCGGCGCGCGCCGCCAGCACTCCGGCCTCGGGCGAGTGCGCCCGCCGCGTGCCGAATTCGACCACGGCGCGCCCGGCCGCGGTCTCCACCGCCCGCGCCGCCTTGGTGGCGATGAGCGACTGGAAGCCGATCATCGACAGCAGATAGGTTTCCGGAATCTGCGCTTCCATGATCGGCGCGCGCAGCATGAGCATGGGTTCGCCGGCGAACACCGGCGTGCCCTCGGGCACCGCGTAGACGTCGCCGGTGAACCGGAATCGCTTCAGCGCGTCGAAGAAGCCGGGATCGGCGCCGGCGAACTGCGGCAGTCCTCGAAGGTAGTCGATCTCTTCGCCGGTGAAACGAAGGTTCAGCAGGTACTCGACCGCCTGCTGGAGCCCCGCCGCGACGACGTAGTTGCGATTCCGCGGCAGGCGGCGGACGTAAAGCTCGAAAGTGGCCCGCTCCTGGACCTTGCCGGCGCGGAAGTACCCGGCGGCCATTGTGAGCTGGTACAAGTCAGTGAGAAGCCCGTTCATCCATGTTCATCCGCGGCTATTTCTTTGGTTGCTGGAACTCCTTAACTTCACCGGCCGCCTTCTCCAACTCTTCCACGATCTTGCCGTCGAGTTCGTAGAC
This sequence comes from Bryobacterales bacterium, assembly GCA_030693045.1. Lineage (GTDB taxonomy): Bacteria > Acidobacteriota > Terriglobia > Bryobacterales > Bryobacteraceae > JACQZT01. The sequence continues at coordinate 5,381 of JAUYBU010000205.1, read as the reverse complement.
CGCCGGTTCATTCTCCCGCCGGGCGAAATAGCTGTTCCCGGACTTCGAGACCGACACCTTCTCGGTGCGCTTGCCGTCGTTGGACGTAACGGTCGCCTCGAACACCGCCGTGGTGAAGCCCTGATCGAGGAACTTGATCGAAGCCAGGTCGCGCAGCTTGTCGATCAGCGCCTGGACGGAAGCCGAATCCATCTGCTTCGGGCCGGCCATCCACTTCTCGCCCGATTTCTGGTAGGCGGCCAGCTTGCCGCCGCGGTTAATCTCGACCTTGGTCGGGTCGCTGAAGCCGAAATCGAACAGCTTCTTGTTGCGGAAATCGTCGAGCCCCTTGTCGAGAGCGTCGCCTAGGTCGGCTCCCACCGTGTGCGTGCCTTCGACGACGCTCGAGCGCGCGTAGTACTTGTTGTCGGCGCCCTTGCGGACCTCGAGTTGCTGCGTGCCGCTGGCGTCGGTTGCCTTGGCCGTCGCCACCAACTTGGCGCCGCCGAACGCCGCCACGGCCTTCTTGGCGTCCTCGCCGCTGACGGATGTGTCCATCTTGGCGTCCTTCAGCTTCCGGATCACTTCCTCGATCTGAAGACTGTCGGCGCGCAGCGGGCGCGGCTTGACGACCTGCCACTCGTTCTGATTGTTCTTGCCGAACTCGAGCCCCGGCGTTTTGGCCGAAAGCTCGACGCGCACCAGTTTGTCGGAATCGAACGTCAGCAGCCGCTTGTCGCGCAGGTCTTTCCCGGTCTTGTCGAGACTGGACTTGTTAAAGGTCGCGACGGTGAACACCCGCGGATCGCTGGCGAGCTTCGCGAAAACGCTGCCGCCAGTGGGCGTGTCATCGCCCAGCAGAAGCTTCTCGGTCTTGCCGTCCTTCTTGGTGACGGTGACGGCGAGAGCTGGCGCGCCCAGGCCGTACTGCGTCAGATCCGCCGCTTTCTCTTCGATCAGCCGGTCGGAACTCAACGAGGCAAGCGCGGAGGCGACCGAGTTGGCCGCCTCCTGATCCACACTCAGCGGCTGCGGCGCCGTCATCTCCCATTTGTTGGAAGCGTTCTTCCGAATGACGGTGGCTTCGCCGTCCTTCCGGGCGATCTCGATCTGCCGGATCTGATCCTCGGGGATCTGAACGATCTTCGGCGGCGCGTCCTTGGCGGGCTGGCCTTCCTTGGCCTTTTCGGCTTTGTTCGACCACCACAGCAATCCGCCGAGAAGGGCCAGCACGGCGACCGCGATCATCAGTCCACGAATCCGCATCGCCCTACCTCCTGCGCCACCAGACCAACAGACCGCCCGCCATCACCAGCAGCGGAATGGCCAGCACGCTGCTGTAGAAGACGGTCTTCATCTGCCGCTGGTTGAGCGAAATGCGCCGGTCTTCGGGCTCCTTCGGGCGGATCGAAATCAGGTCTTCGTCCGAACTGAGCCAGTTCATCATGTTCAGGAACAGGTCGCGGTTGCCGTTGAACCGGATGATGTTATTGGACACCCAGCCCGACGAGCCGGCCACCACGAAGCGGCCTTTCTCGCCTTCCTTGCCGGAGTTGTATGAGCCGGCGGCGGCCAGGGTCAGCGGACCCTTCTTGTCCTTGGCCGGGTCGATGCGCAGTTCCTGCGAGGACAGGTTGGTGGTGGCGAAGCTGTTGCCCGAACTCGAGAGCAGTTTCTCGGCGGTCGCTTTGTCGGTGGACTTGGTGTCGATGGAGCGCACGATCGGAAACGCGGTGGCGACTTCCTTCATCTCGCGCACGATCGCGTGCGACTCGTAGGTGGTAACCAGCGGCACCACCTCGCTCAATCCGAAAAGCTGCCCGACGCCGCTGGTGTCGACCACCAGGTTCTTGTTCAGCGTCACGCCCCAGCTTTCCAGCACCTTCACCAGCGCCGCGTTGTCGCCGGTCTCCTCGCGCCCCAGCTTGAGCGGGGGATCGAGCAATAGCAGCGCGCGCCCGCCGCCTTCGACAAAGGACTGGATGGCTTTTACCGCGGGCTCCATGTAGTCGTACCGCGGCCCGCCGACCAGCAGGATGGTGCAGTCCTTGGGGACCGCAATTCCAGTCGCCGCGCCCGGCGCCGGCGCTTCGCCCAGCTTGATCTTGGCTGGCGGTGCCGCCGGCGCTTCGCCCAGTTTCACCGTGCCGAGTTTGGCCGTTTCGTCGGACTTGCCGAGCAGCGAAATCGTCCGGGTCTTGTAGTTATTCTTTTCCAGAGCCTCTTTCACCGCGGAGTAGCCGGTGCGCTGGGTGTCGTCGAGCGAGTGTTCGCCCGATCCGGACACCACGCACACCATCCGCTCGCCGCTTTTCAGCACGCGAACCAGCGCCCCGGTGAGTTCCTCTTCGGTCAGGCTCTTGGCCTCTTCCTTCTTCGCGCCGGCTTGAATAAAGATGGTGCCGTAGGTGCGGACGCTTTCGGCTTTGGCCACCTGGGGCTTCTTGTCCGGATCGATGTACTCGACGCTCAACCGGGTCGAGAGGTTGTCGTAGCGGTCCAGCAGGTCTTTGGCGCGCTGGAACTCGCTGGTGCGGTCGAAGTAACGGATCCTGACGTCCTGCTTGAGGTTCTTGACCACCTTCCCGGTTTGATCCGAGAGGCTGAACCGTTTGTTGGCGGTCGAGTCCCAACTCTTGGTATGACGTTTCGCGAGAAAGTTCACCACGCCCAAAACAGCCAGAATAATCGCGATGTACACGGTGGCGTAAGCCGTGTAACGCGTCTGCCGGGTCTTCAACCAGTCGGCTCTCATTTACGCCCTCCACCGCAGCGATTCCATTGATCGCGCCGTCAGAAAAAGTCCGAAGAAGATCATGGAGAGATAGAACACGATGTCCTTGATCTCCAGCACTCCCTTGGCGAACGTCTCGAAGTGCGTCACCACCGAGAGGTAACTCAGCACCTGCGCCCAGGCCGCGGTTTCGTAGGAACTGACCCAATCCAGCACCCACAGCAGCAGGCACACGGCGAAGGTGGCCGTGCCGGCGATGATCTGGTTGCGGGTGGTGGTCGAAAGGAACGTGCCGATGGCGAGCAGGCACCCGCCTTGCAGGATCAGGCCGAGATAGCCGACCAGCAGCGGACGCCAGTCGGGCTTGCCGTACATGAACAGGAACGAGAAGTTGAGCGCCGATGTGCCCAGTATCGCCAGGTACAGCAACATCGCCGCCAGCCATTTTCCCAGGATGATGTCGATGTCGCGCACCGGAGAGGTGGCCAGCAGCTCGATGGTGCCGGTGCGCTTCTCCTCGGCGAACAGCCGCATGGTGATCATGGGGATGAGGAACAGTCCGATGACGCTGATGTTCATCAGCAGCGGCCTCACGATCCATTCGCCCATGTCCATCGGCATGCCGCGGCCCATCATTTGCGATTCCATGCCGCGGCGCACGAAGATCGCCACGGCCACATAGAAGAAGTAGCCGCTGATGGCGGCGAAGAAGGCCATCAGGCCATAGGCGATCGGCGAAGCGAAGTAGCTTTTCAGTTCTTTGCGACAAATGATCCAGACGTTTTTCATTGCTTGCCTCCCTCGGCCGCGTCGGTGGACGTCAACTGGAGGAAGATGTCCTCCAGGCTGAACGCCACGGCGTGCAGTTCGACCAGGTTCCAGCCGGATTCCACCACCGCGCGCGCCAGGTCCGCGCGGACCGTGCGGCCTTGCAGGCTCTCGACCTCGAACGATTGGCGGGTGTCGCGGGCTTCCTTGAACACCACCCGGCTGACGCCCGGCACCTGCTCGAGTTTCTGCCGGATCTGGTCGGCCGGCGGCGCGCCGCCAGGCGTGTCCACCGAGACGGCGACCGCTTCGGACCCGCGCAGGCGGTTGGTCAGGTTCTGCACCGAATCCGTGGCCACCAGCTTGCCCTTGCTGATGATGACCACCTGCTCGCAGGTCTGCTCGACCTCGGGCAGGATGTGCGTGCTCAGGATGATGGTGTGATCGCCGGCCAGCTTGCGGATCAACTGCCGGGTCTCGATGATCTGCTTGGGGTCGAGTCCGGCGGTGGGCTCGTCCAGGATCAGCACGTCCGGGTTGTGGATGATCGCCTGCGCCAGGCCGACGCGCTGGCGGTAGCCTTTGGAAAGACGGCCCAGCAGCTTCGTGCGCACGTCGCCGATGGCGGTGCGTTCGATGACTTCATCCACCCGCCGGGCCAAATCGCCTTTGCCGATTCCCTTGAGCCGGCCGACGAATACCAGGTACTCGACGACCTCCATTTCCGGGTACAGCGGAGGGGTTTCGGGCAGGTAGCCGATGCGCCTCTTGACCTCCATCGGCGCGGCCAGCACGTCGTAGCCGGCCACCTCCGCCGTGCCCGCGGTGGGCGGCAGAAAGCAGGTCAGCACGCGCATGGTCGTCGTTTTCCCGGCGCCGTTGGGGCCCAGGAAGCCGACGATCTGGCCTTTCTGAACCCCAAATGAAATGTTGTTCACGGCGACATTTCGCCCATAGCGCTTTGTCAGACCTTCGACCTTGATCATTTATGCTTCTCCAGTGAATACGCCATCTAGCTACGGCGCCGGACTCGTCCGGCCCGCGGCCAGCGGCTCGGAAAGCGAAGAGTTCGGAACATCCAGGGCGCACCCGGCTCCCCGTCTTCGGACAGCAGGGTGCTGAGATCAATGATAAGAAGGGGCGCGGGGCCGTGTCAAACGGCCCGGGGGCCCGGTAGTGGTGCTTTAGCGTGGAGATGGGATATTCTGAAGCCAGATGCGCCTCGTGCTCATCGAGTGGCTGGATTGCCACGCAGCAGTGGGCGGGTGGAAAGAGCTTGAAGGGCTCTCGCCAGAAGCTCCAATTGTGCGGTCTGTTCGTTGACGCTGTCGGTGGGTAAGGGATTCGAACCCCTGAGCGGTGGTGCTAGCGCCGCTTTGCCGAATGTAAATCGGAGCCGTTAAACCACTCCGGCACCCCACCGTGGGATCAAAGGTCAGCCGTCTGGGAGTAGCTACCTGGAGTGGCTGGCCTTTTGTTGTCAGTAGCATCAATATTAGTATATGTTTTTCCAGCTACGATGTCAATGGGAAAAGGCTTGCAAAAAGAAGTTTTTTCTTGTAGTATGGGTTTGTGGAGCTTTTGGGACTACCATACGGCACTCGGGGAAAACCTCATTCTTCGCTGGCTGAATTCCTCGGAGGTTCCCAGGGGGGCGAAGGTAAAAATCAATGCCAGGATTTTCGCCCTACAAGGGTTTCCCATTTTTCCAGAGAAATTTTTCAGTGCATACAGGGGCTGGAGTGGGCTTTACGAACTTAGGATAGTTTTTGCGGGGGTCCAGTATCGGCCATTCGGTTTTTACGGACCACAACAAAGGCAATTCTCGCTACTGATCGGTGGAATTGAAAAAGGGAAGGTTCCAAAGCGTATTTTGGAGGCAGCGCATGAGCGCAGGAAG
>JAUYBU010000071.1 GCA_030693045.1 Bryobacterales bacterium | reverse complement strand
TACCCGGTCTTTGCGCACACCAACCCGGTTTACATCCAGACGGGCGCGCCTCCCCGGCGGCGGGCGGAGGCGGCTCGCGCGCTGATCGAGCAGATTGATAACGCCACCGTCTACATCCGCAAACACTACCGCTTCGCCAGCGACGCCGACCAGGCGATTGCGCTCGGAAGGTTCGAGCAGGGCAAGCAGTACTACGCGAAGGTGCTCGAGAAGGTGTGACCTGCCGTACTACAGATTCACGTCCAGCGTTTCCTGGAAGACGTTGGGCGGAAGCGTAATGCCGCCGATGCGCAGGCGCTCGAGAATGCGCGGGGTGGCGCCGGTGCCGCGGAAGCGGCCCTGCACCTTGCCCGCGTCGCTGACGCCCGAGCGGTCGAAGATGAAGATGTCCTGCGTCTCGATGTGGTCGTCCCGGACGCCGGTCACCTCCGAGATGGCGATCACCTTGCGAGTGCCGTCCTGAAGGCGGGCAATCTGAATCACGATCTTGATGGCGCTGGCCAGTTGTTGAAGGATGACGCGCGTCGGCATCTCCAGGTCCGCCAGCAGCACCATCGCTTCCAGACGCGAAAACGCGTCGCGCGGGGAGTTGGCGTGCACCGTGCTCATCGATCCCTCGACGCCGGTGTTCATGGCCTGCAACATGTCGAGCGCTTCCGGGCCGCGGCACTCGCCGACGATGATGCGGTCCGGACGCATGCGCAGAGCGGTGCGCATCAACTGGCGCTGATTGATGCCGCCTTCCTTGTTCAGGTTCGGCGGGCGGGTTTCGAACTTCACCACGTGGCGCTGCTGCAACTGGAGTTCGGCGGTGTCCTCGATGGTGATAATCCGCTCTTCCTCGGGGATGAAGCGGGAGAGCGCGTTCAAGGTCGTGGTCTTGCCGGAGCCGGTTCCGCCGGAGATCAGAACGGTGGTCTTGGACTGCACGCAGGCGGCCATGAATTTGAGCATGGACGGCATCAGGGTCTTGTTCGCCAGCATCTCCTCGCTGGTGATGACGTGGCGGCCGAACCGGCGGATGCTGAGCGCCGGGCCGTCCAGGGCCAGCGGCGAGATGATGGCGTTGACGCGCGAGCCGTCGGGCAGGCGCGCGTCGACCACCGGCTGCGCTTCGTCGATGCGCCGGCCGACCTGCGAAACGATCTTCTCGATGATGTGCAGCAGGTGCCCGTTGTCCTTGAAGCGCACGGCCGTGAGCGCCAGTTTTCCGTTCCGCTCGATGTAGACCTTGTTGTAACCGTTGACCAGGATGTCGGAGATGGACGGCTCTTTGAGGAGCGGCTCCAGCGGTCCCAGCCCGAGGACTTCGTCGAGCACCTCTTCGACGATCTTGTTCTGCTCGGCGGTGGTCATCGGCACGCGCTCGTCTTCCAGCAGACGCTCGACCACGTTGCCGATCTCGGCGCGCACGCGTTCTTTCGGCAGCGACGAGACGCGCTCCATGTTGAGCACGCCGATCAGCTTCCTGTGGATCTCGGACTTCAGTTCAAAGTAGCGGTCCGCGGGCCGGGCCGCCGCCGGGTTGCTGTTTCCGCCGCGAGGCGGTATGGGGCGATAGCTGGAAGCCACTGCTGCTCCTCTGGAGAACGCCGTGAAGCTAGTACGGTTTCAATCGCTATTATAGCTACTTGAAGGACACCTCGGGCTCGGCTCGGTTTTCACGCCGGGAACTTCTCGCGGCCGCGGCGGTTGCGCGCCAATCGCGGCGGCCGAATCTGCTCGTTCTGCTGGCCGGGGGCTGGCGCGCCCAGACGCTCCCGGCGGCGGGCGGGGGCGATCTGATCGCGCCGAATCTCGACCGCCTGTTCCGGGAGGGCGTGTGCTTCAGCCGCGCGTATGCCTGCTGTCCGGCCGGCGCGCCCGCGCGCGCGTCCATGCTCACGGGCCGCTTTCCGCACGCCATGCGCACGCCGGCGCGGTGCGAGGATCCCACGCTGATTTCCGAGCTGAAACGCGCCGGTTACTCGGCCGGCTGCATCGGCGACTGGGGGTGCGAATCCGCGCCCGGCGGCGTGCCGGCGGCCATCCAATACCTGCGTGCCAACATTCCCAACGATTTCTGTTTGTGCCTGTCGCTGGAGCCCCCGGCGCCCCCGCCCGAGTCATTCGCGCGGCTTTACGCGGCACGTGACTTTCGATTGCGCGACAACGTGCCGGAAGATCTCGATGCGCTGGCGCGCCAAGCGCATGCGCTCTATTACGCGCAGTGCTCGGCGCTGGATTCCGAGGCCGGACGCTTGCTAAAGACGCTCGACGAGACCGGCATGGCCCAGGACACCATCGTCGTCTTCACCTCCGATCGCGGCGATCTGCTGGGCTCGCACGGCATGGAATCGGCCGACGATCCGCACGAGGAGTCGGCGCGCGTGCCTTTGGTGATTCGTTATCCGCGGCGGATCCAGGGCGGCGGAACGATCGACTTTCTTGCGTCGGGCGTGGATCTGGCGCCGGCGCTGCTGGCCCTGTGCGGCGTCGACGTCCCGCGCTCGATGCAGGGGCGCGACCTGTCGGAGGCGATTTTGACCGGCCAGGGCGATCCGCCCGAATCGATCTACGCCGAGGGCCGCCTGCGCGCCCGGGGAGAATGGCGCATGCTGGTGCGCGGCCTCGACAAGTTGGTCGTGAACACCCGGCTCGAAGTGACGCACCTCTACAACCTCGGGCAGGACCCGTATGAAATGACCAACCTCGCCACCGACGGGACCCAGCGGCGCAAGCGCGACGAACTGCTGGCCCTGCTGCGCCGATGGATTCTGCGGACCGGCGATCGCCTGAGCCGTCCGCCAAGTGTGAGATAATCGCGCCTTGTGCGCTGTTGTCACGGCGTGCCCGCTACCTGACGGTCGCGGCTCAGAAGCCGGATCCGAGCCGCTGTCCAGATCCGGCTTCCGAGCCGCGACCGTGAGGGAGCGGTCTTTTGCTTGAAGGAGGTCGGTACAGTGTTGAAGCTCATGGATGGCCGGTTGCGATGGGTACTCATTTTCTGGATGTTCCTCATGAGTGCCATCGCCTATCTGGATCGCGTCAACATCTCCGTCGCCGGTCAGGCGATACAGAAAGACTTTGGCCTGTCGAACGTGCAACTGGGCTATGTATTCAGCGCATTTGTGATTGGCTACGCACTGTTCCAGGCTCCGGGAGGACGCCTCGCCGATCGCTTCGGACCACGCAACGTGATTACCATCGGGGTGATCTGGTGGGGGATCTTCACCACTCTGACGGCGCTGGTTCCGACGGGCCTCGGCATGTCGATTGCGCTGCTGATTTTGACGCGGTTTCTGCTGGGTCTGGGCGAGGCGGTGGTGTATCCGGCCTCCAATCGGCTGGTCGCCACCTGGATTCCCTCGGTCGAACGAGGCTTCGCCAACGGCCTGATTTTCGCGGGCGTGGGCGCGGGCGCGGGCGTTACGCCTCCGCTGATCACTTATATCCTGGTCAATTGGGGATGGCAATGGTCGTTCTACGTCAGCGCGTTGATCGGCCTGGTGGCGGGTGCGGGCTGGTATCTGCTGGCGCGCGACACACCGCGGGAACACCCGTGGGTCAGTAAGCGCGAAGCGGCGCTCATCGAAGCCGGGTTACCGGCTTCCGCCGGTGAGTTAGGGAAACATCAGGCGCTGCCGTGGACCACGATACTCACTAACAAGAACATGCTTGCCATTTCGGTGAGTTACTTCACTTTCGGTTACGTCGCCTATATCTTCTTCACCTGGTTCTTCATCTACTTGAGCAGGGTCCGGGGCCTGGATCTCAAGTCCAGCGCGCTTTACTCGATGCTCCCATTTCTGGCCATGGCCATTTGCTCGCCCCTGGGCGGCTGGATCGCCGACAAACTGACTGCCAGCCATGGGAAGCGAGTGGGCCGGTGCGGAGTCGCGGTGTTCGGCATCGCCATGACGGCGGTATTCCTCGCACTGGCGACGCAGGTGGAGAGCGCCCGGCTCGCCAGCATCGTGCTGGCCGGCGGCGCGGGGGCATTGTATCTCTCCCAAAGCGCATTCTGGGCGGTCACGGCGGATATAGCCGGATCTTCGGCCGGCTCCGTCTCCGGCTTGATGAACATGGGCGGGCAGATCGGAGGAGCTGTAACTGCCTCACTGACGCCGCTCATCGCGGATCAGTTCGGTTGGACGGCTTCGTTTCTGGTGGCGGCCGGGTTGTGTGTCGTCGGAGCTTTGGCCTGGATGCTGGTCAATCCGAACCAGACCATCGCCGGTGGGACGGCGAAAGCCTGAAGTGTTCGAGATCCTGGAGCACACGGCCGACATCGGACTGCGCGCCTGGGGCGCGACGCTCCAGGAAGCCTTCGAGAACGCCGCCACGGCGCTTTCGGCGATTGTCGTCGAACTGGACGACATCGATCCGCGAATCGCCTATCCGATCGCGGCCTCGGGCGACGACGACCAATCGCTGCTGGTGAACTGGCTCGACGAAGCGCTCTACTACCTGGACGCGCGGCGCATCGTCCTACGCCGATTCCGCATCGAACATTTCGGCGACGGCCGCGTCGCCGGCCAAGCCTGGGGCGAGCCGCGCGACCCCCTCAAGCACCGGCCGAAAGTGATCGTCAAGGGCGTGACCTACCATCAACTGAAGATCGAGCAGCGCCCGGACGGCTGGCAGGTTCAGGTGTTTCTGGACATCTGATCCAGGGATCGCGCAGCCAAACCTCACCGCGTCTTGGCTTCATTCTCTTCGGCGTCTAGCAGGGCGAACATCTCGTCAGCCGCCCGGGCGGTTTCTTCATCGTCCAAGGGGCCGGAATCGAACGGCACGGGCTGCCGGAGAAACTCGACTGTGAAGCACCGCATCTTATCTTCAAACCTACCCCGTTTCCGGCCACCCGGCAAGTAAGGATTCTCTGGGACATCCGATAATAGGGGCATGGCCTTACAGACGGAAGCGCTCGACGCGTTCCGGCATCGCATTGCACGCGATGAGAAGCGCGGCATGCGCACGGACGTGGTGGTCTACGCGAGCGCGGCCATGCTGGCGCAGATCAGCCAGGATCTCGCGCTGGAGCAGGCGGTGAACGTGGCCACGCTGCCCGGAATCGTTGGTCCCAGCCTGGCCATGCCGGACATCCATCAGGGTTATGGATTCCCCATCGGCGGCGTGGCCGCCACCGACTGGGATCACGGCGTGGTTTCGCCCGGCGGCGTCGGCTTCGACATCAACTGCGGCGTGCGCGGCGCGGCCACATCGCTCACCGAATCCGAGGTGCGGCCGAAGCTGCGCGAGTTGGTCGACCAGGTGTTTCGCGACGTGCCGTGCGGCGCGGGCGCCGACGGCCCTTTGCGCGTCAGCGGCAAGCAGTTGGACGAAGTGCTCGAGACGGGCGCGCGGTGGGCGGTCGAAAACGGTTATGGAATGGAGCGCGACCTGGAGTACTGCGAGGCCGCGGGCTGTCTCGCCGAGGCCGATCCGGCGGCTGTTTCCGCCCGCGCCAAGGAGCGCGGACTGCCGCAGTTGGCCACGCTGGGCAGTGGCAATCACTTCCTCGAGATTCAGTACGTCGAGAAGATTCACGACCCGAAGGCGGCGCGGGTCATGGGGATCGAGGAAGGGCAGGTGGTGGTGCTCATCCACTGCGGCTCGCGCGGTCTGGGTCACCAGGTCTGCACCGACTACCTGGGCCAGATGGGTCCGGCCATGAAGCGTTACGGCATCTGGATTCCGGACCGCCAGTTGGCCTGCGTGCCCATCCAATCGCCCGAAGGGCAAGCCTATCTGGGCGCCATGCGCGCGGCCGCCAACTTCGCCTGGGCCAACCGCCAGGCGATGCTTCACTACGTGCGCGGCGCGTTTCAGAAGACCTTCAGCCGGTCGGTGCGCATCGACCTGATCTACGACGTCTGCCACAACATCGCCAAGCGCGAGCGGCACACGGTGGAAGGCCGGAAAGTGGACGTGCTGGTGCACCGCAAAGGCGCCACGCGCGCTTTCCCGCCCGGTCACCGCGACCTGCCGCAAGCCTACCGCGCCATCGGCCAGCCGGTGTTGATTCCGGGCAGCATGGGCACGGCGTCCTGGATCCTGACCGGCGCCCAGGGCGCGATGCGCGAGACCTTCGGCAGCGTCTGCCACGGCGCCGGGCGGCTACTCAGCCGCACCGCCGCCCGCAAGGGGCGCGACGCGCGCCAGGTGCGGAACCAACTGGAAGAGGCCGGGATTATCGTCAAGGCCGAGAGCCGCGACGGCATTCTCGAGGAAGTCCCGGAAGCCTATAAGGATGTGGACGAGGTGATCGAGGTGGTGCACCAGGCCGGCCTGGCGCGCAAGGTGGCCCGGCTGCGTCCCATGGGCGTGATCAAAGGGTAGGCCTAAAGGGCCGCCACCGCCGGACGCCGCCACGCGTCTTTTGCCGGCGTCAGGCGCTCGCGGGAAATATCCACCGCCACGGACCGGTGAAGAAGCTCTACGTTCACCACCACGCGCAGCGAGTTCTTCTCCTGCACCAGGATGCCGATCACTCCGTCGAGCGCTCCGCCTTCGATGCGCACCTTCTGGCCAACTTCCACGAATTGCCAAGGCTCGACACGCAAACCGGAAGCGATCATGGTTTGAATCCCCTGGATTTCCTCATCCGCCAGCGGGACGGGCTGTTTTCCGATTCCGACGACCGTCGCGATATTGGGAGACGTCAGCACGCTCACGCGTTGCTCGACCGCGAAGCGACAGAAGACGTAACCGGGAAACAGCGGCAGATCGAGGACCTTGGTGCGGTCCGACCACTGCCGGCGCGCCTGGTACAGCGGCAGAAACGTCTCGAAACCCCGGAGGTCGAGCGCCTCGACGGCCTTCTTCTCGTGCTGTGACCTGGTTGTGAGCGCGTACCAGAGCACCCGCTCATCGCTCGTATCTTCCGACATCGGGTTCCGGACTCGACATTCAGATAGTGTCCGGCCGAAGTCGAACATCTCAGGGGCAACGGGCACGCTCGCCATGCCGGACTCATCGTCCAAACAGCGGCGAGTAATAGGCTGGACTAACGGATGAGAGAACGCAACGCTTCGGCAATGCGCGGGGCGGCGTCGGGGCCGACGGAATTGACTTCGCCGTACCAGCTCTTGGACGCGTTCCGGAGCCAGGGTTGCTTCTGGTCCCACTCGGCCTTGGGGATGATGTAGCCGATCTCGTCGTTGGCCAGTCCGAACAACATGCGGAAGGGCGCGCGCATCATCTTCTTCTTAAGCGGCGGCTCGAGCGGGGCGTCGGGGAAGTCGGCGCCGGGATAACGCTGGATGCCGCCGACGCTCAGTTCCGGGTACATCTCGCCGGGGACCAGCGCGGCTTCGGCCAGCGGCTTGGCGCCGCGCGCCAGGCGCAGGTAGCCCACCGGCGCGGTCATGGTGCCGTCGTCGTTGGGCGATTTGCGGCTCTTGAAAAGACCGGCCTGCGCGGCGATCCGGAATCCCTCGTTGGTGAGCGGGATGTGGATGAGCCGCTCGCGGAACTCGATGCGGTCGATGCGCGCGGGCCCGGCCTTCTTGACGGCCTCGGCCGCCAGATCCGCGACGCGCGCGCCCAGGACCTCCGCGAAGCGGAAGCTGTTCTTGGGCGCGGGCTGGCCAGTGGCCGGGTCGGTGATGGCCGCTCCGAGCGGGGATTGCATGCCCCCGACCGCGCCGTTGACGAAGACCGCGACGCCGCCCAGTTGCCGCTCCAGTTGCGCGTAAAAGTAGGCCAGGTAATCGGCGGACAGCAGCGTGTTCGCCGAGCCGAGCGCCTCGGGATGATTGGCCCAGTTGACCAGCGTGCCGATGGCGCCCCCATCCCTAGCCGAAACCGACAGGACCACGATCTCGGCATCGTGCACCACCGGCGGGCGGGTGTCGTCGAAATAGCCGTTCAATTCCGGCAGGTTCACCGAGGCCAGCCGCAAAACGGCGGGCTTCATTCCGCGAACGGCTTCCACCGCCGCCGCCCCCGTCTGCTCGACGACGAAGCGGTTGTAGTCGTCGTTGATGCCGCTGGCGCCGAACGACGGCCCCCACAGCCCCATCGTGTCGGGAGTCTGGTGGGAGTGCGTGGCCGCCACGATCACGTCCGCCGCCACCACGGCTTTGCGCACGCCCGCGACGTCGTCCCAGTACAGGCCGATCGAGTCGACGCCGCAGACCACCAGCGGCCGCGCGCCGGCGCTCAGGGCCAGGCAGCGCGCCGCAAGTTCGTCATGCACGCCGGTCGCCACGCGGTTCTGGCCGAAGCCGGCGATGTAGACCGGGCCGAAGCGCTTGAGATCCGGCGTAATTGCGCGGCGGGCGGCGCCGGCCCGGAACTCGGCCCGCGCCGGCGCCGCCAGAAACAGAAGGGCCGCCGCAAGCGACGGCCCCCAACCGCGAAACCGCGCGTGCCGCATCAGGCTCCCGCGCTGACGTTGTCAATCCACCACGGAGCGGCGGTTTCCTCGCGAATCACCAGCCGGTTCAGGAACTCGGCCGCCTTGGTCAGCCCCTCGTTGGGCGACATCAGCGAATCCTCGTGCTCGATCGACATCACGTAGTCGTAGCCGTACATGCGCAGCGTCGAGATGAACTCGGCCCACCACTCGGCGCCGTGGCCGAAGCCGACGGTGCGGAAGATCCAGGCCCGGTTCTTCTCGTCGGAGTACTGCTTCATGTCCAATACGCCGGTCTTGGGCAGGTTCCAGTCGTAGATCTGGGTGTCCTTGGCGTGGACGTGGAAGATGGAATCGCCGAGCACGCGAATCGCCTTGATCGGCTCGATGCCCTGCCAGAACATGTGGCTCGGGTCGTAGTTGGCGCCGATGTTGGGGCCGCAGGCGCCGCGCAGCCTGAGCATTGTTTCGGGGTTGTAGACCAGGAAGCCGGGGTGCATCTCGAGCGCGATCTTGACGCCGTGGTCGGCGGCGAACTTGGTGCGATCGGCCCAGAACGGGATGGCCACCGATTCCCACTGCCACTTGAGCAGTTCCTGGTAGTGCGGCGGCCAGGGCGAGGTGACCCAGTTCGGGTACTTGGCGTTCTTGCTTTCGCCGGGGCAGCCCGAGAAGTCGATCACCACCGGGACCCCCAGCTTTTCGGCCAGCAGGATGGTCTTCTTCTGCACGTCCTGATTGGCCTTGCGGATGGCCGGGTTCGGGTGCAGCGGCTCGCCGTGGCAGCTCAGCGCGCTGATGGTGAAGCCGTTGTCGTCCAGTTTCTGCTTGAACTCCTTGAGCGCCTTCTGGTTGCTCAGCATCGACAGCTTGCAGTGCGGGTCGCCGGGGTAGTTGCCCGTACCCAGCTCGACGGTGCCGATGCCTAGGTTCTTGAGCTTCTCGATCACCTGATCGAGGGAGAATTGCGCCAACAGCGCGGTAAAGCATCCAACTTTCACGGTGTTTTGGTCCTCGCTTTCCTGTTAAAGAATATCACGTCAGCGCCCCTCGACCCATCTCGTATAGAATAAGCCTTTTCGGGAGGTCGAAAAATGATAGGGACTCATCGGCGCTCATTCCTGCGCTCGGCATTGGGCGCCACCGCGGCCACGTTCTGGGCGGACCACACGCTGGAGGCTTACCAGCAGAGCGTAAAGACCGCATCCAAACCGTCGGATCTGAAGATCACGGACATGCGGGTGACTATGGTGCGCGCGCCGATGCTGGCGGCCATGATCCGCATCGACACCAACCAGGGCATCTCCGGCCTGGGCGAAGTGCGCGACGGCGCGAGCAAGACCTACGCGCTGATGCTGAAGAGCCGTCTGCTGGGCGAGAATCCCTGCAACGTCGACAGGATTTTCCGCAAAATCAAGCAGTTCGGCTTCCACGCCCGGCAGGGCGGCGGGGTCTGCGGCATCGAGATGGCGCTGTGGGACCTGGCCGGCAAGGCCTACGGCGTGCCGGTGTACCAGATGCTCGGCGGCAAGTTCCGCGACAAGATTCGCATTTATTGCGACACGACCTCCTCGCGCGACCCGAAAGTGTTCGGCCAGCGCCTCAAGGCGCGCCGCGACCAGGGCTATACGTGGCTCAAGATGGATCTGGGCTCCAACCTGGTCGAGAACATCCCGGGCTGCGTGACACAGCCGGTCGGGTTGACCGGGCGCGAGACCGCCAACACCCAGCACATGTTCACCGGCATCGAACTTACCGACAAAGGCGTCGGGCTGATGGCCGATTACGCGGCGACGGTCCGCGAGCTGGTCGGCTGGGACATCCCCCTGGCCGCCGACCACTTCGGCCACATCGGCGTGAATTCGTGCATCCGGTTGGGCAAGGCGCTCGAGAAGTACAATCTCGCCTGGCTGGAAGACATGATCCCGTGGCAGTACACCGATCTTTGGAAGCAGATCACCGAAGCGGTGAACATCCCGACGCTCACGGGTGAGGACATTTACCTGAAAGAGCCGTTCGTCGAGTTGTGCAAGAACCACGCGGTGGATATCATCCAGCCGGACCTGGCCACCTCGGGCGGCATTCTCGAAACCAAGAAGATCGGCGACATGGCGCAGGAATACGGCGTGGCCATGGCGATGCACTTCGCGGGCACGCCGATTTCCGCCATGGCCAACGTGCATTGCGCCGCAGCCACGGAGAACTTCCTGGTGCTGGAGAACCACTCGGTGGACGTGCCGTTCTGGAGCGACCTGGTGACCGGTCTGGACCACCCGCTGGTTCAGAAGGGTTTCATCACGGTTCCCGAGAAGCCCGGCCTGGGCATCGAACTGAATGAAGCCGAGATCAAGAAGCACCTGGCCGAGCCAGGCTACTTCGAGCCCACGCCGGAGTGGGACAAGGAGCGCTCGCACGACCGGCTGTGGAGCTTGGGAACGTGGGGACAGACGGGACGTTCCCCGGGAACGTCCCGTCTGTCCCCACGTTCCCCTGGAGGGTCCAATGAATCGACG
>JAUYBU010000501.1 GCA_030693045.1 Bryobacterales bacterium | reverse complement strand
TCGCCCGGCCGCAACTCGACGGGCTTCTGGAACTGGCCGACGCGATAGCGCGTGCGCGCCTCTTCCCGCATCACCGTCTCGCCGTTGAGCGTTGCACTCAGACGCCCTTGCGCGCCCACCCAAAGAATGGCCTTGCGATGGCCCTCGGCCCGCACGCGCACGGCGGCGGCGGACCAGCCGGAAAGATCCAGAGTGTCGAACCGGAAGGTGTGCCGCGTCCACGCCGCCAGGTCCGCATCCGGATTCTTGGTCAGCAGCCACTCGCGATTGCAGCGGCCGTACCAGCGCCGGGGCTTCTCCCAGCGGCGGCGCACCCGCTCCGGATCGTCGCCGGCCAGGTCGACCCGGTCCAGGTCCATGGTCCCCATCCCGCGGCTCGCCGAACTTCAACACCTCGTAGCCGCATCGGCTGTTCGGCACGCCGCTCACTGATTACCCGCCGCGCACGTCATCCCCGTGCGGAAATCCTCCTGTCGGGAAGCGACCTGAGTAGTTACCTTTCTTTCACTTGACTTGCGGGGGGGGAGTGGGTACACTTCTTAGGCGGGTGGCATTCAGATGATGGCCACCTGAGCAGTTACCATGAAACTAGGCTTCATTTTTCTGCTTTCGATCTCTGTTGCCGCCGCTCAAGGTATTGGCGTCGGTGTGAAGGGCGGCGTTCCTTTCGGGGATGCGTTCAAAGCAACTGGCTTCATTGGCGGTGAGCCGTTCCGGGCCAACACCCAACGATTCACTGTTGGCCCGATGTTTGAAGTGAGACTCCCTTTCGGACTCGGAATCGAGTTCGATGCGTTATACAAGCGATTCGATCAGACTGGCGGCTCCATTCGTATCGGGAGCACCGTTGCGAAGACTGGTAGCAGTTGGGAATTCCCGTTGCTTGGCAAGTATCGCTTTGGGCGGTCATTCGCCAAGCCCTACGTGGAGGCTGGCGTCTCATTCAATCGCTTGAGCGACTATTTGGTGCCGTTCAAAAGTTTGCCGTCTCCACCGTCCGATCAGCCAGTGGGGTCCACAACACGGACGGGTTTGGCCGTTGGTGCGGGGATCGAGTTGAAGTTGTCCATCGTGCGAATCTCACCCGGAATCCGGTTTTCCCATTGGGGCGATAAACTGTTTGTGCCAAGCACGAATGCGGCGGATTTCCTCATCGGCGTGAGTTTCTGAAACGAAGCGGCCCCATAGCGGCCCGATTCCTACAAAACAGGGAGCCATTCCATCGGCGTCAGAACCATAATGCGGGGCGGCGTTCGGGCCGCCCCGCCACCAGACGCCGAACGGGTTGTCGGCCGGCGCGGCCGGCGCCGCAACCAGCAGGGCGGCCAGGGTCAGTTTCGCCAATGTCCAATAGGTGTGACTTCTCATTTCCGACCCCGCTCAGGCGGACCAGCGGATGCCCTCGACCGTGTCGCCGTCGTTGCGCGTACCGGTAACGAGGACGCTGAGCCGCGCGCCCTCGGAAAGCGCTTCCAGGCGGAACACCAGCAGATTCTCGCCCGGCCGCAACTCGACGGGCTTCTGAAACTGGCCGACGCGATAGCGCGTGCGCGCCTCTTCCCGCATCACCGTCTCGCCGTTGAGCGTTGCACTGAGGCGCCCTTGCGCGCCCACCCAGAGAATGGCCTTGCGATGGCCCTCGGCCCGCACGCGCACGGCGGCGGCGGACCAGCCGGAAAGATCCAGAGTGTCAAACCGGGAGGTGTGCGGCGTCCACGCCGCCAGGTCCGCATCCGGACTCTTGGTCAGCAGCCACTCGCGGTTGCAGCGGCCATACCAGCGCCGGGGCTTCTCCCAGCGGCGGCGCAACCGCTCCGGATCGTCGCCGGCGAGGTCGACCCGGTCCAGGTCCATGGATCCCATCCCGCGACTCACCGCCAGGTGCAGGTACTCGATGTCCCACGGACTGAAACCGATGAGACTTGCGGCCATGGCGTCCAGCGCCACCGGATCCTCTCCGGCCAGGACCAGGTTACTGCGCACCATCTGGTCCGCCCTGTCGTTGTTATGTTCCTGGTATTGGAGCCCGCAAATGCCGTCCACGACGCAGTAGTCCGGCGGGTGAAACGAGGCCAGGTCGGCGATGAAATGATCGATGCGATCGTCGACGGAGTGTTCCCGGTGCATCCGCGAATTATTGAAAAGCCCCGGCAACTGGTAGGCCTCGCGCACCGCCGTGCCGACGTAGTTCTTCAGGCACGCCGTCAGCCCGCATTGCAGGTGCACCTTCATCACCGGAACGTCGATCAGGAAATCGCATTCGCGGATGGTCCGCGCGATATAGTAGTCCGGCCGCGCCCCGAATGCCCCGACGCCATTGGGCGCGCGCGGAACCTGGATGCGGCGGAACTTGCCCGAAGCGTCGCGGTAGGCGTCATAGCTCAGGTCAACGTAGTCGAACCTGGTGCCGGGGAACTCCTTGCCGAATTCGGCGATCATACGGCCGAAGGAACCGCCGAAGCCGGGGAACTCCTCGGCGCCCCAGTCGAAGTTAGTAAGGTCCACCCGCTGGCCGTTCTGGAAGGCCTCGTGGTCTTTGGTCTTGTCGCTTAGGCGGCGGTAACTGCCGCCCTCGGCGATCGTGATGCGCGCTGCCCGCGCGCGGCGCGCCACGTACTCGACCACGGCCCGCGTCACGCGCGGGTCGGTGATATCGCCCAGCCGGTAGGCGGAACTTGGGCGCAGCGACACGACATTCGGCTTGATCACCACCCACGCGCCGGGACGGATCTTGGCCTCCAGGCTCCCGGCGCGCGCGCCCGCATACTCGATCACCTTCCACACCATGTCGCGCACGCGCGGGTAGTCGAGCCGGTCCTCCGGGGAACTGGGGCGAGCCAGGCGCGTGTGCCCCGACGTCACCAGGCCGATGCGAGGCGCCACCGGCGCCGCTCCCAGGCGCGCCGCGGCCGTCAGGGCGAGGAACTCGCGCCGGTTCATCCGCGTTTCTCCCATGCGTAAGGCTTGCGGAAAACCCGCCGCGCCTGGTCCACCTCGTTGCCGCGGGTCCAGATGGCGTCGATGTCGGCGAGGCCGAACCCGCGCCCCTCCATCTTCTGAAGATACGGCAGGGTCTTCGGGTCGAACCCCATCACCGCCGCCGCCACCGTGTCCACCGCCGTGGCGTTGGGTCCCGCGACGATCACGTTGTGGTGCACGCTCGCGCCGCCCGGCGCGCACGGGCCCTCGCCTTCCAGTCCCCAGCTTCCGCCGGCGATGGCGTAGTCGGCCGGATGGTGGAGGAACAAGTCGATCATGACGTCGTCCGGAGCCCCAAGGTCGTCGAGCGCCTTCTTCGGGAAGCCGTACCTTGCGCCCGGCGCGATGCCCATGTAGTTGCCGGCGGTGAGCGACACGCCGCACGCCGCGTGCGTCTTGAGCGGCGCGATGCTGATCAGCTTGTCGCATGAACGGATGGTCTTGGGAATCGCGTAGAGCCCCGCGCGGTTGTTGGCCGCGTGCGCGCGCCCCGGCGCCGGCGCCTCGAACTGCTCGTCGAAGTTCAGGTCCACGATGTCGAACCGCACCAAGGGATAGCGTCGCGCGAAATCATCGGCCATGCCGCGATAGCTCAAGCCGCCGAACGCGCCGCCCCAATCCGTGGTCCAACCGTCCACGCGAAGTTTGGATCGTTCCACCGGCTGCCATTCGCCGGACCCTTCGGCGATGGTGATCCGCCGGCCGCGCTTTTTCTCGGCCAGAAACGAGATCACGCTCTTGACCACGCGCAGGTCGGTGACCGTGCCGTGAACGTAACGGTGGTGCGACGGGCCGTCCGCCGGCCCCAGGCCGTGACAGGAGACGATGTTCGGCTTGATCACCACCCAGTCCTCGGGACCGATGATGGTGTCGAGACTGCCTCGGCGCTGGCCGCCCAGTTCGATCGCCCGGCGCACCATGGCGTCGATTTCGGTGTAGCTCAACTGCGCGTCCACCGCGCGCGGCGTCGCCAATCCCTTGAGCGAAGTGCCGTCGTGTTCGGTGGAGCCGCCGAAGCTGGAGAGAACGATGCCGACCCTGGGCGTGCGGTCGGCCGTGGCCGAGGCGGTGAACCATTCGTCGACCTTCCCGGTTTCCCGCGCCGCCTGGCCCGTCAGCGCGCTCAGGCCCAGGAAATGCCGCCTGCCAATCACTACTTCACTCTCTCACGATCAAACGCCGCCGCGCTGGAAACCCGCAGAATCTGGGGACACTCCGGGCTAATCTTACGGAACCACCGCTTGGCCACGGGACACAGGCGTGTCCCCCCGCGACGACGGAATCCGGGAACACTCCGGGTTAGTGCCGATCAAGACTTGTCATCCGGTTTGCGGCCGAAGTCTTCGGCCAGAATGATCGCTTCCGCGAGGTCCCGCATGGGGCGCCTCAGCCGCCGGCTTTCGTTCCGCAGACGCAGATAAGCCTCTTCTTCCGTCAGAGCGTATCGCTGCTGGAGGATACCCTTGGCCCGCTCGACCAGTTTGCGGACCTCGAGTTGGCGCTTCATCTCCAGCGCTTCCTCCTGCAACCGCGCGTTCTCCGCGGCCAGGCGCGCCTTGGCCACCGCCACGCCCATCTGCTCGCCGGCGAAGGTGAGCAGCGCGACCTCCTCCGGCGTGTGAGTGTGCCGGTCGCGATGATGCACGTTGATCACGCCGATCACTTCGCCGCCGCTGACCAGCGGTACCGAGAGAAATGCCTCGTAGGTGTCCTCAACCAGCCCCTGGAACCGCTTGAAACGGGCGTCGGAGGAGGCGTTGCCGGCCAGCGCCACCACCGCTTTGTGCTCCGCCACCCAACCCGTGACGCCCTCTCCCATGCGCAGGCGCAATTCGCCTAGTTCACCGGCGTGCGGCAATTGCGAGGCGCGCAGAACGATCTCGCCGCTGGCCGGATCGAGCAGATAAACCAGGCAGGCATCGCACCCGGTCACCTGCGCCGTGATCCCCACAACTTCGCCCAGGATCTCATCCACCGAGCGCCGGGAACTCACCATGTTACTGATGCGGTGAAGCAAGGCAAGTTGTGTGGGTGGCAGTTCCATAACCGTGCCGGGGGGCATCGCTCCAGCGTAAGCTGGATAGCGGGAAGCGGTCCAATTCAAACTTTCTATCGGACCCATGGCGCGGCGCTACCGAAAACTCGAGTCGCGGTAGGGACGCCCGTTGCCGGACGCCCCCCGCACAGATCCGTACGGGCGCACTTTAGCGCATACGGCTCCTACCTCGGGTGCTTGGCGTCAAACCGCACGCCGGGCTCCGGATGCAGTATCCGCGGCTGGGGTAGATAGCGATCTGTAATCGAGCGGAATCGCTCCCACGGAAGTCGATGTCGTTGACTGCGACGCCGTAGCGCCTCCAGCCACGCACGTGCGATCTCCCGCCGGAACGTCCGGAGCGCCTCGAAGTTTCCCGGAACTGCATGGTAGTTGAAGTAACCCTGCACCACCGACCGCAGCCATTCCCCGGTCTCGGCAATCCGCTCATGCCAACGCTTGCGCAACTCCCGCCGAACCGCTTGCAGTTTGCTCCGTAGCCGTTTCTTGACCGTTTGCCGTCGTACCGTGAACCACTTGCCCTTCCAGGTCTTCCCACAGATGTGCGTGAAGCCCAGAAAATCGAAGGTCTCGGGTTTGCCCTCTCCTCTCCGCTTCCGGTTGTCCTCCGCGAATCGCCCAAACTCGATCAACCGCGTTTTCTCCGGGTGCAGTTCCAGCCCGAACTTTCGCATCCGCTCCCGCAACTGCTCCAGGAATGCTTCCGCGTCCTTCCGGTGCTCGAACCCCAGCACGGCGGCATCGGCGTAGCGGACCACGATCATGTCCCCATGCGCCCACTTCCGCCGCCACTGGTTCACCCAAAGATCGAAGACGTAATGCAGATAGACGTTCGCCAGCAAGGGTGAAGCCACTGCCCCCTGGGGCGTCCCTACCTTCGTCTCCTTCCACTCCCCTTCTTCCGACACCCCCGCCTTCAACCATTTCTGGATCAGACGGATGATGCGTCGGTCCGCGATCCGATGCTCGACAAACTTCGCCAGCCATTCGTGCGAAACATTATCGAAAAATCCACGAACGTCCAGATCGAGCACCCAGTTCACCTTCTTCCGCCTCAGTCCCACTGCCAGAGCGTCCAATCCATCATGTTGGCTGCGCCCCGGCCGAAACCCATAGGAGAATCCCAAAAAGTCCTCTTCGTAGATCTCGTTGAGAACCGTCACCACGGCCTGTTGAACAACCTTGTCCTCCAGCGCGGCGATCCCTAATGGCCGCTGACGGCCATCGGATTTGAGTATGTATGCTCTCCTCGACGGTTGGGCCGGGGTGCCCTTTGGGCCGCGCGCCCCGATGAATTCGGTCGTGAAGGTCCTGCAACCGCTCCTCCACTCCCTCCCCATACTGCTCCCATGTCACTCCGTCCACTCCCGGCGCAGCTTCCCTCTTTAGCGAGTGATAGCTGTCCCGGAGCAGATCGACCGTCACATGGTGCAGCAAGGCGGTGAACTTCTGCTTCTTGTCCCTGCGGGCTGCTTCTCGCACGCCTCCAAGTCCCTGGGACACGCGTTCCCGGCTCGGTGTCCGGTGCGTGTGGGTCTCTTCGGCGTTCCCCTTGGTCGAACGGCTTCCCTCCACATCCTCCGCCAGGGATTGCTCCCCGTTGTTCGGGTGCTTCGCAGGTACTACCCGCTCGTCCGACTCCCCACCGGCGTGCATGCTGGTCTTATAGCTCGTCGCCTTCTCCAGCCGGTCCGGCGTACTACTGCCGGACGCCAGCGGGGCCTCCCGGTTCTCGCGCGGCCCAGAGGGCGCCCCATTTCCAAGCATGCCTGGGGTCTCTGACTGCGCAGGGTTCATGGTTGGCTCGCACTTTTCGTCTTCCATGATGTGGCCTTCCGCTTCACGGAACAGCGTCGGCACCCCGGACGTGATTGATTTCGCAGCTCAATACCCTGCCTGCCTGTGCCCCTGCCAACGCTTCACGTGCAACCTTACGGCGGCCCGCGCATGACTCGGGGTCAGGATGGTTTGCTATTCCTTTCCTGCAGGGTTGGGATAGAACTCGGACGCGTCGGCTTGTAGGTGGAGGGTTACCATATCCGCCCTTTCGGTTGCGAGATGGGATCACATTTCCACCATGGCCACGTTTCCCGAGGCCCCCCTATAATCCCGGACGGCCGGGTTTCCCGGGTCCGGTTTGAAACCTTGGCCTGTCTTCCGTGGGTCTTCCCATCTTCGCCGAGGGTTAAGCGCTGGTTCACATGCGCCCCGGTGTCCGTGGTTTACCCACAGCCTCGCTCCGCCTCCTGCGCCGGTTTTATCGCCGGCTCTGTGTCCGGACGCCGCGCTGACGACGAAACCGCCAAGTGTCCAGAGTCCCTTTGCCCGATTTTGGCGTTACCTCCATCGGGGAGACGTACCCGCCTCCTCGGAAGACATTGCTCCTCCGTTCTCGCTCATACGGACTCATGCGCCGATCCTGATTGGCTCTCCCCTACTTCGGTTTTTGCCTCGTTTGAGGAGTCTTTGCAGGTTGCTATACAGCCGCGCATTACCATGGAGACATCAGGCGATCCGAAAACACCGTAAACATGGCCATTTGGCGATGCTTAGATGTCCCTTGAATTATGCGCGGCTGTATACCAGCCCCTGCTGCCACCAGGATCTTCCCGACGTTATCTCTGCTAGTACATTGACAAGATAATAGCGAAGCATGTAGAATGGCCGCATGAGGCAGACTGACTTGCACCTGAAGGAAGCTGATCGGCTTACCTTGAACGCCTTTCGCGGCAAGGGAGTGCATCTGGCGCGAGAGGTCAACCGC
>JAUYBU010000477.1 GCA_030693045.1 Bryobacterales bacterium | reverse complement strand
GGTGTTTCTGGACATCACGGCCTCCAGCGACGACCGCGACACCATGGTTGACGTGGTGGCGCGCACCGCGCGCAAGGTCTTCATCCCGCTCACCGTGGGCGGAGGCGTGCGCTCGGTGACCGACGCGCGCAAGATTCTGATGGCGGGCGCCGACAAGGTGGGCGTCAACACGGCGGCGGTGCGGCGTCCCGAGCTGATCGCCGAACTGAGCCGCGAGTTCGGCTCGCAGGCGGTGGTGCTGGCGATCGACGCGCGGCGGAGCGCGCCGGACGCATGGACCGTCTACACGCGCGGCGGCAGGGTGGATGAAGGCATCGACGCGGTCGAGTGGGCAGCGCGCGGCGAAGCCCTGGGCGCCGGCGAAATCCTGCTCACCTCGATGGACACCGACGGCGTGCAACAGGGCTTCGATTGCGACCTGACGCGCGCGGTCTCGCGCGCCACGCGCATTCCGGTCATCGCCTCGGGCGGGGCGGGGAAGCCCGAGGACTTCCTGCGCGTGCTCACCGAGGGCGAAGCCGACGCCGCCCTGGCCGCCTCCATCTTCCACTACGGAACCTACACGGTGGCCGATCTGAAGGAATTCCTGGCGCTTCACGACGTCCCGGTGCGCCGATGATCATTCCCTGCATCGACCTGATGGACGGCAAGGTGGTCCAGCTTGTGCAGGGCCGCGAGAAAGCGCTCGAAGGCGGCTCGCCGGACCAGATGCTGGCGCGCTTCGCGGCGTTTCCCGAGATCCAGGTGATCGACCTGGACGCCGCCATCGGCGGGGGCGCCAACGACGAGATGGTCGAATACCTGGCGCGCCGGGCCGTGATTCGCGCGGGCGGCGGCGTGCGCTCGGCGGCGCGCGCGCGCCAACTGGTCGAACAGGGCGCTAGCAAAGTGATCGTCGGCACGGCGGCGTTCAACGCCCCGCTGCTGGGGGAAATCCGCGATGCGATCGGCAAAGAGCGTCTCATCATTGCGCTGGATTCCAAAGCCGGCCGCGTCGTGGTCAAGGGTTGGCGCGAGGCGACCGGATTCACGGCGGAAGAGATGATCCGCCAGTTCGAGCCCCATTGCGGCGGCTTCCTGTGCACCTACGTGGACAAAGAGGGCATGCTCGAAGGCACGGACCTGGACTGGTTCCGCCGCCTGCGCGCGGCCACCACGCTGGAGATCACGGCCGCCGGCGGCATCACCACCATCGAGGAGATCGGCGAACTCGGGCGCATCGGGGTCCACGCCGCGCTGGGCATGGCGATCTACACGGGCCGCCTGGACCTGGACGAGTTGGCGCGCCTCAGTGCCTGAGGGCAAGTCGGGTTCGACGCCATCGTGACCCGGAATCACTCCGACGGCGCGCCCATCCGGCCGGCCATCTGGCCGACACCGATCATGAACGAAGGCGACGACTTGGCCTTCGACATTTTCGTGGTCGCCGCGCCCGATCCGTGTTCCGACTTGGCGGTGGTGAACCGAACGTAGAGGCGCCGGGGCGCCCTATAGCCGCTGGCTTGCGAACGGCAGAGACCGCACACGAGTTCGCCCGCGACGGAAAGTGACCACGCAGCCTGCGGCCAGTTCACTCTCGATCGAAGGCAGACTGTCGAGAATGCGACTCACATAATCCCTGGCACGAACAAGGTCGGCTTCGCGGCAGAGGATGAAGGACGGCTTGCTGCGTCGCCGGACGGCCAGCAACATCGCAAAGTCCGAGTCGGCGGAAACAACCACTCGCTCTTCGTTCCCGGCTCGTTCCAGAATGACCAAATCCTCCGCGGCATGAAGACCGTAGTCACGAACGTGAACGGCATCGTGGCCCGCCTCTCGCAGAAGCCGCGCCACTTCGGGCGAGAGTGCATTATCGATCAGGAATCTCACGCGGTCCGGGGCATCACGAGTTCACGCTCCATCGCGGAGGCCGCGGCGAAGCGGAGACACTCACGAATGTCCTCCAACTGAAGGTCGGGGTAATCGGCCAAAATCTCCTGTTCGCTCATGCCGCTGGCAAGCATTCGAAGCACCGTCGCAACCGGGACGCGCAAGCCCCGGATACACGGAAGGCCGCCCATCTGTTGCGGATTAACCGTGATGCGCTCAAGGTTCGTCTCCTGCATATTCGACCCGTTCTCATTATCGCAAAGGTCGGACTTCATGTCACATGTCTCCTGATTTGTCCGTGCCTTACTCGGGCGGCGCTTCGAACTTCACCAATTCGGGCTTGAATCCTTTCGTCTTCCACCAGCCGTAGGCGATGCCGATGGCCAGCCACGCCGCGCCGCCGATCTGAGCGACCGGCCGCAGGCTCAGCCAGATGCCCAGGCAGACCAGGAACCCGGCCAGCGGCAGCACCAGGTGCGACCAGCCGCGGTCGCGGCCGCGCACCCAGTAGTGAACGAAGCTGGAAATGTTGACGCCCATGAAGCCGATGAAGGCGCCGAAGTTGAGCAGTTCCGCGCCCAACTGGTAGGTCATCAGGAACGCGCCGGTGAGGATGACGGCGCCGGTCAGCAGCACGTTGTTGCGGGGGACGCGCGTTTTCGGGTCCAGCGCGCCGAAGAACGAGCGCGGGATCGAGTTGTCGCGCCCCATGCCGTACAGCAGGCGCGCGGCGGCGGTCTGCGCGCCCGAGCCAGAGCCGATGGTGGCCACCAGCAAGGTCATGTTCACCACCTGGAACAGCACGATGCCGCCCACCCGGCCGGCTACGTGCACGTAGGCCGTGTCCACATCCGGGAAGGCCTCGCGGGCGGGCCAGACCAGTTGCGCCGCGTAGACCTCGATGCAGGAAAGCACGCCGATGATGAAGCAGACCAGCACGGTGGCCACCAGGATGTTCCGCCGCGGGTTGTGGACCTCTTCCGAGAGCGTCGAGATGGCGTCGAACCCTATATAGGTCAGCACGGCGACCGAGGTGCCGGTCATTAGCGTGGACATCGAGAAGGTCGTGGGATCGTAAAAGGGCCGCAGGAAGAAGCCGGGATCCCGGCTGGGAAGGGCCAGGACGAAGCGCGCCACCGCGACCAGCACCCAGGTCACCACCACCCCCATGGCGACGCCCAGAATTTCGTTGGTGCGCGCCGCGGCCTTGATGCCGCGCAGGTTGAGGCCGGTGAACAGCGCCGCGAAGAAGACGGCCCAGATCGCGTAGAGCACTTCGGGGGCGACACCGATTTCCTTGGCGGTGACGATGTTCATGGCCGCTTTGGCACACCAGATGGTGCAGATGATGGGGTTCAGAACGTAGTCCATCAGCATGCTCCAGCCGGTGATGTAGCCTAAGGCCGGGTGCAATTCCCGGCCGACGTAGGTGTAGGCCGAGCCGGCGCTCGGATAGGCGCGCGCCATGCGGCCGTAGCTCAGCGCGGTGAACATCATCGCGATCATGCCGATGAGCACGGTGGTGACGACGTGGCCGCGGGCCTCCTGCTGGACCACGCCGAACAGCGGCATGGGGGCCGTGATTTGGATCATGATGAGACCGTAGAAGACCAGGTCCCAGAGATGGAGCGTGCGCCGGAGCGTGGGCGCATCGCCGGTTGTGCTCGACATAGATTTCCAATTGTGCCATTAGTTGGGTGTGCGGCGGAGACTTATTCGAATCCGGGAGCGCCTGGGGGCCCGGTGGCGGCAGCGCGTGACGCTGGCGGGGGCGGCCTTTGCCGGCGTCATACTGCTGGTGGGGCTGGCCGCGTTCGCCTCCGCCAATAACCTGCTCTTCCTGCTGCTGGCCGCGATGCTGGCCGCCTTGTCGATCTCGGGCTTCGTCGGACGGTTGTCGCTGGCCGGTCTGGAGATCGAGTTTCTTCTGCCCGAGCACATCTCGGCCCGGCGGCTGTTCACCGGGCGGCTGGTGGTGCGCAACGCCAAGGTCTGGATGACGTCCTTCTCAATTCGCCTGGAAGGCTCGCCCGGTTCCGGTTTGAGGGCCCCGCTGTACCTGCCCGCCATCCCGGGCGGAGCGGCGCTGGACGAACCGGTGGAGCTTTACTTCGCCCGCCGCGGCGCGCACACCGATAACAGCTTCCAGTTTTCGACCCGCTTTCCCTTCGGGTTCGCCGAGCGCCGCGTGCGTGTACGCCTGCGCCGCGAGGTGTTGGTTTACCCGTGCCTGGACCCGCGGCCCGGCTTCGAGGAACTGGCCCATTTGCTGAGCGGCGAAATCGAGACCCACTACCGCGGGCGGGGCCACGACTTCTATCGCATCCGGCCCTACCAGCCGATGGAAAGTTCGCGTCACGTCGATTGGAAAGCGACGGCGCACACGGGCGAGCTTCAGGTGCGCGAGTTCGCGATCGAGCAGGAGCACCTGGTCTATATTTATCTGGACCTGGACGCCCCGGCCGACGCCGCCGAGTGGTTCGAGAGCGCCGTCGACTGCGCCGCCTTCCTGGCCTGGCGCGTCGCCGGGCGCGGCGCCCGGGTTCGCTTCCGAACGCAGGAGTTCGACCTGGTGACGCCCGAGGAAGGCGACATCCATGGAATTCTCAAGTACCTGGCCCTGGTGCGGCCGCTGGCCGGCAAAGAACCGGAGCCGTCCGACGACCAGATCAGCTTCCAGGTGGTGCTGACGGCGCGGCCGGCCAGGATGGCCGAGCTTGGGTGGGTGAGGGCGCGGATGCTAACGCCGGAGACGATGGGGCCGGCGCCGTCGATGGCGCGGTCGCAGACCT
This sequence comes from Bryobacterales bacterium, assembly GCA_030693045.1. Classification (GTDB taxonomy): domain Bacteria; phylum Acidobacteriota; class Terriglobia; order Bryobacterales; family Bryobacteraceae; genus JACQZT01. Next base: position 4,373 of record JAUYBU010000477.1, on the reverse strand, counting down.
AAGAAACCCGAGCTTTGGGGCATTTCGCCCTGTTTCACCTCTTGACTTGGAGCCCAAGTCCGATTAAACTCATTACAGCGGCAGAATGCCGTGAGACCAAAGCTTTCGGAGGAGTTCGTACGATGAAGAAGCTTTTAACGATTTTGGTGATGTTGGGTGTGGTGACGTGCCCGGTTTTTGGTGGTGCGATTACGGACCTCGGGTTGTTTAACACGGGCACATCGAGCAACTGGCAAGTCGGCGGGGTAGCGGCGACGACGGCGACGACGATACCTGGTGCCTGGGCCCCCAATACAGCGGGCGTATCGAGTTGGATTTCGACGCAGGCGGATGCGTCGCTTATTCCCAACCCGGCCAGTTCGACCCTGTACAACTATACTCTCCAGTTCACGGTTCCGACAACGTACACCTTGTCGTCGATCCAGATTCTCGGCAGGTGGGCGCTGGACGATTACGGCACCGCGTCGATCGGCAGCACCGTGTTTTCCGATCAGTCGACGCTGGTTACGCATTACAGTTCAGGTGCGTTTGCCGCCCAGACGTTTACCATCAACTCGACCAACGGGTTGGTCCAGGGATTGAACACGCTGACGTTCGCAGTAACGAATAATAGAATTATAAGCGGTGTGAATCCGACCGGTGTTCGGGTTGAGTTTACGAGCATCACTGGCGATCTGGCGCCGGTTGAGGTTATTCCCGAACCCGGCACGCTGGTGTTGCTGGGTGGTGGATTGCTCGCGCTTGGCTTCTTCCGCCGTCGCCGCTAGGCGCGCCGGTTGACGAATTCCTCACGCCGAGCGGCGGGCCTGTCGGGTTGACGGGCTCGGTCGCTCGGTTTGTGTTTTCAAGACGTTACCAGGGTTGGGCCGGGCATGCCCGGCCCCTGTGCTGTTCGGGGGCGCGGCGCGCGCCTCGCCCCAGGAGCTACTGCACCGTCTCGAACACGGTCCACGGCCGCGACGGCAGATCCCGCAAGTACGGCTTCAAGTGATTGAACTTCGGGTAGCGCCGCAGGTGCGCGCCTGCCCGGAAGTGGATTCCGCAGGAGTGGCCCATCGAGGCGGTCAGCGACATCCGCTCCGCCAGTCGCGCATCCGTCACCTTTGCCTGAACCGCTCCGGCGGGGCCGAACGGCGGCTGCCAGGTGCCCAGGCCGCGAGGGGAAAGGTCGATGTGGCCGCACAGCGTGCGCTCGTTCGGATCGATCTTCTTCTGGAACGCGTCGTAGTGATCGGAAAGAAACTGCTGACCCGCCTGGACGTCGATCTTGCCCCGGTATTCGGCCATGAGCTGATCCCAGCGCAGGCGGCGCGCGTTGGAACTGTCGGACGGGTCGTCGATCGGAAAGTCGGTCTCCTCCCGCGCCAGTTTCTCGTTCACCGGGAAATTGGCGCCTGAGAAGTAACCGTCGTTGGTGCGTCTGAGTTCGACGTTCTTGAGGCCCAGTTCCAGGCTCGCGATCTCGTTTGCGTTGCGGTCGGCGACCAGCCAGTTGTTGGCGTAGCCGCCGTTGTTGCCCTCGCGCATGAGGCGGGCGAACTCGTTGATCGAGGTGGCATACTGCATCGCCTTGCGGGCGCGGACGAATTCCGGGATGCCGTTCGGATCGAAGCCGCGGAACCGGGAGATCGTGGTTTCGGTGATCAGGATTCCGGCCGAGTTCATGCCGAAGTCGTCGCCGCTGTGGATGTAGCCCGGGTAACCGTCCATCAGAATGCGGTAGCCCTTGGCCGGCGTGATGTCGAAGATGATGTTCCATCGCGCCCCGTCGGCGTAACCGGTCCAGGCGTTGTGGCCGATCACCACTCGGCCATCCCGGGTGTAGCTGCCGGTTGCGACGAAGGCGCTGCAACGGTCGGCGGTGGCGATGCGAGCGGCGACGCCCGAGCCCGGCTGCTGGTTGTGCCAGTTAAGGTAGCCGGGTGAAAGTTCCAGCGCGGCGTTGTAGGCCACCACGTCCCAGAGGTCCAGTTTTACGCCCTTTGCGTTCACGCCCTCGACCAGCCCCTCGAGTTCCTGCCGGTACTCATCCTCCACCCGAGGCCAGAAGACCTTCTCGGCGGTCTCGCGGAAAAATCGCCAATCTTTCTTCGAGTCGGTGGTCAGGTTGTAGGAGATGACGCGGTGGCCGTCCTTGATCTCCGGCGCGAGCAGAAAGCCGTGCTGAAAACCGATCTCGCGCGGAGATCCGGCCAGGCGGACGAAGATCCAGCCGTTCTTCTCGGGGCGCCGAAAAGCGCCCTTGAGCCGCGCGTCGGCCTGAGACGCGCGAGCCGCGGCGGCAGCGGAAACCAACCCAGCTATAAAGGTCCGGCGTTGCATGGTCCCTCCAATTATAGACGCCGCGGCCAATCACCGTCCGGACTCCGCTGACGCGCGCGGCTCAGTAGGTTCCCGAGCTGTAAAAGAATCCTGGGGGACACGCCTGTGGGCGCTTCAAAGTGTTGTTTCCGTGAAGCCAGCCCGGAGTGTCCCCGGAATCTTTTACAGCTTGGCCCAGAGGGCACCCCCGCGCGCGGCTCAGTAGAGGATTCCGAGCCGCGACCGTCAGGGAGCGGGGGGGACGGCTACCCCAAGCGTCCGCTCTTGGCTGCCCGCGGCCAGACGGTCCACCAGTTCCACTCCCTGCATGAGTGAGTGGTCCTGGTTTGAAACCTCGTATTTCCACGCCCCGAACCGGCCTCTGCTGAATATGCCCAGTTCGTCCAGGGCTGGAAGCAGTATCCCCAGCGCTTCGTCACGGCTCAAAGTCGGGGTGGGATAGCCGTATTCGGCGCGGTAGCGCCAGACGTCTACGATGCTGGCCTGGTCTTCGATCAGCCGCGCCGACAGCAGGCCGTCGATAACCGAGTCGACCAGTCTCTCGTCGTCGACCGGCTTGGCCGGCGACTCGGAAACCTCGAGCATCAGCGACCAGAAGCGCCGAATGTCCGGCACGTTGTTCGGCGAGTAGTTTGAGTACACCGTGGCCCGGTAGAACGGCGTGTGGCTCTCGGGAAAGTACATCCAGGTCTTGCTGCGAAGGTGCTCCGGAGGCTCGCCCGCCAGCCCGATTCCCACCACGTGCGTGGAGGAGTGCGCCAGACGCCCGGCCGCGTCCTTCAGATCCTCGAGATCGGAGCGCCGGACCAGCCAGTCCAGCGGCGCGGTCGAGATCAGAATATCGTAGTCCTCTTCCGACCCGTCCTGGAAATGAAGCACCCGCCGCGTGGCGTCGAGCCGCCGGAGTCGCTTGCCGAAGACCAATCGCTCCGGCGGCAGCCGCCCCGCCAGTTTGGTCCAGATCGCGCCGGTTCCCCCGTGCAGCGGAAAACGGAAGGTGTCGTTGGGCCCCCAGCCGAGGTCGTCCCGCGCGTCCAGAAGGTTGAACACCACTCGCTCCAGGTCCACCTTGGCCACTCGCTCGCCTATCCAGCGGCAATTAAGTTCGCGCGGGGAGCAGCCCCAGACCTTGTAGTTGTACGGCAGCATGAACTGGCGCGCGATGCCCTCCCCGAACTGCCCTAAGATCCACTCTTCGAAGTTGGCCGGGGGGCTGGCCGGGCTCTCGGTGCGCGCGCGGATCAGCCCTTCCAGGCAATCCCTCATCTCCTGCCGGGGCAGATGCCGGATATTGTGCTGAAACGGGTACGGCACGAACCGCTCACCGATCCAGATCCAGGATTCCCGCTTATGCCGGAGCCAGCCGGATCCCAGCAGGCGGTCCATCAAGTTGTCGAAATACGGGTAGTGCGAGAACTGAACGTGGCCGCCGATATCCCATGTGAAGCCCGCGGCGTCGCTGAAAGAGGCGGCCAGCCCGCCCGGGTAGGTCTCCTTTTCGAACAACGTCCAATTCTCGAAGCCCAGTTCCTGGAGACGCCACGCCGCCCCCAGACCGGCCGGGCCGGCACCGATAATCGCCACTTTCGCCTTGTCCAGCGCGAGGGTCACGTCCTCCTCCAGGCCAGCCACGCGTAGGCCAGAAACGAATACAGGCTGCTGGAAGCGATCAGCGCGGCGGCGCGCACCAGTTTGGCCCGAATTGGCAGCGCTTCCCCGGATCCGGTTCGGGCGCGCCAGCGGATCGCCAGAAGCGCGACCAGGCAGATCTGGCTCACCATGATCATCGCGCTGCGAAAATTCTTCAGCACCAGGTATGGGCGCCCCGCGATAACCAAAGGGGCAACGGTCGAGTTGAGAGGTCCAAGAACGTTGACCTCCGACACCAGCAGGAGGCCGGTCCCGGACGCCAGGAACGCCCAACTTGCCCACGACTCGTGGAAAACGGCGCAGGCAACCAGGGGGATGGCCGTGTACTGGTCGGCAAAGGCCGGGGTGAATGCGTACAACGCCATGAGGTAAAGCAGGAACAGTTCGTCGGCGCCCCGCCG
>JAUYBU010000354.1 GCA_030693045.1 Bryobacterales bacterium | reverse complement strand
GTGAACAGTAAACCGGCCAATCGGCTAGAGGGCGGGGTGGGATTCTTTTTCAGCGTGGAATCTGATACTTAGGAGCGAAGGCGGGGTCGCGGAGTCGTGTGCCTTGGCGGGTGCCGATTCCGGGACTTGCCTTCGCGCCCGTGATCGTCTTTATCCCACGTTTCGGCGAAGAACGCAAGTCCGGTCAGTCGGATAGCGAGTGGCTGCCTCGTCGGTGTCCGGTCTGTGCGGAGAACGCCATCGTTGGTCATGGCCGGCGCCGTCGCCAGGCACATGACGGGATTCACGACTGGATTCTGGTGCGGCGTGGCGTCTGCAAGATCTGCGGCAGCACGTTGACCGTACTGCCAGCGCGGTGTGTGCCGGGCGCACCGTACAGTCTCATCGCCCGCCAGCAAGCACTTGCCGCGTTGGCTCGGAACTCGCCCGTCGATCAGGCCGCGCCGCAGTGCCGCGATCCCGATCGGATCGCCGATTCCTCCACCGTCCGGCGCTGGTTTTGGCGGCGCATCGAGAGTCTGCGGTTTTGGTTGGCGGCACCCACCCCGCTTGCCTGGGATTGGCGGGCCGCCGGCCGTATTCTGATCGCGGAGCCACTCGCACCATGAAACTTGGCGATGGCGGCGCGCCGCGGCCGCCGATCTCTCTGCTGGATTACCTCCAACAACACGGCTGGAAGATCGTCCGCGACAGCGGACGCGAAGAGGTCGCCGGACTCTGCCCGCTGCACCGCGACACCCGGCCCTGGTTCTATGTCAATCGGCGCAAACAGGTGTTCTACTGCCATGGCTGTGGCCGTGGCGGAGGACCGGCCCGACTGGTCCGCTGGCTGGATGAGTCGCCGGCGCCGGCCGATGCCCGTGCCGAGCAGTTGATGGAGCGGACTTACGCTTTCTACCAACGGCAACTGGCTCATAGCGAAGAGGCCTGCGCGTACCTGGCCGCGCGTGGGATTCACGATCGCCCCGTGATCGATCGGATGCGAATCGGCTACGCGCCGGGCGCCTGTTTGCGCGGTTATCTGACCCAGCTCGGTTATGGCCGCCAGGCGCTGCTGGGGCGCGGTCTGACGGATCCGCGGGGACGTGAGGTCTTTTTTCGATGTCTCACCTTCCCTCTGCCGGAGGCGGCGAACCTGTATGGCCGTTCCCTCCGCAACCCTCTCTGCCGCCACCGTTTTCTGCCGGGCAGCAAAGGCGGACTCTATGGTTGGTCCCAGGCTATGACTTCTTCCCGGGTGATTGTAGTCGAAGGCCTGTTGGATGTGGCAGCTTTGTGGCAAGCCGGGTTTGGCGAAGCGGTCGCGGCATTGATTTGCTTCGATGCCGATCGCAACGGCACCGGCCAGAGGGCGGCCCGATCTCTGGCCGTCCAACTGCGCCATGCCGGAGTAGCAGCTCTCCGGATCCAACTGCCGTGCGGGCATGACCCGGCCAGTCTGTTCGCCGCCGGAGCCGGCCCCGGCGATTTTCAAGGCTGGCTCGACCGGGCACAGCCATGACTTTTCGCACCATCCGTTGTGACGGTCTTCCGGCCAGCCGTTCGCCCTTCCGCGTAGTGGACCGGGAGGATCGCGAACTGGAATGGGTCAATGATTTTCCGGATGCGCAGTGCGTCCGTGGCGTGCAGCCGTTGACCTTGCGCTCCTACGCCAACCTGAGCTTGCCTTTCGTGCGCTGGTGGAACCAGCAGCCGAATGTCGATATACGGAACTTTCGGGCCGAGCAGTTCACCGAGTCCACCCTGGTCGACTATGTGCGCAGCCAGGTCGATCGACGGCCCAAACCTTCGCCGGAACATATCAACATGCGCTCGACCATGCCGCGGCGGCTGTTCCGCTTCCACTTTTACCAGGACATGCCGCATTCGCCCTATCTGATCCAGCGCAGCTGGTATTGCCGCTCGCCGTTGGGGTATGGACGCGGACGGACCGCGACCGCTTCGGCCGACCTCAAACTGAAAGTGCCGCAACGCGTGATCCAGCCGTTATCCCGCGAGCAGGTGCAGCGCTTCTGGCACAGCTTCCGTACCGCGCGCGATCCGGCTATGGTGGCGCTGATGCTGCTCAATGGCCTGCGCTCGCGGGAGGTGCTGGCGCTCCAACTGGAGGACCTGCTGTTCGGTGAGGCGCAAGTTCGAGTACACGGCAAGGGCGCGCGCCTACGCCTGCTCCCGCTCCCTCCCGAGACGATCCGTCCGCTGCGATGTTATCTGCAGACGGAACGCCCGCTTACCAATGCCTCACAGGTGTTCGTTTCCTTGAAAGGGCACGCCCGCGGCCGGGCTATGACCCCGGCGGGGTTGCGTTCCTTGTTTCGCCATCACCGCAAGACCAGCAGCGTGGCCCAGGCTAACCCTCATCGTTTCCGGCATACCTTCGGCAGCGATATGGTTTGCGCCGGCGTCAGCCTGCCGGCGCTGCAGCGGTTGATGGGACACGCGCATATTCAAACCACCCTGCTGTACATCCAACTGGCCCCGCAGGATGTGTTCGCCGAGTATGCGCGCGCCGTAGCTCAGATCACCAGACTTGCGCAACCGCCGTTGGTATGAAAAAGCCAGCTCACGCTCTCGAACAGGCCCTCCAAGCGCGCGTCGCATGGCTGGCCACCACACTGCGGCCGTCCTCGGTGCCGCACTATCGTTACACGCTCCGGCTGTTCCTGGAGTACTTGCGGCAGAGTTTTCCCGACCTCGAACGCCCCCAGCAACTACGGCGCGATCCGCATCTGCTCGGCTGGTTGGCGTTTCTCTGGATGCGGCGCGTCCGCCACACCGGCCAAGCTTGGTGTACGGCAACACGGGCCGGGCACGTAGTGCGGTTGCGCACTCTATTGGAATTACTCTGCGATCGTCCTGGCCCACCGCGGCCCGGCTTATTGCGCCGCCAGGACATTCCCCGCCGCGAGGACGTTCCGCCCCGGCCGCCGACCACCGAACAGGATGCGTGCCTGCTGGCCGAACTGCGTCGGCGCAGTGAGGACTGGCTTGCCCACACGATCTTGTTGACTCGCCTCACCGGCGTGCGGATTGGCGAAACCGCCGATGTCTCCGCCGACTGCCTGCGTCATCTGGAGGGCGATCGCTGGGCCTTGCACGTCCCCCTGGGAAAGATGCACAACGACCGCTGGGTGCCGGTCGACGAGGAAGTCCGGACAGTGGTTGCCCGCTTGCGGTTCCTGCGCACACTGCCGCCGGCCGCTCCACCGGAGTTTCCGCTCCCTCGCCCCCGCGGCCGGGAGGCGCTGGTCAGGCAAATTCGCGAAGCGCTGCGCCGGATCGCGGCGGAAGCTGGAATTACCGCCCACATCGTGCCACATCAATTGCGGCACACCTACGCCACCTCGCTACTTCGCGCGGGCATCAGCCTTCCGGCGCTGATGAAGCTACTGGGGCATCGCAATGCCAACATGACTCCGCGCTATGTGGAGATCACTCAGCACGATCTCCAACGCGAGTTTCATCGGGCCTGGGACACGCCCCGTCACCTGGCGCCGCTCCCCGCTTCGGCCGTCTCCCCCGATCCTGACGCAGCCAACGGCCCGGCCGTCCGCGATCGTATGGGCGGCGCGATTCGCATGCTGGAACTGTTTCGCCAGCAAAATCCCGGCGCCCACGAGAACGATTTCCGACTGCTTGTCCGAGGCCTTGCCCGCATCCGCTCCCGCTTTGAAAAACTCATCAGCGGCAGCAAAAGTGAAAAATAGGCTCGGATTGGCCAGATTATGAAC
>JAUYBU010000336.1 GCA_030693045.1 Bryobacterales bacterium | reverse complement strand
CCACGGGCGTTACCCCGCTTCCTCGCTACTATGGGCCTCCCCGACTCCCCACAAGGCCGCCGCGCCGGTTATGTCTTCCCGCCGCCCGTTGGTCGCTTGCGCTTCCACCCTGCAGGGCCTCCCAGGCTCCTCGACTGATCTATCCACGCGCGCTACCCCCAACCACCCCGCAAGGCCCGGCGGGTGCTTGCCTGTTGCTTCCCCACCGGTATCAGGCTTCATCCTAGTCGGCGGACTGGCCACCTTCGTCTTCCTATCGAGGCCGAATCGGGTTTACTTGCATTGCGGCTCGCGTGTTCGCCCAAGCCAACTCGCCAGATCGATTACTCCATCCCGCGCTTGCTGGGCTACATGTCCGAACCGGCAATTTACACGGTGAACTCCTTCCAGTTCACAAGATCAGCCAGGCTTATCCTGGCACACCGACGGTCAGGGAGCGGACCAGCCAAAGCAGATTCTACGGATATAGGCCGCGAGACCGGTTGGTGTCGCAGACGCGCTGAATGGCGAGAGCGTTGGCGGCGGTGCGCATGCTGGTCTTGCGCTCCAGGTGGATGTCGAGCACCTGGCTGAAGCTGCGCTGCATGATGGTTTCCAGCCTTGAGTTCACCTCTTGCAGGTCCCACGACAAGTGCTGTTCGTTCTGGACCCACTCGAAGTAGGACACGGTCACGCCGCCCGCGTTGCACAAAATGTCCGGGATGACGAAGACGCCCTTCTTCTCGAGAATGGCGTCGGCCTCGGGCGTAATCGGTCCGTTCGCCGCTTCGGCGACCATCTTGGCCCGGATGCTCGAAGCGTTGTTGGCGTCGATCATGTTTTTCATCGCGGCGGGAACCAGAATGTCGCAGTCGAGAGCGAGAAGTTCCTCCGCCGTAATCGTCTCGGAACCCGGGAAACCGACCACGCTCCCGGTGGTCTCCTTGAACTGGATCAGCTTGGCGATGTGCAGACCGTCTTTGGTGAAGATGCACCCGCTGGAATCGCTCACCGCAATCACATCCGCCTGGGCGCTATCCAGCAATTGAGCCGTTATGGCCCCGGCATTTCCAAAGCCCTGGACCACGACTTTGGATCCCTTGAGGTGCATCCGCAAGTGCGGGCAGGCACACTCGATGGTGTTGAAGACGCCGCGCCCGGTGGCTTCATTCCGGCCCAGCGAGCCGCCGATGTGCACCGGCTTGCCGGTCACCACGCCCGGGACCAGACGGCCGCGAGCCATGCTGAACGTGTCCATGATCCACGCCATAACCTGCGAGTTGGTGTACACGTCGGGCGCCGGAATATCGGTATCGGGACCGATAATGGGGTGGATGGCGTGTGTGTAACGGCGCGTCATCCGCTCGATCTCATTCTGCGACATCTGTTTCGGGTTGCAGGTTATGCCGCCCTTGGCCCCGCCAAACGGAATGTTGACCACGGCGCACTTCCAGGTCATCCACATGGTCAGAGCCTTCACTTCTTCCAGGGTGACATTCGGGTGATAGCGAATGCCTCCTTTGCCCGGCCCGCGGGAGGTGCTGTGCTGAACGCGGTAGCCCGTGAAAGAGCGCACTTCGCCACTGTCCATTTGGATCGGGACGCTGACGATGAGTATCCGCTCCGGACTCCGCAACTTAACCCGGTCGCCTTCGCTGAGATCCAAAACGTCGGCGGCTATCTCGAAATTCTCCAGGGCAAAGTCAAACGGAGACTTGCCGCTGCTTGATTCTACAATCGACACAGATAGTTTCTCCTTGGTGGCGCTTTTGCGTCGTGCCATATTTGCGCATGGTCAGCCTCCTCTGTGGCAACTGGGATTCTCCACTTACCAGTGGAGTCCATCCGCCGCCACGGCTGCCTTGCGCCGCCCGTTCCAATCCGATGCCGATCAGCGTTCCGAACTACAACCGTAAAACTGATCGGCTTCAGTTCGGAACACTGATCGGCATCACTTCGGAATCGTGATCGACATCAGTTCGGAACGCTGATCGCCATCCCTCGGAATCCGC
>JAUYBU010000496.1 GCA_030693045.1 Bryobacterales bacterium | reverse complement strand
AGCGCTCCTGAGCGAACCTGGAAACCATGCGATCGCGGCAGAAAGACTCGCTTCACTGGGAGCCTGCTCCTTCCCCCGCGCGGAACTGACCTTCCTCTCCTACTTGGTCCAGCACCGCCCCGGCGCCCTTGGCGTAGCGCTCAGCGCGTGCGCCACGAACCGGGACCGGTGCGCCGTTCTCACGAACGCGCTGGACAGCAATACGCCGCTCGGCCTCAGTAAGCCCTCCGACCTGGCGGCCGTCGAGCGAATGCGAGGAGTCCTCACCACACCCTATGTAAAGCTGCACGACATCCAAGCTCACGCGACCAACGCTCTCCTGCGCCTCTACCGGCAGCGGAACTTGGTGCTCCACTGGGGTAAGACCGACGCGGTCGCGCTGTGCGCGAGTCTGCGCACGGCAGCGCCACTTGTAGGTGCCGGTATGGACCGCATTGCGCACGCCTGGTTCGTCCAAAAGATCAGGCCGCTCGAACTAGCCGCTCGGGCCCGGATGGCACTCGCAGTCATCGGTACCAGGCCGGGAACGAACTGCCTTGACCTCCTCTCATAGAACTCAGAGGGATTGGACTGCCAATCTGCGGCCTGCAACTCAAGCACTCCCAGTAGCAGTCCCCACAAATCAGTACGGCTGACGGTAGCATCCGCGCAAGTTGGCGCACAACGCCCACACCGAAAGTTGACGACCGTTGACGGATACCTATCGCGAAACCCCATCGCACCAAGAATGCGATCGGCGCCTCTCTGTTTCAACGCCTATACCGTCTGAAGCGGACAACTCCGCCCTCGGGAACGCGGCGCCCTACGCGGGCGCCGCGCCAAACTTACGTCAGTCGGCGATCAGAATTCCAGGCGCAGGGAGACCTGCCCGACGCGGTTGCCGCCGCTGTCTCCCCCGCGTGCCGTGGTCACGATTCCGAAGCCGACCGAGGACATGTTCGTGCTCGGGTCGGCCAGGTTGGGGTGGTTGGGCAGGTTGGTGAAGGTGCCCTCCAGGCGCAGGCGGGACCTCTCGGTCAGCGAGAAGTCCTTGCCGAGGCCCATGGACAAGTTGACCGTGCCGGGTCCCAGTAGAATGCCGGTGCCGGCGTTGCCGAAACGGCCGATGGGCGTCACGTTGCAGTTGAACTGGTCGGGGGCGCCCGCGACGCGCCCCGGGCAGACGAAGGCGGTCCGATCGAAGTACATGCTGGCGGTGGGGTTGGAGAGGCTCCCGCTGGCCACCCGGTCGGGGCGCATGGCGCCGCGCGCCGAGGCGTTCGTGCCGGACGGGTCGCCGCCGGTGAAGGTGGGCGTCTGGTACGGCCCGGTCTGGACCAGCGCGACCGCGGCCAGCCTCCAGCCGCCGACGACGGCGTCGGCCAGGCGTCCCATGTCCTTGCCGAAGGTGCGGCCTTTGCCGAAGGGCAGGTCGTAGAAGAGAGTGGTGGTCCAGCGGTGACGCCGCGTCATTGCAAAGTTGCCCCGGTCCGCGGCGCGGTCGAGAGAGTTGGTGACGCGGCCGCCGCCGCTGGCGCCGGCCCAGCCGGTGGAGGCCGGCCCGTTGCCGTCGCCCAGGTTTTTGGCCCAGGTCCAGGCGGTGTTGAAGCTCAGCCCGTCGCGCATGCGGTGCTGCAGTTCGGTCTGCATCGAGTTGTACATTGCGTTGGCGCCCGTGTCGTAGCTGTACAGACGGCTCCAGTAGGGGAACGGGCGGTCGGTCAGCGGGCGCTGCGAGTACGGAACGGTGGAAGGTTTCGGCTGGTTCAGGTCGGGCGCCCAGGGCATCTGGAGCGAGCGCAGGGCGATGTAGGAGACGCGCACCCCGGTGTCCCATCCGAGGTCCCGCTCGACGCTCAGGTTCCACTGGTAGGAATAGGGGTCCTTGTAGCTCGGGTCCTCGGCCGTTCCGAAATAGGCCGAGCCGTAGGTGGGAGTTCGGATGCCGCTGCCGCCGGTGGTGATATTGGGCAACTGGAACAGCGGCACACCGTTGGTTATGGAGTTGGTGTACTCGCGGACGTCGGAGCTGGAGATGCCGGTCAGGCCGTAGAACACCGAGCCCAGCACGGTCATGGTGTAACGGCCGACGGCGCCGCGGATCACCGTCTTGGTGCCGCCAAACGGACGATAGGCGAACCCGAAGCGGGGGTTGAAGTCAAGCCATTGCGTGTAGCGCAGGCCTTCCGGCCAGTTGGCATCCTTGGCGGTCAGGAACGGCGTACACGGGAGACCCTGGTAAGCCGGCGCCGGGCAGGCGTTGATGGAGAGCAGGAAACCGGGAGCCGTGATGTCCGTGGCGCGCTTCATGGTGGGAATGATGACCCGGCCGGTGACCGGAACGGCGCGGTCGAAGTTGGTGATATTGCCGCCCTTGTCATCGAACGGCGGGTGCAACTCCCAGCGCAGACCGTACTCGAGAGAGAGCTTCGGAGTGGCCTTGAAGCTGTCCTGGGCGTACAGTGCGTAGTTCCACGTCATGCCGTCGTTGTCCTGGTTGACCGAGGCGTAGCTGCTGGCGTTGGGAAGGCCGAGCAGGAAATCGCCGAGGTCCCGGCCGGAGAAGCGGCCGTCGAAGGAGGTGTTGCCATAGTTGTCGCTGCCGGTGAAGCCCAGGTCGGTCTGCACCCGCAGGCGGCGGACATCGACGCCGAACTTGATGGTGTGGCGGCCGACAGTCCAGGTGGTGTTGTTGTTCCACTGGTAGCTGTGGGAGAAGGTGAAGCCGGGCTTGCCCCTGCCGAAGCCGGTCGTGCCGCTGCCGAAGCCGAAACTCGGCAGGCCGTTGAAAGTCAGCTCGGCCGGCGTTTTCAGCCCGATCTCGGCCGTGATCTTCCGCCCATCGAAGCCGTAGGTGGTGACGGCATTACTGATGGCGAATCCGAAACGGAATTCATTCACCAGGTTCGGCTTCAGGCTGGCAACATGGGATAGCGTCATCGAGCGGCTGTCGTTCCCGCCGGTATCGTTGGGCAGCAGGAGCGCCAGCGGGCTGACGGAATCGACGTTCTTCCAACTCAGCCGGCCGAAGACCGACTGCCGGTTCGAGATCGTGTAGTCGATGCGGGTGTCCCACTGCCAGGAGTTGATGGGCGCGGCGGCGTTGGTCCGGAAATTGGAGGCGGTCTGGATGTCGGTCCGGCCGAAGTTCGGCAGCGGATAGTACTTCAGGACGTTCGTCGCCACCGGGTTGACTCTCGAAGCCGGAATCTGGTTGCCCGCGAACGCGATTCCGGTGAAGGGGTCCTTTACCGTGTAGCTCTCCTTGCTGAAGTCGCCCCGGCGAATGGCCTCGGTGGGCACCGTGGCTTGCAGCGTCCTGCCGGTGTGGTACTGCATGTCCTCGAAGGTGCCGAAGAAGAACGCGCGGTTCCTCTTGATGGGACCGCCGAGGCTGCCGCCGAAGGTGTTGGCGTTTTTCTGCGGCTTGATGACGGCGCCCAGGGCCGTGGCGTCCATGGCCCGGTTCTGCAAGTACTCGAACAGGCTGCCGTGAAACGCGTTGCTGCCGCCTCGGGACGTTGTCGTGATGTCGCCCACCTGCCCGTACTCGGCATTGTTGCCGACCCCTTGCACCCTCATCTCGGCGATTCCCTCCGCGGACGGGAAAACTTCCGAGAGCGCGCCATTGCTCCTCACGCTGACGGTCGAGATGCCGTCCAGCGAGTATTCCGTCTGGGTCGGCGTGGCGCCTTGCACCGAATACCCCACGCCGTTGTCGCTGTTGACGCCGGGCTGGAACGCCAGCACGCGGACCGGGCTGGTGCTGCCGGCTCCACGGTACTTGGAAGGCAGGGTCAAGACCTGCATGGATTCGAAAGAGGTCGAGATCGTGCCGGTGTCGGTGGTGACCACCGGCGCGCTCGCGTTCACGTTCACGCTTTCGGTGATGGCGCCGACTTCCAGCGTGACGTTAACCCGCAACGACTGCCGGGCCACCAGTTGCAGATCGCGGACGATGAACGACTTGAACCCGGCGGCTTCGCTCTTCACGGTATAGACGCCGGCTTTGAGGTTCAGCGCCTCGTAGTTGCCGAAACCGTCGGCGGCCACGGTTCGCGAAATGTCTTCTCCCTGGTTGGTGATGGTCACGTTCACGCCCGCGATACGGGCGCCGGTCGGGTCGCTGACGGTACCCAGGATGCTCCCGTAAGTGGACTGGGCCAGGGACGCGACAGGCAGAGAGATCAAAAGCACGAGAAGTGAAATGATCCGTTGTCGAAACATGGGCATCGCTCTCCAAGATGAACAGTCTGAAAACCCCTAACCTGAAACCGGCGGATGTCACCCGCTCGCCATCCGCGGACGATCATCCACAACGCCGCGCACGGACGGGGCCAATGAAGCAGGAACCCCCGACCCCAATCCGCATTCGGTCATACTATACATCAACGCCGAACTGTCCGGAAGGAAATGATGCCGGTCCCGCGGTTCAGACACTGAGGGGGGCCGGTGGCCAGACGCATAGGCGTTAAGATAAGGCGCCCGGCCCACCGGGGGCTGATGCCGGGAGGGCTCGCCCTTGCCCACTCTCCTCACTGGGCCCATTCGAAGTTGGTTCGCCGGGCTGCCCGGAAAGATGGGAAACCCTGGGAACCCTTCCGAGCCTGGCTGTGGGGAGTGGGAGCCGGCGGGCGCGCCGGACCGGTCATCGTTCCCGCCCGGGCTGCCGGGAGGGTCCAGGCGCTATAATGCCAACTGCGGGAGGCTAGCGAGGGGATTTGAGCCAGGATCGTGACCGCGGTCACAGCTTCAGTTCCCAAAGCGCAGTATTAAGGGAGAACATGGCGCAGCCGGACGCAATTCGGTTCACCGCGGCGGTTCCCGACGAGGAGTATTGGCGCCGGCAGATCAAGTGCCAGTACGCGTGCCCGGTGCATACGGACGCCCGGGGATATGTCCGCGCCATCGCCTCGGGCGACTATGAGGCGGCCTATCTCATCGCCCGGGGGCCCAACCCGTTGGCGTCCATTTGCGGACGCGTGTGCGGCGCTCCCTGCGAAGTGGCCTGCCGGCGGGGATCGATCGACCAGCCCATCGCCATTCGCGCCTTGAAGCGGTTTGTGTCCGACCAGTATTCCCAACAGCCGCGCGGACCCGGCGACTTCCCGGAGGGCGCCTGCGACGGGTTGGAGGAGATCACCAACCTGGCCCGGTTTCTGGCCGCGCGCGAATACCGCAAGCCGGACGGGATGCGGGTGGCGATCGTCGGCTCCGGACCGGCCGGGCTGGCCGCGGCGCACGACCTGGCGCTGATGGGGATTGCGCCAACCATTTTCGAAACCGAATCGCGGCCGGCCGGCATGCTCTACACCGGGATCCCCGCCTACCGCCTGCCGCGCGACCTGATTGACGCCGAAGTGGAGTTGATCCGCGCGCTGGGTGTGGAATTCCGCTGCGGGGTGAAGATCGGCCGCGACGTCGATTTTGCGGAACTCCGGCGCGATTTTCAGGCGGTGATCATCGCGGTGGGCGCCAAGCGCGCGCGCATGTTGGGGCTGCCCGGAGCGGACGCCGAAGGCATTTACGGCGGCATCGACTTTCTGCGCGCGGTGTCGTTCGGAGAGCGGCTGCCGATTGGCCGGCGCGTGGTGGTGATCGGCGGCGGCAATGTGGCGTTCGACGTTTCGCGGTCGGCGGTGCGCTATGCCGAGGACGACCCCGAACGGGCGGTGGCGCGGCAGACGGATACCGACATCTCGCGGGTGGCGCTGCGGCAATCCGCGGTGCGGGAGGTCCACCTGGCCTGCCTGGAATCGCGCGACGAGATGCCCGCCGACGAGGTAGAGATCCTGGAGGGCGAGGAAGAGGGCATCGTCCGGCACAACCGTCTGGGTCCGAAGGAATTCCTTTTTCGCCAAGAGAACGGCCGCAAGGTGGCGACCGGGGTGCGCTTCAGGCGAGTGGTCTCGGTGTTCGACGCCAACCGGCGCTTCGCTCCGGTGTATGACGACAGCGAGACGGTGGACATCGAAGCCGACACCGTGCTGCTGTCGGTGGGCCAGATGCCCGATCTCTCGTTTCTGGGCGATGTGACCAGGCTGCCGCTCAACCCGGACACGCTCGAGACGGACATGCCTGGCGTGTTCGCGGCGGGCGACGTGGCTTACGGAGCGCGGCTCATGATCGACGCCATCGCCAGCGGCAAAAAGGCCGCGCGCAGCGTCTATCGGTTCCTGACGGGGCGCGAGGTTCGGACCGAGGAGACGCAGCTCCACTTCGAAATCGAAGACTATCGCCGCGAAGCCGGGTACGAGGGCCGCCGCCGCGCGCACATCCCGGTGGCGACGCCCGGCGAGCGGCTGGCCGATCCGCAGCGTCTGGTGGAGACCGGGTACACCGAAGTGCAGGCCGTTTCGGAAGCCGGCCGCTGCCTGGATTGCGGCGTGAACACGATCTTCGACGGCGAAAAGTGCATTCTCTGCGGCGGCTGCGTGGATGTTTGTCCCACGCTGTGCCTCAAGCTGGTGGGCCTCGAACAACTGGAGCCTGCGCCAGAGATCGAGGCGCTGCTGGCGGCAGGCGCGGCGGCGCCCATCGACTCCGCCATCCTCAAGGACGAAGAACGCTGCATCCGCTGCGCCCTGTGCGCCGAGCGCTGTCCCACGCATGCCATCACCATGGAACGGTTCCAGTTCCGCCAGGAGTGGATTTATGCCTGATTTGTCAAAACGCCGCGACTTTCTGGGGCTGGCGGCTCTGTGGAGCGCCGTGGTTGCCATGGGCGCCGCGCTGGCCGGCGTGATGCGGCTGCCCAAACCCGCGGTGTTGCCGGGCCCGCTGCGCATCTATAAACTGGGCGACCCGGCGCAGTATCCGGTGGGCTCGGCGACCCGCCTGGAGGCCGGAGGCTTCTTTCTGCTTCGGGAAGACCGGGGGTTCCACGCGATTTCCTCGGTATGCACGCACCTGGGTTGCGTGGTCACTCACACCGAGGGCGAAGGGTTCGCCTGCCCGTGCCACGGATCGCGCTTCAGCACGGATGGATCGGTAGTGGGCGGGCCGGCGCCGGCTGGGCTGCCGTGGCTGGAAATTGTGCTTTCGCCGGACGGGCAGTTGCAGGTGAATGCCGAATCGCAAGTGCCGAAAGGGACCCGGTTGCGGGTCTGACGCCATGACGCCCACCCAGGAATTCCTCCAGAATCTCAAGCAAGCGCCGCGGCACATCCGCGAGTCGATGCTGCGCAACGGGAAGATGCCGGAGACGGACCGCGAACGCTCCCAAAGCACCTTTCACAACGTCTTCTTCCATCTGCAGAGCGTGCGGGTGCACCGCCATTCGCTGCGTTTCGCTTACACGTTCGGGCTGGGCCTGATCCTGACCGCGTCGTTCGTCGTGCTGACGCTCACCGGTATCCTGCTGATGGTGTACTACAAGCCGGGGGCGGAACTGGCCTACGACTCGGTGAAGGACATCCATTTCGTTGTGCCCGCCGGAAGGTTCATCCGCAACATCCACCGCTGGGGCGCGCACCTAATGGTGCTGGCGGTGTTCCTGCACATGGCGCGGGTGTTTTACACCGGCTCGTACAAGCGGCCACGCGAATTCAACTGGCTGGTGGGTCTGGCGCTGCTGGCGCTCACGCTGGGGCTCAGCTTCACCGGCTACCTGCTGCCGTGGGACCAACTGGCCTTTTGGGCCATCACCATTGGGGCCAACATCGCCAGCTCGCCGCGCGAGGTGACCGACGCGATCGGAATCACGGCCTGGTTCGATCCTGGAAAGTTACTGAAGCAACTGCTGCTGGGCGCCAACTACGTGGGGCAGGAAGCGCTGATCCGCTTCTATGTGCTGCACGTGGCGGTGCTGCCCCTGGCCCTGGCGGCGCTGATGGGCGTGCACTTCTGGCGCGTTCGCAAGGATGGCGGCCTTTCGCGGGATGAAACCAGGCCGGCGCCGCCGGCGCGCATCGGAGATCGCGATGTGCAGGTTTTCGCGCCCAACAAGACCTACGGATTGATGGCCGTGGTCCGCGGCAGAACTCCGGAAGTGGGCCGGGCGCCGGAAGGCACGGTAACCAGTTGGCCGCACCTATTGTGGGCCGAGATGGCGGCCTTCATGTTCACCATCGCGGTGACGCTGGCGCTGAGTTACTTCTTCGACGCGCCGCTCAAGGAAATGGCGAACCCCGCGATTCCCGAGAACCCCGCCAAGGCGCCGTGGTACTTCCTGGGGCTCCAGGAACTGGTTTCCTACTCCGCGTTCATGGGGGGCGTGGGCATCCCGGCAATCGTGCTGGCGGGGTTGGGGCTGATCCCGTATCTGGACCGCGATCCCAGGGGCGTGGGCGTCTGGTTCGGAGGTCCGGCGGGGCGGAGAGAGTTCTGGCAATCGCTGGCGTTCGGGCTGGCCAGCGTGCTGGCGCTGCTCGCGTTCACGGTGAATTTCGGCTGGCTGCGCGCGTGGTATCCCACCATCCCGCAGATCGCGATTATCATCGTCAACCCGGCGACGGTGATTGTGGCGATGTATTCGGCCTGGTCGCTGTGGGTGCTGCGCCGAACCGGAAGCATCCGGCTTTCGGCCGTGGCGCTGTTCACGTGTTTCCTGGCGGGGTTCGTGGTGCTGACGGCGATGGGCTCGATATTCCGCGGCCCCAACTGGCAGTTCTACTGGTGGCCCAGCCAATGGCCCACCCATTAGGAGGAATGATGCCGGCCGATCCATCCCGTTCCTTCAAGTGGGCCACCATCATCTGCTCGGTGGTGAGCATCGTGTTTCTGATAGCAGCCGCGGTGCGCGAGAATATCTCCGCCGATTGGCGCGCGCGCCAGGCCGCGTTCCGCGAGATTCTGACACGCAAGGCCAAGGATGCCGCTGCGCGCACGGCGGCGCGGAATCTGCCGATTGAGATCCGCCAGGTGGTGGTCCCGGCGCTGCATGCGGTGGACCGCTGCGTAACATGTCACCTGGGCATCGACGACCCGCGCATGGCGGATCAAGCCAATCCGCACCGCACGCATCCCAAGCGGCTGCTGACCATCCACCGGGTGGAGAAGTTTGGCTGCACGGTGTGCCACCAGGGCCAGGGCGCGGCGCTGAATTTCGAAGAGGCCAAGGCCGAAGACTACTTCTGGGATTACCCGCTGCTTCCGGCGAAATTCACCGAGGCCACCTGCGCTTCCTGCCACAACCCGCGCGCGCTGCCCGCGGGCTCCGCCGGCAGGCTGGTGCTCGGTGCGCAACTCTACGAACAGAAGGGTTGCGGCGGCTGCCACAAACTCAACGGCAAGGGCGGACAACTCGGCCTGCCGCTCGACAACGTGGGGCTCAAGACCAAGCACCAGTTCGTGCGGACCAACCTGAAGGGATCGCAGACCAACTGGAACTGGCTGGCAGAGCACTTTCGCGATCCGGCCGGGATTATACCGGGGAGCTTGATGCCCGTGCCGGCGCTCTCGCGCCCGCAGGTGGAGGCGCTGACGGTCTTCATGCTGTCGCTGCGACAGCGCGATTTGCCCGCCGAATACCTGGCGCCGGACAAGATCGACGAGCAGTACGCGCGGCTGCATCCAGCCCCGCCGGATGGGGCCGCGCTGTACCGCCGGTATTGCGCCGCCTGCCACGACACGGGCCTCTTCAGCCGGTGGGACAAACTGTTCCAGCGCTTCGTGCCGGGGATACGGAACGCGGCGTTTGTGCGTGCCGCGGACGACGAAAGCCTGGCGGTGAATGTTCGCGAAGGCCGTCCGGGCACGCCTATGCCGGGGTGGGGACCCAAGGCCGGCGGATTGAGCGAAGCGGAATTGGCCGCGCTGGTCGCCTACATGCGGAGTTCGGCGCCGGCGATGGCGCTGCCCGCCGCTCCGGCGCGCGGAGATGCGGCGCGCGGCGCCACGCTGTTCGCGCAGAACTGCGCGGGGTGCCACGGGGTCGCTGGCCAGGGGCTGATCGCTCCGGCGCTGGCGAACCCGGTGTTCCAACGCGCGGCCACGGATGCGTTCATCGCGCAGACCATTCGCGCGGGCCGGGAGAACACGCCGATGCCGGCGTTCGGCCGCGCGGGGTTCGGCGAAGCGGAGATTGGCGATCTGCTGGCATACATAAGGAAGTGGCAGCCGGCGGGAGCCGCGGCGGTCGCATTGGGGAGGCAGCCATGAATAACCGGCGCGATTTTCTCAGAGCTGGAGCGCTGGCCGCTTTGGGCGCTTCCATTCCGGGGTGCCGCAAGGCGGAGAAGCCGCAATTGGAAGCCTTCACCGGCGTGCTCGATCCGCTGCACGCCTACCCGTATCGTTCCTGGGAAGACCTCTACCGGAAGCAGTGGACCTGGGAGAAAGTGGTGCGTTCCACGCACTCCGTGAACTGCACCGGGTCGTGCAGTTGGAACGTCTACGTGCGTGACGGCGTGATGATCCGGGAAGAGCAGGCCGCCGATTATCCGCGCATCTCCGCCGCGCTGCCGGACTACAACCCGCGCGGCTGCCAGAAGGGCGCCTGCTTCACCGAGTACGTCTACGGCCCGCAGCGGCTGCGTTCGCCCCTCATCCGCGCCGGCGAACGCGGCGAGGGCAAGTGGCGCAAGGCGACCTGGGACGAAGCGCTGACGCTGGTCGCCGGCAAACTGCTCGATAACATCTATCAGTACGGCCCCGACACCAACACCTATTTCAGCGTGATTCCCGCCATGAGCCCGGTTTCCTTTTGCGCGGGTTCCCGGTTTGCCCACTACACCGGCGGCGTGTTCTGTTCCTTCTACGACTGGTATTGCGATCTGCCGCCGGGCGAACCGCTCACCTGGGGCGTGCAGACGGAAGCCTGCGAGTGCGCCGACTGGTTCAACTCCAAGTACATCGTGCTGTGGGGCAGCAACATCTCGCAGACCCGCATCCCGGATGCGCACTTCGCGTGGGAAGCGCGCTACAACGGCGCGAAGGTTGTGGGCATTTCGCCGGACTTCAATTCGTCGATGATACACGCCGATTTGTTCCTGGCGATTCAGCCCGGCACCGACGCCGCGTTGGCGCTGGGCGTGGCCAAGTACATCGTCGATAACAAACTCTACGACGCGCCTTACGTCAAGGAACAAACCGACCTGGCGCTGTTGGTGGACAAGCGGACCAACCGCTTCGTGCGGCCGCCGAATGTCGCGGATGTTTTCTATTTTCACGACGCCAGGAGTGGGCAGCGCAAGGAAGCGCCCGGGTCCATGGGGTCGAAGGAAAAGACCATCGCGCTCAATGGCGCGGATCCGGACCTGCATTATTCCGACGGCGAAGTGACCACGGTATTCGAGCTGATGCGCCAAAAGCTGGCGCCGTACACGCTGGAATCGGTGGCCCAGACCACCGGCCTGGCGCTGGGCGATATTCGGCAATTCGCGCACGAATTCGCCACTCGCAAACCGGCCATGATCATTCACGGCGCGGGGCTGAACCACTGGTTCCACAACGACCTGAGCAACCGCGCGCTGATCCTGCTGGTGGCGCTAACGGGCAATACCGGG
>JAUYBU010000286.1 GCA_030693045.1 Bryobacterales bacterium | reverse complement strand
AGGTTTGGCGGATCTTTGACGGGCTGTGGTGGCACACGATCCATCATGATAACCATTGTAGCGCCGCCGACCGATTCTGAGGCCGACAGTCAAAGGGGGCCGTCGTTCACGCCAGAGTCTTCCGACCTGGCGCTCAGCCGCCGCCAGCGCCGCCAGCAGCAATACGATCCCCAACCGCGCTATCCCTTCTTTAGCACCACGCGCTCGAGCACCGCCTTGATGGCCAGCGCGGCCTTCACCTCGGCTTCGAAGATCTCGTCGGCCGGGGCGCTCGCGGCGACACTGCGCGCGCCCGATTCGATTCCCCAGAAGCCGTGATAGCCGCTGTCCATGCACATGCGCAGCTTTTTCTCGAGGTCCCAACCGGGCACATCCTTCACCGAGATGCCCTTGGCCCAGGGCAGCGTCTTGCGCACCGCTTCGTACTGGTCGTCGCCCTTGTTCCAGTTACCCAAATCGACCAGCAGACCGAAGTTCGGGTTGTTGATGGTCTTCATCAGAGACGCCAGAACATCCGGGTCCGACGACGATCCGCCGTGGTTTTCGATGACCACTTTGATTCCGGAACCCTTGGCGTAATTGAGCAGATCGCCGAACGATTCGGCGGCGCGCTGCACCAGGTCCCGATCCTGTTTCCAGTCCTGCGGCCCGCCCCGCATGTTGCAGCGGATGGCGTGGCAGCCGAGAAAATGCGCCGCGTCCACCCACTTGCGGTGCGCGACGGCGGCGTCCATCCGCTCCTTCTTGTCCGGGCCGGCCATGGGGTCTTCGTCATCCACCATGATCAGGACCGAGGTCACGCCGCTCTGTTCGCAGGCGCGCTTCAACCGCCGCAGGTAGCCCATGGTCGGGTTTTCGAAATACTGGTTGACGTACTCCAGGGCATTGATGCCGAGCTTCTCAGTCAGGATCTTGGGCAACTCGAGATTCTTCCATTTGCCGGCCCGGAAGCTGCGGTTTAAGGACCAGGCCGCCAGAGAAATGCGGTCCTGCGCGGCGGACGCGGCCGTGGCAGCCGCCGTCAGGCTGGCCGCCAGGAAAGTTCTTCTCGACGTCGATAGATCGAACGATGACATAACACTATTATCGCGGGTTTTGGCGATAATACGGAAATGGCATCCGTTACTCGACGAAACCTGCTGGCCGGGATGGGCGCGGGGCTGGTTCCCGCGCGCGCCGCGGCCAAACCGCGAAACGTCATCTTCATCCTGACCGACGACCATCGCTACGACGCGATGGGATTCCTGAAAGGCCAGTCGTGGTTGCGCACGCCACACCTGGACTCAGTTGCGCGCGACGGCGTCCACTTGAAGAACGCCTTCGTCACCACCGCGCTGTGCTCCCCCAGCCGGGCCAGCATTCTCACCGGTAAGTACGCGCACCGGCACAAGATCGTCGACAACAACACGCCCATTCCGCGCGGCACCAGCTTTTTCCCTCAGCTTCTTCAGAAGGCCGGCTACGCGACCGGCTTTTTCGGCAAGTGGCACATGGGCAACTCGAGCGACGATCCGCAGCCCGGCTTCAGCCGCTGGGTCAGCTTTCTCGGTCAGGGCTCTTACCTGCCCGAAAAGAACGGCCTGAACGTGGACGGCAAGAAGGTCCCTCAAAAGGGCTACATCACGGACGAGCTGACCGATTACGCGCTCGACTGGCTCAACGCGCGCAAGCGGGGAGAGCCGTACTTCATGTATCTCTCCCACAAGGCCGTGCACGCCGAGTTCATTCCGGCCCAGCGGCACAACGACGCTTACCGGAACGAGAAGTTCGTGCCGCCGCCGACCATGGCGGCCGAGGGCGACATGGCGCGCGGCCGCCCGCGCTGGGTGCGCGACCAGCGCAACAGTTGGCACGGCGTGGATTTCCCCTACCACTCCGACCTCGGCATCGACGAGTACTACAAACGCTATGCCGAGACCCTGCTGGGCGTCGATGACAGCGTGGGCCGCGTGATCGAGGCCCTTCGCCAGCGCGGCGAACTCGACTCGACGCTGCTCATCTACATGGGCGACAACGGCTTCGCTTTCGGCGAGCACGGGTTGATCGACAAGCGCACGGCGTACGAAGAATCGATGCGCGTGCCGATGCTGGCCCGCTGTCCGGAACTGTTCGGCGGCGGCCGAGTGGTCGACCAGGTGGTCGCCAACATCGACATCATGCCCACCGTGCTGGCGGCGGCCGGAGTGCCGGCTCCGGCGGGTCTGGACGGGGCCGATTTCCTGCCGCTGGCGCAGGGCCGCCCGGTCCAATGGCGGGACAGCCTGCTCTACGAATACTACTGGGAGCGCAACTTCCCGCAGACGCCCACCATTCACGCGCTGCGCACGGACCAGTACAAGTACATCCGCTGCCACGGCATCTGGGATATCGACGAGTTGTACGACATCCGGGAAGATCCGAACGAGACCAATAACCTGATCTCCAGCCCCAGACACGCGGACGTGGTGAAGCGGATGAACGCGCGTTTGTTCGAAATCCTCGCGAACACCGATGGCTTGTCGATGCCGCTCTATCCCGACTCGGGCGGCCAGCAGGGCCTCCGGCGCAGAGATAAGGCCGCGCCGGCCGGGTTCCCGCCGCAATTGGTCGGAGATCCGAAGCGCAAGTAGTGAAACAGGAGACGATCATGAGACGTGGTTTTGCGATTTTGCTTTTTTCCAGCCTGCTGGCTTCGGCCCAGAATCCCTACGGCCGCATCACCGGCCGGGTCGTGGATTCGGCCGGGGCGATGGTTCCGGGCACCGCCATCCGCGTGGTCAACGTCGAGACCAACGTCGCGACCCTGACCGCCAGCAACGCCGAGGGCAACTTCGAGATCCAGAACCTCAATCCGGGCAGTTACCGGATCATCGCGGAGACCAAGGGGTTCAAGAAGCACGAGCGCGGGCCGCTCGAGGTCCGCGTCGGCGACGTGCTGAACCTCGAGATCGCGCTCGAACTCGGCGCCATGTCGGAAAGCGTGACCGTCACGGCCGAATCGCCGCTGCTCGAATCGGCCTCCGCCAGCATCGGGCAGGTGATCGACAACCGCCGCATTCTCGATCTGCCCCTGGCGGGCGGCAATCCGATGTACCTCACGCAACTGACGCCGGGCATAATCCCGACCAATCCGCCGACGCACGGCTGGCTGCCGCACGCCGTCGACGCGGTCTCCAACGTGGCATCCGCCGGTACGCGCACGCGCTCGAGCGAGTTCACGCTGGACGGCATCCCGAACCTGACCCAGGGCGGACAACTCTCCTTCGCGCCGCCGCCCGAGATGGTGCAGGAGTTCCGCGTGCAGACCGCCGCCTTCGACGCCTCCATCGGCCATTTCACCGGCTCGCACGTCAACATGGTGCTCAAGAGCGGAACCAACGCGCTTCACGGCAACCTCTACTTCGGTCACGTCAGCCGCCCGCTGATGACCAAGCCGTTCTTCACCAACCGCTCGATTTACGACACCAGCGGCGGTCCGGTCACTCAGGACAAGATCAACCGGCTGTGGCCCTACACCGTCACCAACCGCTACCGCGCCAACGCCGGCGGGCCGCTCTGGCTTCCGAAGGTGTACAACGGCCGCAACCGCACCTTCTGGATGTATGGCTTCGACAACCTGGACCGCATCCGTCCCGAGGGCGCCTTCTTCACGGTGCCCACTGCGTCCCAGCGCAACGGCGATTTCTCGGCGCTGCTCCGGCTCGGCAGTCAGTACCAGATCTACGACCCCAACACCATCGCCACCGCGGCGGGCGGGCGCACCAGCCGGCAAACCTTCCCCGGCAACATCATCCCGGCCGCGCGCCTGGATCCAATGGCGAAGAAGCTGACCGGATTTTATCCGCTGCCCAGCGAGGCCGGCAGCATCGACGGCCGCAACAACTATTCCGATCCCCAGGCGCGCCGCATCGACTATCACAGCCAGATCGCGCGCATCGATCACGCCTTCAACGAGCGGCACCGCATCTACGGCTCCCTGAGCTGGTCTTATCTGCTGGAGACCTGGGGCAACGCGTTCCACAACGAAACCACCGGCATGCTGCGCAATCGCAAGCACCGCGGGCTGGCGTTTGACGACGTGGTCACGCTGCGTTCCGACCTGATCCTGAACCTGCGCTACGGCTTGACGCGCTTCGTGCTGTGGGACCGGCCCAAGAGCCTGGGCTACGACATCGGCTCGCTGGGGTTCCCGGCGGCGCTGAGCGGCCTGATCGACTCCGCGATCACGGCGTTCCCCGAGGTGGTCGTCGACGGCTTCGCGGGGCTTGGCGACCCCAGCGGTTTCAAAACCATCACCAACTATCACACCGTCTCGGGCTCGCTGTCGCACGTGCGCGGCACGCACAGCCTGCGCGCGGGCGGCGAGTTGCGGGTGATGCAGGAGAACAACTTCAACTGGGGTTCCATCGCTCCGCACATCGAGTTCGCGACCCTGTGGACCCGCGGCCCGCTGGACAACTCGCCCGCCGCGCCCATCGGCCAGGGCCTGGCGGCGTTTCTGCTCGGCCGGCCCACCACCGGCTGGATGGATCGCAACGCCTCCTACGCCGAGCAGTCCAAGTACATGGGCTGGTTTTTGCAGGACGACTGGAAGGCCGGCCGCAAGCTGACTCTGAACCTGGGCCTGCGCTGGGAAGTCGAGTTCCCGACCACCGAGCGGTACAATCGCGCCAACCGCGGCTTCGACTTCGCGGCGTCGAACCCGATCGAGGCCGCCGCGCGCGCCAACTATGCCGCCAGCCCGATTCCGGAGGTTCCCCTAAGCCAGTTCCGCACCACCGGCGGATTGACGTTCGCGGGCATCGGCGGCCAGCCGCGCGGCCTGTGGGATACGCGAACCCGGAACATCGCGCCGCGCTTCGGCCTGGCCTACACGCTGACGCCGAGGATCGTGCTGCGCGCCGGCTACGGGGTTTTCTACGAATCGCTCGGCGCCGATCGGGTGGACGTTTTGCAGCAGGGCTTCAGCCAGCGGACCAGCCTCACGCCGAGCCTGGACAACGGCCTGACCTTCCGCGCGACGCTGGCCAATCCGTTCCCCGACGGGTTGCTCGAACCGCCCGGCGCCAAGGACGGGTTGAAGACTTTTCTGGGCCGCTCGCCCGGTTTCGTTCTGCCCACGCGCCGCACCGGATACATGCAGCGCTGGAGCCTGAATGTCCAGCGCGAATTGCCGCACCGCGTGGTGCTGGAAGCCGGTTACCTGAGTACTCGCGGAACGCGCCTCGGGCTTTCCCAGGACCTCAATCCAACCCCGGCGGAGTATCTGAGCCGGTTGCCGGTGCGCGACCAGCCGGTCATCGACCGCCTCAGCGCGGCCGTCACTAATCCCTTCTTCGGCATGCCGGAATTCACCGGCAGTAACCTGCAAGCCAGAACCGTCGGGCGCAACCAGTTACTGCGCGCCTATCCGCACTTCGCCGGGCTCAGCACCACCATCGATTCCGGCTTCTCCTGGTATCACTCGCTTCAGGTCCGCGTCGAGAAGCGTTTCTCGCACGGCTACACGCTGAATGTCGGTTACACCTGGTCGAAGTTCATGGAAGCCATCGAGAAGCTCAACCCCACCGATCCGTTTCCGCACCACGTGATCTCGCCGCAGGACCGGCCCCAGCGCATCGTCCTGAGCGGGATCTACGAACTGCCGCTGGGCAAGGGGCGGCGCTGGATGTCGTCGGCGCGCGGCCTGTTGAACGGCGTCGCCGGCGGCTGGTCGGTCCAGGGCATCTACCAGGGGCAGAGCGGTCCGCCCATCGGATTCGGCAATATTCTGTTCCGGGGCGACGTTCACGACATCGTGCTGCCGCGTTCCCAGCGCACGGTCGAGCGCTGGTTCAACACCGATGCCGGCTTCGAGAAAGACACCCGCCTGGCTCTGGCATCCAATATCCGCGCCTTCCCGTTGCGCCTGACCGGCCTGCGGACCGACGGCTACAACAACTTGGACCTTTCGATCTTCAAGAACTTCAAGATCCGCGAGAAGCTTACGTTCCAGTTGCGCGGCGAAGCGCAGGATTCGCTCAACCACGCCATGTTCGCCGCGCCCAACGCCGCCCCGGCCAACAGCCTGTTCGGATCGGTGAACGCGATCGTCGGCACCGAGCAGCGCCGCATCACTTTCGCCGGGAAACTGACTTGGTAAACCGGAGACTCTCATGAAACTCACAACTCGGCTCACACTTGCACTGCTGGTTCTGCCGGCCGCCGCGCTGTATGGGCAGGCACGCATCAAGATCGACACCGACCGCGTGGTTGGCCAGGTACACCCGCACCTGTTCGGCAACTTTGCCGAGCACCTGGGCCGGTGCATCTACGGCGGCATCTATGAAGAGGGCAGCCCGCTGGCGGACAAGGACGGCTATCGAAAGGACGTGATGGAGGCCACGCGCGGGCTGGGCGTGTCGCTGCTGCGCTGGCCCGGGGGCAATTTCGCCTCCGGCTACAACTGGAAGGACGGCATCGGCCCGCGCGATCAGCGTCCGGCGCGCGCCGAGCACGCCTGGGGCGGCATCGAGACCAATCGCTTCGGCACCGACGAGTTTCTCACTTACTGCGAGCGGCTGGGCGTCGAGCCTTATGTCTGTATCAACGCCGGACTCGGCACGGTGGAGGATGCCAGGAACTGGGTGGAGTACACTAACGACTCGCGCAACACTTACTGGGCCAACGCGCGCCGTAAGAACGGGCGCGAGAAGCCGTACGGTGTGAAGTACTGGGGCCTGGGCAACGAGATCGACGGGCCGTGGCAACTCGGGCATAAGAACGCCGAGGACTATTCGAAGTTTGCGCTGGAAGCCGCCAAGGCCATGCGGCGCGTCGACCCGTCGATCAAGCTGATCGCCAGCGGGTCGAGCAATTTCCGCCCGGGCGCGGACTGGATCGGCTGGAACCGCAAGGTGCTCGACTCGCTCAAGACGGAGGTAGACTACATCTCACTGCACACCTACATCGGCAACCAGGAGAACAAGTTGGAGAGCTTCCTCGGCTTCACTCAGCGAGTAGACCACTACATCGACGTCGTCGATGGGCTGATCAAGGCGGCGCAGTCGGGCCAGGACAGCCCGAACCCCATCTACATCGCCTACGACGAGTGGAACGTGTGGTACCGCAAGCGCGGCCCCGACAAGGGCAACACGCTCGAGGAGATCTACAACTTCGAGGACGCGCTGGCCATGGGCGGCTTCTTCAACTCCTTCTTCCGGCACGCGCATGTAGTCAAGATGGCGAACCTGGCGCAGTTAGTGAATGTGATTGCGCCGGTATTCACTAACAAGAGCGGGATGTTTCTGCAACCTATCTACTTTCCGATCGCGGAGTACAGTAAGCAGGGGAGTAACATGGCGCTCGATCTGCTCGTGTCATCGCCCACTTACAAGATCGGAAACCGTGCCCCCATCGGCTATCTCGATGTATCGGGCACTTACAACTCCAAGGACCGGACTGTGTATCTCAACGTCCTGAACCGCAGTGAGTCGCAAGATATCGCGTCGCGAATCGACAACGTCGTGGGTCAGATGGAAGGGCAGCTTGAGGTTTGGGAGATGAACCACCCCGATCTCAAGGCAACTCACACCTTCGGCGACGACAGGAAAGTCCGGCCTGCGACGCGCACGCAATCGGTTTCGATCGCCAACAACGGCTTCAGCTACACCTTCCCGAAGCACTCGTTGACGATTCTCCGACTGAAGGTTCGGTCCTGATGCGGAGGGTCCGCGCCGAAATCAGGCTCGCGTTGCGCCGCTACCGCGTGGTGCGCAACAACCGCCATGCCGGCGATCTCAAGCCGGCCGACATCCCGCTGACGATTCTCCGGTTGGAGGTTCGGCCGTGATGCGGAGAATCCTCGCCATGGCGGCTTTCGCCGCCATGGCGGTGGCGCAGGAGCAGCCGGTTTTCCGCGCCGAAACCAGTCTGGCGCTGGTGCGCTTCCATGTGGTGCGCAACAACCGGTATGTTGACGATCTCAAGCCCGCCGACATCCTGCCTCTGGAAAACGGCGCTGCGCAAAAGGTCGCGCTGTTCGAGGGCGGAACGACGGCGCCGCGCACGGTTCCGGTGGATGTGATCCTGTTGTTCGACACCAGCGGGAGCGTGATGCAGGCGGGATTGCTCGACTCGCTGGTGTTCCAGGAGAACCTGCTCGACGGTTTGAGCCACGCGCGCCTGGCGGTCTACACTTTCGCCCGGCAGTTGCGCCGCTACACGCGGCCGACGAGCGATCCGGCAGAGCTGAAAAGGGCCTTTGACGGCGCGACGCTGGGCAAGGGGCGGGTGGAGACGATCAAGCTGGATTTCTCCAAGCGCGGAAACGGCGGCGGCACTCTGCTCTATGAAGCGATGGCGCAAACGGTCCGGGACATCGCTGGTTCCCCTACTAACGCCACGCGCCTGCTACTGGTGTTTTCAGACGGGTTCCCGACTTCCAACACCAAGCCCGAGACGGCCGTGGAGGCGGCCCGGGAGAGCGGCATTCCGGTCTACCCGGTGGTGCTGGGCCACGCGCGCCTGGTGGAGCGCGCCGCGCAGCAGCGGGCTCCCGACTTCAACCGTCGCGGCGCGCTGAATCCGCGCGCACAGGAGCGCCTGGCACGCATCCAGGAACGGGAAGCGACCATTCTGGACTTCGCCGATGCCGGCGAGAAGACCGGCGGCCGGTCCTTCGATCCCCCGGTCTTCAACGCCCAGGTCGTCCGGCAGATTCTTCAAGCGATGGTCGGCCACATCCAGGCCGAGTATGTGGCCGGCTACTATCCGTCGCAGTCGGGTGCGCAGGGCAAGCCGCGCAAGGTCGAGGTTAAGCTGCGGTCCGCCGCCCTTGGAAAAGTCCGTGGGGGCGTTCGCACGCTTCGGCTTCCGTAAGCGGAATGGCCTTCAGGGTGTGCGTCCACTGGCGCGGCCGCTTCGTCGCTGTACATCGGGCGGGCGGCCTGGGAAAGTTTGGGAAACGGGTCGCCGGTTTGCTTTGCCCATTGGCGCATGCGCGCCACTCGATTCCGCCGCTCACGGCGTGCGGCCCGATCGGCTCGTCTTCATCGGCCGCCTTCCGGCCGCGGGCCAGCTTGCGGCCGCCGGGGCCCTTCGCGCCGCGGCTCATGGCGCCCTGGGCGTAGACAAAATCGGTCTTCGGATCCTGGCCCTTCAGCAGGGCCGCCGAAAGATCCCGGCCCGAAGCGTTGGGCAGGGGACCCAGGCCGCACAGCGACAGCATTGTCGGCGCCAGATCGATGCTGCTGGCCGGCGCGGCGATCTTCTGCTTCGCCCGGATCCGCGCCGGCAGGCGCATGAAAAGGGGGATGTGAAGCGACTCCTCTTCGGGCTTGCTCTTAATGTAGCAGCCGTGCGAGCCCAGCATGTCGCCATGATCGGCGCTGAAAACCACCAGCGTGTTGTTGGCCAGGCCATTCTCGTCGAGCGCCCGCATGAGCCTGCCGAACTCGTGATCCAGAGCGGAACAGGAGCCGTAATAGCCAGCCACCGATCTTCGGTACTGCCGGTCGTCGCGCAATTGTTTTGGGACATTGGGCCGGAAATCCAGCTTGGCCGGATCGTAGCGGTCCCATTCCCGCGACGGACGGTAGGGCGAGTGCGGCGGACCCCACGAGAGATAGCAGTAGAATGGCCGGCTCTGGTTCCGCTTCATGAAAGCGATGGCCAGATCGGTCTGATAGGTTGGCTCATAGACATCCGGTTTCAGCAGTTCGCCCTGGTCGCTGAAGTACTGCGCCCCGGTTGGATAGTAGTGGCCGCGGTTGAAACCTTCGAAGGTCTGAAACCCGCGACGCCGCCAGCCGGGCGGCACGAAGCCGGGCTTCTGGCCGCCGTCCATGTGCCACTTGCCGATGTAGTGGGTGGCGTATCCAGCCTTGGCGAACGGCTCGGCAACCGAGCGCTCGCCGGGCGGCAGCATGATGTTGTTGTAGATCATGCCGTGCTGGTGCGAGTAGCGCCCGGTGAGGATGCAGGACCGGTTGGGCGTACACACCGGGTTGGCGGAATAGGCCCGGGTGAACCTGGCTCCTTGTTCGGCGAACCGGTCGAAAGCGGGCGTGTTGACGGTTGGATCGCCGCCGTGACCGAACGCGCTGAACCTCCACTGATCGGCCAGGATGAACAGCACATTGGATGGCGGTTGCGCCGCCGGGAGACCCGCCGCGACGGCGCTTGCGAGAAAAGCCCGCCGGTCTATGCCGGCAACGCCTGGGTGTCCTTGACCTGCTTTTGCCATTCCTCGATCTTCTTCCTCAGTCCCGCCTGCACGGCCGCGTATTCCGGCTTGCCGTAGACGTTGCGCAGTTCCCGGGGGTCCTTGTTGTGGTCGAACAGCAACGATTGGTCGGTGTCGTACAACACCAGTTTGTAGCCGTCGGGGGACACCACGGTGCGCCCGTTCGGCCCTTCGCCGCTGTCGTTCTTGTCCGCGTGCCATTCCAGGAACACGAAATTGTCGGGACGGGTTCCGCCCGCCAGCATCGGAACCAGACTGCGGCCGGGCAGATCCGGGACCTTGACGCCAAGCAGTTCCATCAGCGTCGGCACGATATCGATATGGCTCACCGGCTGCGCGACGTGGTGCGGCTTGAGCTGGCGGAACGGCGCGCGCACCAGCAACGGCACGCACGTCGCCTCCTGGTACATCACCTGCTTGGCCATGAGGCCATGCGCGCCCATCATGTCGCCATGATCGGAGGTGAAGACCACGATCGTGTTCTGGGCCTGGCCGGTCGCCTCCAGGGTCCAAAGGATGCGGGCCAGCGCCTGGTCCACCAGCGAGCACAGGCCGGCGTAGTTGCGCGCCTGGCGTTGGATTTTGGCGCGCTGTTCCTCGCCCACGCCCTTCATTTTGACTTTCTTCTCTCCCATCACGTCGCCCCGCCGCCGCTGGTACCACTCCGGCTCGGGCCCCAGCGGGGTGCCGGGGAAGTTCTTCAGCGGCGCTTCGGCCTCGCTGTGCAGGTCGTTCAGCGCGCTTGCGAACGGCATGTGCGGCTCGAGGAAATTGACATACAGCATCCACGGATCGGCGCGGTGCTGGAGGAGGAAGTTCGACGCCTCGTTGGCCAGGAATGAGGGTTTCGAGTGTTCCACCGGCAGCTTGGTGGCGAAGTTCCGGCTGAAATCGTTCTCCGGACCGGGCTTATAGCCCAAACGAATCAGGAAATGATGATAGGCGCTGCGCGCGTTGCTGTCGCGCCCGGCGGAGTAGAACCTGCGGTAGTTCCCGTCTTCCATCGCCTTCCACTCTTCAAAGCCGTGCTGCGCGAAAATTTCATCGCCCAGGTGCCACTTGCCCATGTAGCCGGTGCGGTAGGCGGAATCGCCCAGCAGTTCAGGCATGGTTTTGGTCTCCGCTTTCATGGCGATGTTGTTGCGGACGCAGCCGGACTGGTGCGGCCACAGGCCCGTCATCACCGACGAACGGCTGGGAGTGCAGACCGGTTGCGTGACATAGGCGCGGTCGAACACCACCGATTGCGATGCGAGCCGGTTCATCGCCGGCACGCGGATGCGCGTGTTGCCGTAGGCGGCCATGGTGTCGGCGCGCCGCTCGTCGGTCCACAGGAACAAGAGGTTCGGCTTGTCGCCTGGCCGCCGCGCGCCGCGAACGATGGCGGGAGCGCCGGCCATGCCGCCGGCGAGGGATTGGATGGCTGTGCGTCGTGTGATCATAAGAAACGCAGTATACAACGAGCGCCGCCCCGGCGGAAAACCGGGGACGGAGTACTCATTCCCCATTTAATGGGCCGGGCACGCCATCCCTCCAGGGTCTGTTTGAGGAGACCTTGTAGCGGCGTGAACCCGGTTGAGTCGGGCCGCTTCCTGGGAAGGGGGTCGCGCATGGTGACCGATTGATCGCGGATCAACTGGAGCACGTCCTCGACGGCGGCGCGCTTTCGGTTGATCTCCTGGACCTTTGGGGGTGCTGGTCGAGACCCTTCTCGAGTTCGCGGGCTTCGTGGCGAATGCGCGGGGGTGGCAGGTCTTCTTGGGTTTCGGTGGGTTCTCGGTGGGTTCTGGTGGGTTGTCGGTGGGTTCTTCTTGGGTTCTTCCTGGGATGCCGCCGGCTGAGATGCGAGGCGCTTGGATTTGTGGCCGGAGGGGCATGGATAAAAGCTCCGGCGCGGATGACGGCGTGCCCGAGGGCGGTTCGACGGGGGCGGTTTGCGCGAAATCTTTTTGTTGGGCGGGAGTTCGCATTAAGTTCATACGAAGAAGGTGGCCACGGATGGACGCGGAGAGCGCCGGGATAAACCGGCATGGAATAGGGAATGAAAGAGTGGAGCGGCCGACAAGGCTGCGAGTCTGGCGGGGTGAGAGTCCCCGTGCCGTCAATTGCCTGTTTCGGACGGCTAGCATATCCGGCTTCGGCATGCGGAGGTAACAAAGCATGACGTGCCCGGACGTAGAAGTCACCGTCCGCCCTGCAGGAAACTGCGGAGGTGGGAGCGACCAGGGTGGCAAGCAAACCGGGAGGCTTGAACATAAAGAAATGACTGCAACCTCGAAA
>JAUYBU010000192.1 GCA_030693045.1 Bryobacterales bacterium | reverse complement strand
CTGTGGTCATGATCGCGTCGCGCTCACCGAAGGTGATGAAAACGGGGGACACGCCTGCGGGGTGGTTGCAGCGGTGGTTTGCGTAAAGCTAGCCCGGAGTGTCCCCAGGTCTCTGCTATTTTCGAGAGTGTCCCCGGAATTCACTCGAAGTAGGAGGGGTAGCCGCCGCCCATGTTGCGGGCGAGCCAGATGCGGTATTCGCGGTCTTCGGTGCGGCTCAGCTCGCGGCGCGCCGCCGGCTCGAGGTTCGAGTAGACGAAGATGGCCGGGTTGCCGTCCTTGGTCTGGCCCATGCAGACCACTTCGTCGCGGTAGTCGCCGGCCAGGTCGGCCACCATGTTGCAGTTTCCGCGGCCTTCGTTCGGGCCCGCGCCGTCGAGCGTGGTCACATCCTTGCCGTTGAAGCGGCCCAGGCGCTTGCCGTCGTTCGACATCAGCTCGCGCGTCGCCGCCCCGGTCCAGTTCACCGGACGCCAGCCCCCGGGAAACGGATTGGCCAGGATCTTGCCGGTGGCCGAAAAAAGCACGATGTCCTTGGCGTCGTGGCCGTCGCGGTTGGTCAGCATCTCCATGCCCGGCGAGCCGTCCCAAATGTCCGACGCCCAGCCGATGTGAGCGTGCACCCAGCGCGGGTCGTCCTCGCGGTTCACTTTCCAAATGATCTTGCCGGTTTTGGCGTCCACCAGGAAGGCCCCGGCGTGGCTGCCGCTCTCGACCGCATAGTAAACCTGGCGGTCTTTCGAATTGGGCAGGATGTGCTTGACCGCCACGATGTCCGGGTGCAGGCGGTAGATGGACCAGCGCATTGTGCCGTCCGGATTCAAGCAGGTGGTGCCGTCGAAAACCTCGTCGCGGCCGTCGCCGTCCACATCGGCGACGTCGATGTGATGCGAGCCCGAACCGTTGGTTTCGCCGAAGCTCTCGTAGGTCCACTGCTTCTTCAAGTTCGCGTCGAAGGCTTCGAAAACCTCGTTCTCGTACAGCCCGGTTTGCGTAATGATCGAGGGACGCTTGCCATCCAGATAGGCGATGGCCATGTGGATGCGCGTCGAAGTGCCCGAAATGTCGGTGACGATGTCGCGCCAGGGAGTCTTGCGGCGCACGCGCCCGGTCATGCCGTCCAGAATCGCGAGGTAGACCTTATCGCCTTCTTGCAAGCGGGCCATCACTTCGGCACGCCCGTCGCCGTCGACGTCATAAACAACCGTCGGGACATTGTTCGCATTGCCGAAGCAGTGGTCGTGCCAAACCAGCGGGCGGCGCCACAGGGCGCGGCCGAAACTGGTGTAGGCCTCCAGTTCCACCGGCAGGCCGGGGTCGCGCGACATTTCCGTGATCCCGTTGTTGATCTTGACCACCAACTCGAGCACGCCGTCGCCGTCCAGATCGCCAAACATGGGCACGAAGCCGCCCTGCTTGACGGTGGGCGCGAACGTGGCGATCAGCCCGCTGCGCTCTGGGCCGATGGTGATGGCGGCCCATTCGGATGGCGGCCCCTCCTTGCCGGCGCCGTCCACTGCGCGCACGCGGTAAAAGACGCGCCCGCCGGCCGGGGCGGCGCGATCGGCGAAGTTGGTCGAATCCTTCACCGGCGCCGTGGTGATGCGCTCGCCGGCGGCGTCGCGCCGCGCCGAGCGGTACACGTGGAAACCGGCCCCCGGCGCGTCGGCCCGGAGCAGTTGCCAGCCCACGTAGACCGCGCCGGGCCCCAGGTTCGCCGCAATCACGCGCCGGGGTTGGCGCTGGAACGACGTCGCGCCGGCGGGTTCGCGCACCAGGCGGAACCCCAGGTCCGGGTGCCGGATGCCGGCGCTGGCGCCGCCACGCGCCGTGACGCGCATGTAGTTGGCCGTGCGCGCCCACGAACCGCCGGCCACCGAACCCTGCTTCTGGATCGGGTCCTCGATGCGGTAGATGTAGCGCTGCTCGGCGTAGTCCGGGTCGGTGGCGACCATCTGCCAGACGTTGCCGGCCATGTCGTAGAGCTTCAACCCGTTGGGCGCGTAGCTCTTGACCGGCTTCAAGTATTTGCGCCACTCGGCGAAGGTGCGGTCGCCCTGAGCGTCGTAATTCGCCTTGCCGGCGGGCGCATCTTTGCCCCACGGGAAGACCGCGTCCGGGGCGCCGGCGCGCGCCGCATACTCGAATTCCGCCGCGGCCGGGAGACGGTAAATGCGGCCTTCCTTCGCCGAGCGCCATTTCAGGTACGCCGCGGCGTCGTAGCGATTGACAAAGATGACCGGCATGTTTTCCATGCCCGCCGGAATGCGCCCGCCTTCCCAATGCAGCGGAGGCTTGTGTTTGGCCGCATCGAGGAACAGCTTGTACTCGGCGTTGGTAATCGGCGCGTCGGCGATCTCAAAATCGTCGACCCGCACGCCGGGTCGTCCGGGCATGACGCCGCCGCGGATGAGAACAAACTGCTCGGCCAGAACGGCCGGCAGAAGAAGGATCAGCAAAGACAAAATTCGAAGTGCCATCGGTCAGCCAGCTTATCACGGCGCGGGGCTTTCCGGCTCAAGCGCGATGTCGGCCTGTTCGCTTCCCTTGGGCATCCACAGGTACCAACTGCGGCCGACTCCGATTTTTTTCGCGCGATACCCCAGCGCTGTCACCACCACTTCGTGCGGTTCGGCGATGGTCATCAGTTCGTAGGCGCCATCCAATGTGGCCGTCGCCCCGAACAAGGGAGGGCGGCCGGCGGGGTCGTCCCCGACCTGGGCCCACGCCACCGGCGCGCCGGTTCGCGCGTCGCGCACCGTGCCCCACACGCGCCAGGTGGCCGCGGTCGTGGTTTCCACGCGCGAGGCGCTGAAGGAAACCGCCGAACCGGCCCACCAGAGGGCAAAGAAGACGCAGGCGAATATGGCCGCAAAAAGGAAGCCCCAGCGGAGCGCTTGCCGTCGCATTTCGCCGTGCGCTTCCCGTTCCTGGTCCCGCCAGAACTCGGGTGTTTCCGGGCGCTCTTCGTCAGCCACTAACTCAATCATCCGTCAATCGCTTGGCACCCGTGGTAGCCATGGGTGCTTAACGATTCCGGCGGAGTCCGGTCCGCGTGCCCGCTCCCTGAGAAGTCGGTCGCAATTACGGAAGAACCAACCCCATGGTCTCGACGCCGGGCAGGGTCCCGGTGGCGTCGTGCCGCAACGCTGCGTCGTCAAACAAGCGCATTTTGCGGACCCACTCCAGGGCCTCCGCGTCGTAGCGCACCAGCACGTTGTCCAGCCAGTAGGGCCGGTTTTCCGCCAGCCAGGCGTCACGGTACAGCGCCTTCACCTCGTGAATGTAATCCCGCAGCGAAGGGAGCAGCCCGTCCATGCCGCGTATGTGGCGCAGGTTGTTCCCGACGCGCGCGGCGTTGCGGGGATCGGCCTGGCAGGCCCGGTAGAGGTCTCCAATCTCTTTGCTGAACTGGATCTTCATGCCCAGATAATCGATGCGCCGCGCGGCCAGTTCCAGGAACGCGACCGTGCCGGCGTGCGCGCGCGCTTTGTGTTTGCCTGCGGCGAGCGAGACCGCGGCCTCCTCGGCCAACCGGCGCATCTTGGATGCAACCGGATAGGCCTTGCGGACCGCCTCGACGCCGGAAGCCGAAAACGGATCCCTCCAGAACAGCGCGTTGTTGGCGATGCCGGCCTTCACCGATCGCAACAGATCGTGCACCTGGTACAGGTTGCGGATGGCGTCGACAAAGGTCCGGTCCGCATTGCGGTAGAACGCCCAATCGAACGCCCGATCGTAGGATTCGACATCCACCAGGCCTTCCTGCCACGCCGCCGCCGCCGAGAAAACCACTCCGTACCAGGTCATGTTGAACAACGCCTCGCCATCGTCGGCCCAGTGCGTGGCGATCATTCCCAGCGCGCCGTACTTCTTCGCGTCCCGCGCGAAATTGTTCGCGTTGACCAGCGTGTCGGAGAAAGCCGGAAACGGCCGGTTCCAGTTGTGCACGGCGGTACAAACGAAGAACGGCACCTTGTGCTCGAGGAATGGTTTGATAGATGGCGAGTAATCCTCCCGCGGGGCGTAAACCCAGGCCACCGCGATCAGGTCCTTCGGCAATTTCGGGATCACCTCCGGGTGTTTGAGCACGATATCCCCGGGGAACAGGAGCCGTCTGCCGTGGGGCCGCAGCAGCTCCGTGAGTCTTTCCATATGCCTGAGATAGAGCCCGCCCGTCCCGAGCTGTCGTGCCAGTTCCCGGCTCTGTCCTTCGCCCAGTTCCCAAGTCTCGTCGGCCCCGACGTGAAAGAAGCGGCCGGGGAAGGCGCGGACAAGTTGCGCGCAGGTTTCCCGGAGCCAATCGTAAGTCCGCTCATTGGCGGGCGAGAGAACGCTTCCGTGCGGAATCTCGCCCAGGTCCGAGTAGAGTTCGAACTTGAGCATGTTATGCAGATGTCCGAACAACTGCTGATGAGGCACCAGTTCGACGTGATAAGTGCGAGCGTATTGGCTGAGACGCCCGATAAGTTCCGAAGTAACTTGCCCGCCCGGCGGCGCCGCCATCGGGGAATGAGAATACACGAACACGTGCTCCAGGTAGAGGCTCACCATGTTCAGCTTGTATTCGGCCGCGGTCCGGATCGCCAATTTCAACTGCTCTTCGGTCAGCAGCGGGCCGCGATTCAGGTCCACCGACAGCATTCGATAGCGCAGAGCCGGCCAGTCGCCGATGCGGACCGCCGGGATGCGCGCGCCCGGACCCGTCAGTTGCCGGAGAGTCTGCACGCCGTAGAACAAGCCCGCGGCTGTTTTCGCGGCCAGCAATACGCCGGCGCTGTCGGCGTCCAGAAGATAGCTTTCTTCGTGGTCTAGAGCCGATACGTCCAGTTTGCGGCGCACAATCTCGCGGTCGACTCGCGGCTCTCCGGGACGGCCGATCAGAACCGTTCCCGCGGAGCCGACCGAGCACTCCAGCCCGTGAATGCTCTTCCAGTCCTCGACCAGCAACCCGGCCGCGAATCGGTCTTCGGCCGAGGACGAAGCCAGGGCGATCCGGACCGGCGAACCGAGCGCCAGCGCCCCCTGTCCGCGCACGAGGGAGCGCGGCGCGGGAACCAGTTTCAACTCTTGGGCGGGCAGCGCGCCCGCAAAGCAAAACAGCAACAGCGCTCTAGCGATCATGGCAGCGGCCTCAGTCGGATATTGTCCCACCACAACCAGGTCCGAAAG
>JAUYBU010000128.1 GCA_030693045.1 Bryobacterales bacterium | reverse complement strand
GGATTCGCTACTCCTTTCCTGTATGACTCTTTCATTCACTACTTCACGCCGGTTTATCCCGACGCTATCCAGGCCGAAGCGCCCGCCCCACAAGAAGGCAAGAGCATGCGGCACTGCGCTGAAGGCCCGGCCCCCAACTAAATGGGGAAAGAGTACTCCGTCCCCGGTTTTCATGGTGGGGGCGGCCTTGCTATAGTTGCAGCGGAGGCGATTTCCATGTTTTCGTTGGCGAAGATCGTTTTGCCCGTGGATTTCTCCGAACGCAGCCTGGGCGCGGCGCGCTACGTCGAGGTGCTGGCCGGGCGCTTCGGCTCGGAAGTAATCCTTCTGCACGTCCTTCCGCCCCCGCACTACGAGTTCAGCGCGCTCGAGGTTGGCGGCACGATGCTCAACGAGCTGTTCGCGGCGCGATCGGCCCAACTGCGCTCGGAACTGGATGCCTTTCAGGAGCCGGAGTTGGCTCACATCCGGACGCGCCGCCTGCTGCTGGAGGGCGATCCGGCCAAGAAGATCGTCGAGTTCGCCCAGAACGAGAAAGCCGGCGTCATCGTCATGCCGACTCACGGCTATGGCCCGTTCCGCCGCTTCATTCTCGGCTCGGTCACGGCCAAGGTTCTGCACGACGCCGACTGCCCGGTGTGGACCGGGGTCCACCTGGAGCAGGCGCCGGAGGCGAGCGCGATCCGCTTTGACCGGGTCCTGGCGGGCCTGGATCTGGGGACGCAGAGCCCCAAGACGCTTCGCTGGGCCGCCGAAATGGCGGCGCAGTGCGGCGCGCGGCTGACCATTGTCCATGCGGCGGTTTGCGGCGCGACACCCGCGGGCGCGCCGGCCGAAGGCGATTGGGCGCGGCAAATCAAGGAAAGAGCGCTGGATGAAGTCGAGGCGCTGAAGCGGACGCTGGGCGTCGAGGCGGAGGTGGTGGTGGAGACCGGCGACCCGCCTCACGTCGTCTGCGCGCTTGCCAAGCGGTTGCCCGCGGAGTTGCTGGTGATCGGCCGCGGTTCCGCCGCCGGCGTGTTCGGGCGTCTGCGCACCAACGCCTACGCCATCATCCGGCAATCGCCGTGCCCGGTGGTGAGCGTATGATAATGCACACGGAAGCGGTGCTATAGTGAGGGACGGATGAGCGCGCGTCTTGCCAGCCTCGTGTTCGCGCTCCTTGCCTGCCTGCCCGCCCAGGCAGCCCGGGTGCTTGCCGTATCCGTGGACGGGGTGGTGCACCCGGTCACGTTCGAGATTATTTCGCACGCCATCGACCAGGCTCGCCAGCAAGAGGCATCGCTGCTTCTGATCCGGCTGAACACGCCCGGCGGGCTGATGGAGGCGACGCGCCAGATCGTCGAGCGGTTGGTGGCCTCGCCGGTCCCGGTGGTCACCTACGTTGCGCCCAGCGGCGGGCGGGCGGCGTCGGCGGGCTTCTTTCTGCTCGAGGCCGGCGACATCGCCGCCATGGCGCCGGGCACCAACACGGGCGCCGCGTCGCCGGTGCTGCTGATCGGCGGCCAGATGGACGCGGTGATGCGGCGCAAGGTGGAAAACGACGCGGCGGCGTCGATCCGCAGCCTGGTTTCCAAGCGCGGCCGCAACGCCGAACTGGCCGAAAAGACGGTCCTCGAAGCCCGCTCGTTCACCGACGGGGAAGCGCTGACCCACCGGCTCATCGATCTCGTCGCGCGCGACCAGGACGATTTGCTGCGGCAATTGGATGGCCGGGAAGTGACCCGTTTCGACGGGCGCAAGCAGACTCTGCGGGTCGCCGGCGCCAGCGTCGCCGAGTACCGCCCAACCATGCGGGAGTCGATCATATCTGCCGTTTCAGACCCCAATATCGCCTTTATCCTGCTGGTCGTGGGCGCGCTGGGGCTGTACGTCGAGTTCTCTCACCCGGGCTTGATCGCGCCGGGCGTGGCGGGGGCGATTCTGTTGCTGCTGGGCCTGTCGGCGCTGTCGGTGCTGCCGATCAGCATCGCCGGCGTGGCGCTGCTGGTGCTGGCGCTGGTGCTGTTCGCGCTGGAAGCCAAGTTCGCCTCGCACGGGATCCTGGGCGGCGGAGGCGCGGTGGCCATGGTGCTGGGCGCGCTGCTGCTGGTGGAAGGACCGCCCGAACTGCGCATCCGCTTTTCGACCGCCATCGCCGTCACGCTGCCATTCGCGGCCATTACGATATTCCTGCTTTCGCTGGTCGTGCGCGCGCGCGCCGGCAAAGTCCTCACCGGCGCGGCCGGCATGCTGGGAGAGATCGGCGTCGCCCGAACGCCGCTCGATCCGGCGGGCAAGGTGTTCGTCCGGGGCGAGTACTGGGACGCCGAGTCGCCGTGCCCGGTGGCCGAAGGCGCGGCCGTCCGGATCGTCGCCGTCGAGGGAATGAAGCTCAGAGTCAAACCAATTCAACAGGAGTGAACCATGCCGGAAACCTTCAATCTGACGACCATCGCGATTCTGATTGTCGTCCTGTACCTGCTGGCCTCGATCAAGATCCTGGCCGAATACGAGCGCGGCGTCATTTTCCGTCTGGGCCGCGTGCTGCCCCAGCCCAAAGGGCCGGGCGTGATTCTGGTCTTTGCGCCCATCGACCGGATGGTCCGAATGTCGTTGCGCGTGGAAACCCTGGAAGTGCCCTCGCAAGACGTCATCACGCGCGACAACGTGACGGTGAAGGTGAACGCGGTGATCTATTTTCGCGTGATCGAGCCCATTCGCGCCGTGGTGGAGGTGGCCAACTATCTGTACGCGACGTCGCAGTTGGCGCAGACCACGCTGCGTAGCGTGCTCGGCGAAGTCGAACTGGACGAGCTGCTGGGCCAGCGCGAAAAGCTGAACGTGAGGCTTCAGTCGGTTCTCGATCAGCACACCGGTCCGTGGGGCGTAAAGGTGGCGATGGTCGAAGTGAAGCAGGTGGACCTGGCCGACCAGATGATCCGCGCCATCGCTAAACAAGCGGAAGCCGAACGCGAACGCCGCGCGAAGATCATTCACGCCGACGGCGAATATCTGGCCGCCGAGAAGCTCGCGATGGCGGCCGAAGTGATCCAGCAACAGCCGGCGGCGATCCAGTTGCGTTACCTCCAGACGCTGGTTGAAATCGGCGTCGAAAAGAACACCACGGTTGTGTTCCCGATTCCGGTCGATATATTCACGTCGGTGAAGCTGGCGCTCGACCGGTCCTCCAGCGAGAAGAAGGGAACTTAAAGGGTATCGACAGGCCTGACCATGCCGAGAAACGACGAGGGTGAATTCGAACTGGTGCTGGGCAACCGTCAACTGCTCAGCGTGTTTTTCGTGATTGTCATTTTGATGGGCGTCTGCTTCGCCGCGGGTTACATCTTCGGCCGGAACTCCGGTTCCGCCTCGGATGTGGCTGGGGCGAAGAAGGGCCCCGAAAGCACCATCGTGATCGATCCGACGGCGGAGGGAAAGGGCGGCGCGCAGGGTTCGTCGCTGGCTCCCGGCCAGGTGGAGGTGCGGGGCGGTTCCCCGGTTGCG
Organism: Bryobacterales bacterium; assembly: GCA_030693045.1. GTDB lineage: Bacteria > Acidobacteriota > Terriglobia > Bryobacterales > Bryobacteraceae > JACQZT01. Next base: position 8,191 of record JAUYBU010000128.1, on the reverse strand, counting down.
GCGGCCAAGCCCGCGGCCAGGCCGACCCCCACTGGAAGCGCTCCGGAGCGCGTGGCGGCCCCCCCGCCGCCGGCCGCCAAGCCGGTGGCGGAGCCCGTGAAACCGGCCGCCGCGCCGTCCGGGCCGGCTTCGGTAGCGGGTTCCGGTTTGGTGCAGCCCGAACCCGGTCAGACTTACCTTCAAGTTGCCGCCGTCAGGCGCCCGGACGCCGACACCCTGGTTAGCGAACTGAGGAAGAAGGAATTCAGCGCCGGTGTCACGGCGGGGCCGAACGAAACGCTGTTCCGGGTCGTGGTGGGACCGCTCAAGGATTCGGCGGAGGTCAACCGGCAGCGCACGCGTTTGAAGGAACTCGGCTTCGACCCCATGGTCAAGCGGTTCTAAGCGTGCCCGCCGGACTGATTCAGATCGGCTCGCGTCTGCCCGAGTGGCTGCGCGCCGGAAGCGCGCATCATCCGTCGGTCACGGCGTTGAAGCGCGATCTGCGCCGGCTGCATCTCCACACGGTTTGCGAATCGGCGCGTTGCCCCAACCTCCACGAGTGCTTCCACCGCGGAACGGCGACCTTCCTCATCCTGGGAGACCGGTGCATGCGCGGCTGCGGCTTCTGCGCGGTGGCCAAGGAAACGCCCGTGGCGCTCGACCCGGATGAACCCGCCAATGTCGCGCGCATGGCCGCGCGGATGGGCCTGCGCTACGTCGTCGTCACCAGCGTGACCCGGGACGATCTCGCCGACGGCGGCTCGGCGCATTTCGCCGAAACCGTGCGGTGCGTGCGTCGGGCGCTGCCCGAGGCGGGCATCGAGGTCCTGACGCCGGACTTCGGCGGCGACCTGGACGCCGTGGCGCGCGTCGCCGATGCCAGCCCCGAGGTGTTCAACCACAACCTGGAGACAGTGGAGCGGCTGTACCTCCGCGTGCGCCCGCGCGCCAACTACCTTCGCTCGCTCGAAGTGCTGCGTTTCGCCAAGCGACACCGCCCGGACGCCTTGACCAAATCGGGTCTCATGGTGGGCTTGGGCGAGACGCCCGCCGAGGTCGAGGCGGCGCTGGGCGACCTGCGCCGGGCGGATGTGGACATCGTCACCATCGGCCAATACCTGCAACCCGCGCGGCGCAGCCTGCCAGTGGCCGAGTACGTGCCCCCCGCGCAGTTCGAAGCCTACCGGCGCTGCGGGTTGTCGCTGGGCTTCCGGACGGTCTCGAGCGGGCCCCTGGTGCGCAGCTCCTACATGGCCGGGCCACCGCTAATGCCGCTTCCTAACGGTCGCGGCTCGGAAACGAGTCTGAGCCGCGCGCGTCAGCAAGCGGAAGTACCGAATCATGCGGGCAGAAACCTGACGGAAGAGGCCGCTTGCTGAACCTGGCTCTGTCGCTTGCCTCGGCAGTGCTGTTGATTCTTGTCTTCCCGCGATTTGACGCGGCGCTGCTGGCGCCGGTGGCGCTGGTGCCGCTGCTGGTGGCCGCCGCTCGCGAGCCGAGGCCGCTGCGCCGTTTCCTGATGGGCGAAGCGGCGGGCGTGGTGTACTGGTTCGGCGTCTGCGGCTGGATTCAGGTGGTCCTGGAAGTCCACGGCGCCATGGGCGCGGCGCTGAGCTGGTTCGCGTTTCTGTTGTTCTGTCTCGTCAAGGCGCTCCAGACGGCCGTTTTCACGTGGCTTGCGGGCTTCCTGATGCCGCGCTGGTACGCCATCCCTGCGGTGGCCGCGCTGTGGACCGGCATCGAACGCACTCACGCGCCGCTCGGCTTCCCGTGGCTCGCCTTGGGGAACGCCGGCGCCGATATGAGCGTGCCCGCGCGCCTTGCGCCGTTCATCGGGGTCTACGGGCTGTCGTTTGTGTTTGTGATGCTGAACGCCGCCGCCGCGCTGGTCCTGCTTCGCCGCCCCCGGCGGGAACTGGCCTGGCTGGGCGCGCTGGCCGCGCTCTACCTGCTGCCGGAGTTGCCGAGCGCGCAGACGCCCGCCAGCGCCGCCGCCGTGGTCGTCCAGCCCAACGTCGCCGACTCGGACGACTGGAGCGCCGATAAGAGGGACGCGCTCCACAACCGGCTGGCCCTGCGCTCGATGGAATTGGCGCTCGATCCGGGCCAGCCGCCGCCGGATCTGATCGTGTGGCCCGAGTTGCCCGCACCACTTTACATCGACCGCGACCCAGCCTTCCGCAACCGGCTCGCGCACCTGGCCCGCGCGGCGCGCACGCCGGTGCTGGCAACCGTGGTGGCCCACACGCCCACGGGCGAACCTTTGAACTCGGCGGTGCTGGTTTCGGTCCAGGGGGAAGTGGTCGATCGTTACGACAAGATCCAATTGGTGCCTTTCGGCGAGTTCGTGCCGTCGCTGTTTGGGTGGGTGAGCCGGATCACCAGCGAGACCGGCGACTTCGCGCCGGGCAGCCGCGTGGTCGTCTTTCCGTTGGGTGAACACCGGCTCGGCGCGTTCATCTGCTACGAATCGGCGTTCCCGCACCTGGTGCGCCAGTTCGCCCGCGGCGGGGCCGAAGTGCTGCTCAATCTCTCCAACGACGGCTACTTCGGACACAGCGCGGCGCGCGAGCAGCATCTGAAACTGGTTCGGATGCGCGCCATCGAGAATCGCCGCTGGATCGTGCGCGCGACCAACGACGGCATCACCGCCGCCATCGACCCCGCCGGGCGCATTACCCAACGGCTGGAACCGTACCGGGAAGCCACCGCGCGCGCCCGCTTTGCCTGGTCCCGGGAGACGACCTTCTACACCCGGCACGGAGACTGGTTCGCGTGGCTGTGTCTGGTGGCTGGCCTCGCGGTTGCATGGGGCCGGGCGACGCGGCTTCCCCAAAACGGTTAAGCGCCGATTCGGCGGTGGCGGTCCAAATGTTACACTGCAGTTTTCCCCCGCTTACCAATGTCTGGTTTCTACGCCCGCTGGATCGATCGATGGGAGTGCAAGCTCGCCAGGCGCGACACCAACCGCCTGGTGCGGCCGTTCGAGTGGGGTCTGGATTGGCTGGGCATCGCCGCGGCGCAGGGCGATGAACTGGACGCCGTGCGGCGCTGGGCGGACCAGGCGCTGGCCGGCTCGGATGGTTTCTTCTCCTATCAGCGTCCCGGCGACTATAGTCTGGAGGGCTCGCACCTGCGTTTCACCAGCGCGTTGCCCTCCCCCTATCCCGAGAACAACACCGTCCACGCGGACTTCTTCCCCTGTCCGGGATCCGGCGACCGCGCCGTGCTGGTGCTGCCGCAGTGGAACGCCGACGTCCAGGGGCACGCCGGGCTGTGCCGCCTGCTGAATCGTTTCGGACTGTCGGCGCTGCGCATGAGCATGGCCTATCACGACCGGCGCATGCCGCCCGGGCTCCAGCGCGCCGACTATCATGTCTCCAGCAATGTCGGCCGCACGATTCACGCTTCGCGGCAATCGGTGATCGACGCGCGCTGCTGCCTGGACTGGCTCGAGGCGCGCGGCTACCGGCGGCTGGCGATTCTGGGCACCAGTCTCGGCTCCTGCATCGCTTTCATCGCCGCCGCGCACGATGCGCGCGTGCGCGCCGCCGTGCTGAACCACGTTTCGATGTACTTCTCGGATGTCGTCTGGACCGGCCTGTCGACACAGCACGTGCGCCGTGGCCTGGAGGGCTCGATCACGCGCGACGATCTGCGCTCGTGCTGGCGCCCCATCAGCCCCGCGGCGCATCTGGAGCGCGTGCGCGGCCGCGACCTCCGAAGCCTGTTGATCTGGGCGCGTCACGACACGACGTTTCTGCCCGAGTTCTCGCGCCAGGTGGTCGACTGGTTCGCCACCAGCGGCACGCCGCATAAAGTCGTGTGCTTGCCCTGCGCGCACTACACCACCGGCCATTTTCCGTTCGCCCAGATCGACGGTCTGGCGATGTGCCGCTACCTGTCGCGCGAGCTATAAAACAGAACGCAACAAATTTGTCTTCCCGGTGAAGAAAACGATTGACAGAAGGGCGCATCGGTCTTAGCATGGGGGTATCACTGAGAAAGGAGGTGGTCCAGTCAATCATATGAGTAATGGCAGTAGAGAAGCTGGCAAATCCGCGCGGGAGGTGGCCGACAGTTGAGTCGACCGCTCTAAACGCAGTGGACCTCGATCAGTGGCGAGGCCGGAGTTCCTGAGGACCGGTCCCCTGCCCGCGAGATTCCAAGGCTACCAAGAAGCCTCGTGCCGTGTTACGCGGCACGAGGCTTCTTTCCGTTCAAGCCCGCCGGTTGCGGCCCCCGACCAAATCCGATAGCCTAGAAGGTGAGACCCGGTGAGGTGCGAGAGCGGTTGAATCGGGCGGTCTCGAAAACCGTTGAGGGGGTGACTCCTCCGTGGGTTCGAATCCCACCCTCACCGCCATATTTTCTCTAACAAAATCAATAGTTTATAGGATGCTTCGACTTTCGAGTGCAATTGGCGTGCAATTGTGATAGGCTCCTCCTAAGGAGCCTCCGCCATGCTGAAGGTCGAGAAACGGCACCGGAAAGATTGCCGCTACAGCCAGTACGATCGGGCTCACGCGAAGTGCACTTGCGCATACCGAGCGATTGGAATGCTGAATGGTGTCTTCGTTCGCCGGGGCCTGAAGACATCCAACTACGAGATTGCGTTGAAGAAGGTCCGCGCCTGGGATGCGGAGGGTTCCCTCCGTGAGGCTCAGGCCATCACGATTGAGGCGGCTACCGGCGCATTCATGCGCGACATTGGAGCGCGGAACTGGCAGGATTCGACAAAGCGCAAGTTCGGCACCCTCCTTGAAGGTCGTCTGCTCGATTATGCCGCTCAAGTTGGCTACCGGTTGTTGAGCGAATTGGACCTCAACGCCATCACGGAGTTTCGCGCGACCTGGGAAGATGCGCCTCTGACCGCACTCAAGAATATTGAACGGCTGCGCGCCTTTTTCCGCTTCTGTGTCGACCGGGACTGGGTGGCCAAGAACCCCGCCGTCAAACTCAAGGTGAAGGCCCCCATTGAGGAGAAGGAACCATTCACTCCGGGTGAATTCGAGCGAGTCCTCCAGGCCACCTACCTGTACCAGGACGGGCGCGGCCAGGTGAATCAAGAGAATGCCCGCGAGCTCTGGACATTCGTCCTGGTGCTGCGATACTCCGGCCTGCGCATCAGCGATGCAGTCTTGCTGGGGCGAACACAGTTGGTGGCGGGCGCGGACGGTGACGGGTACGGGCTGGTGGTCCAACAGCAGAAAGTCCGCCGCAGCGTGTACATTCCCCTGCCCGACGGCCGTGACGGCCAGCCGGACGTGGTGACCGCACTGAACTCGCTGCCGCTCAAGAACGAGAAGTATTTTTTCTGGGACGGCGCCGGTGAATCTGAGCGGGCCGTCAACAACTGGCGATCGCGCTTGATGAAGCTGTTCCGATTGGCCGAATCCCGGACCGGTGAAGGCAAGCCCTTTGCCTCCAAGCCACACCCACATCGTTTCCGGCACACATTCGCAGCCGAGTACCTCAGCGCCGGCGTGCCGATCGAAACGGTGTCCCTCCTGTTAGGCCATGCCAGCGTCAAGGTCACCGAGCGCCACTACGCCAAGTTCAACCGGGCGCGGCAGGAGAGAATCGATGACGCGGTTCGCATGGCCTGGAAGGTGAAGCGACCGAAACTCCGGGTACTCAAGGGGGGCTCCCAGACCGTCGCTTGGCCTAATGCCGACCGGCGGTGAGTTTTCGGTGGATTCGTTCCGCTACGGAGGCGGGAACCTGTACCCGCCGGTAGGTTCTCTTGTTCCGCGAATCCCGGCGGATTGTGACGAGTTCGGGTTCGTCCTCAATCAACCGACGGATGGTCCGCTGGCTGAATCCCCAGAGTTCGGCCAACTGTTTCACGCTGAAATGCGCTTCGACGGCGCCGGTCCCGCCCCTGGACCCTGCAGCCGGTCCGGCCACGGGGTCACCACCTCTCGAACCCGCGGTGCGAACACCCGTTCCGTCCAGAGGTAGAGTTTGAAGGAGCTTTAGAATGCTCTGCAAGTCTGCCACGCACTCCGCCTTCGTGTACCCACGGCGACCCGGCGCGCCATTGTAGAAAGCGACCTCGACCAGCGCGTTCGCCCGCAAGCGCTCCAACTGGTCAGACGTTCCTATGTCGGCGATCAGCCTCTTGGCATCTTTCAACACACCCGACAAGGGCTCCCTCAGCGCCAGGATCTCCCGCTCGGCTTCGTTGTAGACGGGAGGCTCGTCAACGATGCGGCCGTCCTGATCACCCCGAGGCAAGCCACCCCATACGGGTTTCAGAGGATGCTCCGACTTCATGCTCGAGATCGTGGTAATCAGCGCCTTGACGCGCTGCACCAACTGGGCGGCATCAGATCCTCGGTGGCCCATGACTAGATTCTGACACGGACCCGGTCCGTGGAGGGATTGCCGGCACCGTGCTCAGGACCTCCCCAGGGCAAGAAGTCCGGGGAATGCGCACGGGCCTACTAGGCGCCCTGGGTGAACCCCATTCTACATCCTGTTTTGCCCTTTCCTGATTCGCCCGGCCATCCGCGAAATGTGGCGCGCGTTTGCGCGCCCGTGGCGAGGCTGCCTTCGACAGGAGCCTCTGAGAGACTACCGCCTCCACGTACGGAAACTCGTATAAGGTCCTTTGCGCGGCACTGGCGGGCATTCTGCGCAGCCACCGCAAACCGGTCTTGGCGAAAGCCGACAGCTACCAACAGGCGGCATCCGCTTCACCCCATTCCGTGAGCGGGGATTCGGGGGGATATCCCGGCCCCTGGCGGGGACAAGCGCACCTCGACTTGAGCCTGCTTGAGGATCGATCTGCCGTGCGCTCACCTGCGGCAGATCCGGGGTGCAAGAGGCGGAGCAAAACCAGGCCGCCGCAGTTTCGCAGTCGGCTTGCCGCTTGCCTTCGAGCCGCGATCAGACTCCGCCGGCTCAGCTTCTGCCGCATACGCGGTTTGCAGGAAACACAGGCGGCCGGAGATCAAGAAACTACTTGTTCAGATAACCTCTAACAGGCATGGCCCGTTTTGAATTCTTTTCGGAACTGCTGCAGCGTCCGTAACTGGTTGCATTGTCGATACTTGCTGTTCTTTTTTTGAATTCCCGGGGTGACCGGGTATTCACATATACATATTACTTTAATATTTGACACGAAAATCGGGCCGTGGAACCCTTCCAATCCGAGTGCGAAACCGCCCACATGATCTGGACCCAGCCACCGCGTCAGGAATGCACGTCGGCTGTTTAGCCAATGGTCGAGTTGCCGGCGTACCCCAAGGAATTCGCAGGCGGCAACGACGCCCACCGTGGGGCCAGATGGGTGACGGCGTCCATCAGGTTTTCTCCTCGAGGTCCGCCATCGGCAGGGGCCATCCCAACAGAGCGCCCCTTTTTTTGAACATCAATGACGATCCGGGGGTGGTCTGCTTTTAGACCGCCACCGGGCGCCGCGCTCGCAGCACCACGTGATCTATTATTGCTCCGCCGCTGATATGTGCCGATCACGCGTTCCACATGCTCCGGGGCGACGCGTAGAATGCCCGTTGCTGAGGCGTGGGCCGACGCTGATCAGTTCGTCCGACTCCGGACAGCCTTGTGGTACCCCTCGGCAGCCTGGACGCGGCCTGCGACGCGGGAGCGGCGAATCTTGGAGTTCTGCGAGACACTCCCAGGCGCCCGCTACCCGGTCACGTCGTCCGGAATCCCGCCATAGGCCTGCCAGCACTGCGCGCATAGCAGGGCGGTCTTCTCGGCAGAGGAAAGCGATCCGACGCGGTGGAGTCAGATTGTGGAAGCCGATCCAGCAGCTGCTTTGCAGGATGGTCAAACGAAGGTGGTCAAGATCTGGCCGTTTCCAGATCGTTTCCAGATTCCAAATTGCCGCCGACAAAGTGCTGCATCCAAGGGACTTGGTGAAGCCGATTTCCCACGCGTTGCCAGATTCCGAGACGACCGTCTCTTGGCCGAAATCCGGCCCTGTGCTGTAACCGGGCAGGCCTTGAAATTGAGACCGACGACGGGGACTCATGATTGGGCAGTAGCCGCGCTGGGTATCGACTGGAGAGGTTCTCGCGCGAAGGGAAGATCTCGGTTATGCCTCGGCACTCACGAAGAATGACCCACTTGTGCTCGTTTAGAGTTACCCACTCGAAGAACAGCGTTTAGCGCCGATGAGGGCGTGTGGTCGACATAGGAGGTGATGCCATCAATATCATCCCCGGCGGCGTTCTTG
>JAUYBU010000066.1 GCA_030693045.1 Bryobacterales bacterium | reverse complement strand
CGCGCCTGGTTGCCGCCGATTGCGGCGATCTGAGCGTTCGGAAGCGCCTGCGCACTCTCCGGCGTGCGGTATTTCTCGATCCATGCGCCGCAGTCCACCAGCGCAAAGAAGTCCTCCGCGCCGTTGTCTATGACCGCGATGCGCGCATGATGCGTGTGGCCGATCACCGCCGTCTTCAGCCTCGTTCCGTATTTCAGATTCGCCTGTTGGCACAGGTTCTTCGCCGCGACTGCGTATTTCATCCCGTCCGGAAGGTGATCCGCTTCCGTCTGCACGTTGAACCGCGCCGGGACTCTTGTGTCCGCGGGCATGGTACTCCCGAGTGGCACTGGCTCGGGCGCCTGAATGTACTGCTTCAGGTTCATGGCCGCCCGGGCCTTCTTGTTGAGGTGGACGATTTCTCCGAGTTGACTCTCCTCCGCTGGCCAGAGGGGCGCGAACAGGTATGCAAAAAGGCTCTTCGCGACGTCTGGCAGTATGCTCAGCGCGCCTTGCATCCAGTCGAACATATCTCCGTGCAGCGCGATGGCAGTCGAAGCGCCCGTGGAGTCCTTCAGATACGCGCGCCGCTCCCAAGCGGCGAAATTCGGATATCTGTACAGGTTGAAATCGTGATTGCCGAGCAGGAATTGCGTTTCCAGACCGAAGTCCAGCAGGGCGGCCATGAGCTCCTGGCGATCGTTGGCGATACACGCCGCGACGTCTTCTCCCGGGTCGAGGTCGGGCGTTTGCCGCCACAGATCGAGAAGGTCGCCGAGCTGATAAACGGTCACTTTCGGGCCTGCCGCGCCGGTTTTGAAGCGCTTGAGCTTCAGGGCAAGGTCCGTCAGGAGTCCCGAATAATTCGTGCCGTAGCCGAACCAGGGCTGCCGCTCTTCCGTGATCAAGTGGATATCCGGCAGGAAAATGTGCAATTCTTCCGGGAATCCAATTCCCTCATGCTGGAGCGAGGCTACCAGACTGACCTCGACGCGGCCCTCCAGCACCGTGAACAGAATCTGAAGCAGTTCATCATGGAGGCTCATAGGTCACGGCCTTTTCCGTATCACCGTTCGCGTGACCAGCAGCTCCTGAAACCGGTCCTCACCCTGGTTCCGGCGATGGTAGAAGATCCATTAGAACCGCCCGTCGGACACGGCAATGGGATAGGGAAACACGGGTCCCGGCTCACGCGCATCGATAACATCCATTACCGCGGGCCGGCCTCGGAACAGTCTGGTCTGGCCGCAGATCTCCACCGCGATCTGGCAGAACTGCTTGGCAGGATTCTTCGTGGAAGCGGTCAGATTTTGGGGATTTTGCAGGGCCTTCAGCAGCGATCCGTAAACGCTCTCGGCGTTCAGGATGGCTTCGGCTTTGTGCATTTTTGTCCGATCGCCGTCCGCCTTGACAAACTCGAGCAACTCCCGCGCGGATTCCTCGCTTAGCGGGAGCTGGATTCGGTCGCGCCGGCCCACTTCGCTCCGGAAATGCTCTTCCCGCACAACGGCATACTTGACCGCGCAGCCGGACAGCACCGCGAGCAAGGCCAACGCCAGAACAGCCTTCCACGCTCTGCTTCGATCCGCTATGACCGATTGCACGTTGCCGCGACAACGCACCGGAACCCATGCCGTCATCTGCCGCCTCTGTTGGTACAGTACTCCTCCAACATCCTGCTGTCAACGACAAATCCGTAAGTGAATTACGGAGTTGCACGCGCCGCCGCCATCACGCCGCTCGCTTGGCGGGTGGCTTGTACACGCGCTCCAAGGTGCAGTGGTTACCTGCACGGGTGTCCGTGCCGGTTTATATCCCGTAACGGCACATTTGCGGTTTGTCGGCCACGGTTCAGCTATGATCTGAACGAGCCTTGTCAAGGCCGTGGAGGGCAACCGAAACCACGTAACAGACCGCCTCGTGAGACGCAAGCACGCTTATTGCATCCGATCGTTTCCGCGGCGTCAGCAGCCATTGAGAATGTCTTCCCAATCGCCATCCAATGAAAGTGGGAACCTGCGGAAGCAGCTCGAGGCGAGGGCCAGGCAGGTCGCCGAAGAGAGATTTGGCTGGGATTCCAGCGCGGCCTTGCAGGCTGAGCTGTATGAAGAACTGCTCCACACCTCTCCGAGCCGCTGACTGGTTCGACGTTTTGGAAACCAAAGATCACTTCAACCTGGTCCTGTCACAAGAGCGGCGATCTCCCTTGCCGCCGCCAGGCCGGTCAGAATCGATTTCGGGATCAGCATATCCCGCCACTGCCCGTACTTTCCGCAGGTGAAGATGGAGCCGGCCCTGAGGTATTCGAGAATCAACCGAATGCTCGCGCGCGTCGCGTGGTTGTAGAGAACGTGCCCATATTGGATATCGCGGATGGTTTCCACCAGAATTCTTTGTCCCGGCTGGAGAATGCCCATCCGTCTGAGTCCCTGATCGAACTGGCGCCGGGCGTCGCCTGGAGAAAGAAAATGCCGAATCGGATGATGGCTGATCTCCCCCACCACGATCGCCTTGCCTTCCGGCGCGCTATCAGGTGAATAGTGGGAGGGGAATGACAGCCGGTAGAAAGGCAGGGCCGAATCGGGGATGCGGAGCAGAAACCACGGGGGGACAGGTCCGTCGATTCCCGCGTTCAAAACGTAAATCGATGTGTACAGGAGGTTCTCCGCGGCGCCGCGCACCTCGGGCGGCGATTGCTTGAGGAGAGCCACAATCTCAGGCAGCGGCAGACTCAACACCAGGTGCTCGTACGGCGTGACCGTACCGTTCGTGAACGCAAGCAACTTCAACCTCGGGTCGATTTCCATCAACTTGCTGCCATATCGAAGCGAGCCTTCCGGAAGCAGGTTGGCCATGGCGCGGGGTAATGCCTCGATGCCACCCGATCGCGGATAGAAGAACCGGCCTTCCCTTTTTCCGGCCCCGGGAAGGCGGGCGCCGGACCGCGGAAGCATGAGCGAGCGCAACCAGGGCTTCTCGATTCGGTTGGTCCAGTCGGCAGGCATCTGGTCCAGGGGGAAGCGCAGGCGCTTGGAATCGTATCCGCGCAGAAAGAGGTCGTAAATGCCGCGGCCGCATCGGGCCAAAGCGTATTCGCTATAGGCGCCGGGCGGCTTCTCCTTCCGGCCGATTCTTGCGACAGCGTCGAACAAGATGCGGGCGCGCACGTGGAGCGGCAGCCAGTTGAGGTTTTGCTGAAAGGGTGCGGGGATCACGCTCTCCAATCGAGCGCCCAATGCGACGCCGGAAGCGCCGGTACACCGTAGCAGGTCAAGGCCGGGCAAGCCACTGAACCACGCGTCCGACTCTCCGGGCAATTCCAGCAGAATGTGCGGGCCGTAGTCGAAACGAAAGCCACCGGCCGCATCGGTCCTCGCCAACCCTCCCGGAGCATTCTCCTTCTCGTAAGCGGCGAATGGGATTCTCCGCCGGACGAGTTCGAGGGCGCAACCGAGGCCGCTCAGTCCGAGGCCAACAATGACGACCGATGCCATAAACGCGTCAGTGGGGTCTGCCGCCCAATCCACACACCGCACGGGGCGTCCCCGCGACCAGCATACCCCACTGCGATTCAGGATCGATCCGGCGCTGGAGGCGGGCGCGGTGAATGCCGTTGGAACCCTTCTTTGAAACGGAGATCTACATCCTGCCGTTAGGGCAGCCTTCGCCCATTCGCCGATCACTCACCGGACCGGAGTTATACCATTTACTGAAACGCTATACTAACTAGTTGCTGAAGGCGGCTCAGTGGCCATCCGCGGCGAGAACGCGGGACATCGCGTTCTTCGCCGTCCTGCTCTCATACGTCTGGGTCGGCATCGACACTCGGCTGATCTACCACTGGCAAGGGCCGGTCTTCTATACCTTCCCGGAGTTTGTCGATGAGTTCCTGAAGTACCCCGGCGGAGCGGCGGATTATCTCTACCGGCTGATCGCGCAAACCTATGCCTGGCGGGCGTGGGGCGCGATGGTCGCGACGGCCCAGGTGGCGGTGGTGGCGGCCCTGACGGAGGCGTACTTCAAGGCACTGGCCGGGCGCGCGCTGCCGCTGGTGCGCTATGCTCCCGCGGCCCTGCTGCTGTACCACCTGAACCTCTACTACGATCGCACGCCGATCGTGCTGGCGTTGATCCTTGGCCTGACGCCGGGCGTCGTTTTCGTTCACCTCTCGCGGCGCTGGCGGAGCGAGGCGGCGCTGGCGGGGTTGTACGTGGCGCTGCTCGCGGCGGTGTACTACCTGGGCGGCATGGCCATCGTCTTCTTCGCGCCCGCGGCGGCCATGGCGCACATGGCGCGCCGGCCGCGGTTTCCTTGGTGGATCGTTCATCTGCTGCTGACGGCGGCCGCGCCGGTGACGGTGGAACTGCTTGGGCCGGCCTACCTGCCCGTCCCGGCCCGTGATTGGTTCGTCTTCCCGGATGTCCGGCTGGCTATCGTCTGCTGGGGCTTGTATGGGTTCTATGCGCTGGGGGCGGCGATCGTCTGGTGGCGGCGCCGGGTTGGCCCCCGGCCGGAGCGGCCCCGCCAGCGGCGACTGGTGGACGTGCTGGCGACCGCGTCTGTGTTGCTGGGCTTGTGCTCGGTGGCGGCCGTCTCGTACCGGCTCAACAGCCGCGATCGTCTCCTGGCGACGCTGGACTACGACTCGTCCAGCGAGAACTGGCCGGCCGTCCTCGACGCCTCGCGGCGCCTGGCGGCCAAGGACTTCAACCCGCTGACCCTTTACGAAATCAACCTCGCCCTGCACCAGACGGACCGGCTGGCTGACGACATGTTTCAATTCCCGCAGACCGGCTCCATGCTCCTGGACCTCCGGGTCGACATGTTTCTGCCTTACATGCTCAAGGTCACCGACATGTGCCTCCGCCTGGGGCGGGTGAACGAGGCCGAGCACTTCGGCGGCGAGACCATCATCCTGGCGAAGTCCGATCCGCGGATCTACCGCCTCATGGCCCGCGTCAACCTGGTCAAGGGCCAGACCGCCGCGGCCCGCAAGTTCCTCACGGTTCTCTCCTACGACCTGGTCTCCGCCGCCTGGGCTCGCCAGCGCCTGCGGGAACTGAATCGCGACCCCCAACTGGCCGCCGACCAACAGGTGCAACTGCTTCGCCGGCGCATGCTGCGGAACGACGACATGCTGCCCGTCTGGCAGCGCGCGGACAGGACCAGCGCCGACCTGGATCGTCTCCTGCTGGACCAACTCGAGCAGGATCCCTCCAACCGCATGGCCTTCGAGTTCCTGATGGGCCGGCGCCTGCTGGCTCGCGACATGGCCGCCGTCCGCGCCCTGATGCCCCGCATCAAGGATATGACCGGCCCGGCGTATGCCGGCCCCGGCGGCGAGCGCCGCACGCCGCTGCGCTACCAGGAGGCCATGGCCATCTACGCCGACGTGACCGGCGCGGCAGTGAGCATCGAGGGCTTCGAGGTTCAGCCGGAGACAATCCAACGGGCGGCCGCGTTCAAGGCGATCATTTCGCAATTCCCTTCGCGAGATGCGGCCATGCAGGCGGCCTGGGACGGCTTCCGGGGCACTTACTTCTTCTATTTCGCCTTCGGCCCCGGAGATTATCGATGAGCCGCCGGAACCGGATACTGCTGGGCGTGGCGTTGCTGGCGCTCTTGGCGCTGGCCGCCGTCGTGGGCTTCGAGAACCGGGCCGAAACCCTCCAGCCCTGCGCCGAGGCCCATCGCCCGGCCGCGACGTACCCCGACTACTCGGCCATCGTCATCCCGCCGAACATTGCCCCGTTAAACCTCAAGGTCCTGGAACCCGGGCGGAAGTTCTGCCTTCGCGTGTCGGCGGGGGCCGGCGCCCCCGTCGAGGTCTTCAGCACCGGCGGGAACATGCGGCTCCAGCCGGGCGCATGGCGCAAGCTGCTGGAGGCCAATCGCGGCGGCGAACTGCGGATGGACATCTACGCCAGGCGCGAGAGCGGCTGGCTGCACTTCGCTACCGCGCGAAACCGCATCGCGGCGGAGGAGATCGATCCCTACGTCGTCTACCGCTACATCCCGCCCGTCTACAACAAGTGGGACCAGATCTCGATACGCCAGCGCGACCTCCGCGGCTTCGACGAACGCATCCTCGTCGACAACCAGCGCAGCAGGGACCCTGGCGGCAACAGCGCGGGGAGCGCCTGCCTCAACTGCCACACCTTCCTCAACCACGGCGCCAGTCAAATGCTGCTGCACTTGCGGCCAGCCCGGAAGTCTCAGATCCCGGCCATGATCCTGGCGCGGCAAGGCCGGGCCGAAATGGTGGACACTCGCGACGGCCCGGCCCCCCCGGCGGCCTACACTAGCTGGCACCCCAGCGGGAAACTGCTGGCATTTTCCCGAAACCGGCTAGTGCAAGTGTTCCACACGGCCGGCGTCGAGACGCGCGAGGTGGTGGACCAGGCCTCCGACCTGGGCCTGTACCTGGTGGATACCGGTCAGGTGCAGGCGGTCTCCGAGATCAGCCGCCCCGACCGGCTGGAAACCTTCCCGGTCTGGTCTCCCGACGGCCGCTACCTGTATTTCTCGTCCGCGCCGCTGCTCTGGCCGGACAACAAGAACATCCACCTGCTGTACGACAAGGTGCAATACGATCTGGCGCGAATTGCCTACCACCCGGTGACTGGCCGTTGGGGCCAGGTGGAAACGGTGGTCGCCGCCGCCCAACTGGGCAAGAGCGTCTCGCTGGCGCAAGTCTCGCCCGACGGCCGATTCCTGATGTTCTGCGGCCATGACTACGGCAGCTTTCCCATCTTCCAGCCGAGCAGCGATCTCTACCTGCTGGACCTAAGCCGGAGCGGCGCCGCCCCACGCAGGCTCGACGAGATCAACTCCGGCCGCACCGATTCCTATCACTCCTGGTCCAGCAACAGCCGCTGGGTCGTATTCTCGTCCAAGCGCGAAGACGGCATGTTCGCCCGGTTCTACATTTCCCACCTCGAAGCCGGCGGCCGCTTCGGCAAACCTTTCGTGATGCCGCAGGAAGATCCCGGCTTCTACGGCCGGTGCCTGATGACCTTCAACCGGCCCGAACTGGTCCGCGAGCCGGTCACGGTCAGCCCCACCGAATTGATGCGGGCGATCAACCTGGCCACTCGCCGCCCCGAGGACGCCGCCCCCGCGCCCTCGGACACCCCCTGGCAGCCATTGCGGTAGCCGGGCGGCTGCCTTGGGCGATCAGAACTCAAGACGCATCGTCATCGCCATCTGGCGCGGGGCGCGCTGTAACGCCCGAACTGGACGTTGCTCTGCACGATCTGGCCCTTCTGGAACGACGGCCAGTCGAACGTGGGCGAGCCGTTGATCCCGCTCCACTGAGTATGGTTGAAGATGTTGTACATCTCGGCACGGAAGATCAACACCCGCCGTTCGCTTCCGATCGGAAAACGCTTGGCAAACGTTACGTCCCAGTTGTTCATCGTCGTCGGCTGGAACATGTAGCTGTTCCCGCCCGCCGTCCCAAAGCAGGCCATGGTCTTGTTGGTCGCGTTGCAGGGTTGTGGCGGCACGAACGCCGCCGTGTTAATCGGCCGGAAGAAGGTCCGCTGATCCGCCGGGATCATCGGATTGCCCCCGATCACCATGCGCGCGACTTCAGCGGAGCCGGTCATGTCCGGGCCGGGATTTGCCCCGGTGGTTCCCGTCCAGGAGCAGCAGCCGATCGAGGTGCGGGACGCCCCTTGCAGCGAGGTGATTCCCGAGATCGACCAGTTGTCCGTCACTATGCCGATGTACTTGACGCCCAGCTTCTTGCTCAGGCTGGGCGCCTCGTAGATGTAGTTGAAAGCCAGGATGTGCGGCGCCGTTCCCGTGGGCCCGTAGTTGCGGTACTTGTCCGGCCAGTACGGGCTGGCGCCGGTGGTTTGCAAGGTCTTCGAGAAGGTGTACGCCAAGCCATAGGAGATGCCATGTGACATGGCGCGCCGCACCGCCACCTGCAGGGCGTTATAGTTGGCGCTGCCTTCGAAATTGCGGAGTTGCAGGTCGCCCAAGCCTGCCATCGGCCGCTGGAAGTTGTCGGCGTAGGCCCGGTTGGCATGCGCCGGCAGACTGGCATTCCAGGGATTCGCGTACTGCGGGTCATAGTGCGAGTACATCGGAATGGAGTTGATCGGACGGGTTTGCTGCATGTGCCGGCGCAGGGCCCCCACATAAGCGGCGTCCACGACCGTTCCAAAGCCGACCGATTGCTGGATGCCGAAACTCCAGTTGATTACCCCTTCGAGGTCCTGCTTGCCAATGGTGTTGTAGCTGGGCGCAATGGGCGAGACCGCTGCGTTCGCCCCTTGTGTCGCCACGGAACCGATCGGCGCGTAGTATAGGGTCCTGTTGATGGTCACTGGCGGCTGGCCGTTCATGCCCATGATCTGGTTGCCGTCGCCGCGATTGAAGAACTGCCCAAAGCCCGTGCGGATGGCCGTCTTGCCGTTGCCGCGTACGTCCCAGGCAATGCCGAAACGGACAGCGGGCACCAGGGTCGCCACGTTGTATCCCGACTGCGGCAAACCCTTACCGTCCATGAGCACCATGCCGGGAGTGTAGCTCGGGCAACCCGAGTATCCCCCCACGGAACATGGAACAAACGTGCCGACCAGCGACGGGTACGTCATCTGTCCGGTCTGTTTGTCGACTGCCACTTGCTTGCCGGCGGAATCGTAGCCTGGATAATAGAGCCGGGCCGCCAGTTTGCGGTCATACGCGGACCCAACGAACGCCGCCGACGTGCTGTTCTCGTTCGCTTGGGGCGGCAGGTGATAGAAACGTATTCCTACGTCAACCGTCAGCCGCCGGTTGACGCGCCAGTTGTCCTGCACATAGGCTTCCAGGCTCGTGAACCAGAAGTCGCCAATCACCCTCCAGCCCTCCGAATAGTTCTGGAAGTTGCCGACAAAACCGTTCGCATACCCGTTGCCCGTGTCCATTGGCATGGCGGACGAACTGGCGAAGTTGTAGCTTCCCAGATATGATCCGGTGCCGCCCTGCTGCAACTTGCCGGTACGCTCGTAAGAGAAGCCCGTCTTAATGCTGTGGGCGCCCCTGATAATGCTAAGGTTGTCTCCGAAGGTCCAGATGTTGTTGAAGTTGGTGTACGGCCGATTGCTGCCCGGGACGCTGCCCACCTGTCCCACCGTCGAGCCGCCGCCGAACCCGAGACTGGGGACATAAATCGAATAATTCTGGCTGCCGGGACTCAGGCCGGGCCGCTTCAGATCCTTGTCGTTAACGAAGTTCGGGTCTTTCTCGTCGAACCAGTGCGGCGGGTTGGCCATCCGGGCCCGGTCAAGCTGCGAAGGATCGCCCGGGTACCAGTCCCAACTGTTATAGCTCTTGCCAAAGGTGAACTCGTTGACCATCGTCGGGGTAATCGTATAGGTAGCGCCCGCGCCATAGCCTTTTCCTGGGTTCGGATGTTCCTCGTAGTATGGCTTCCACTCCTTCGCGGAGTTCAGCATCTCGAAATTGCCGGACGTCTGCATGGAGTCAAAGTCGTTGATGTAGCGGAACCAGCCACTCAGTTTGCTGGTCAGATAATTGTCGATCCGCACCACGTCGTTCCGCCGCGGATGTGACTGGTTGAACATATAGCGGTAGTTCCGCCGGAAGAGCTGGGTCGAATCCCCCTCCGTGTAGCAGCCCGACGCCGCCGCCCCGCTGGAGCCGCACCGGTTCGGCATGGGCAGGAAATTCAACATGGCCATGCCGGCCGCGCTCTGCATCGATTTCGGAATCACGTTGCCCGGGAGCGCCATTTTTGACCCGGTGATCGTCGGGTCGTAGACCGGAATCATCCTCCCGTTCTGGTCCATGCTTTGCGAGAAGTCTCCGGCCCGCTCGAGCGCCGTCGGCATGTTGTAGTACCCGATCGAGGTAACCGGCCTCTGCTTGGTATACTCCTGCGAAACGAAGAAGAAGAAGCGCTCCTTCTGCTTGTTGAAGACCTTGGGGATGTAGACCGGGCCGCCCACCGCGAAGCCGCCGATGAAGTAGCGGTAGATGCTCTTCGGCTGGTTGTTGAAGTTCTCGAAGAAGTTCTTGGCGTTCCACATCTCGTGCCGCTTGGTGGCCCAAGCCGTGCCGTGGAAGTCTTTGTTGCCGCTCTTGGTGATCACGCTGATCGTGCCGCTCGAGTTGCGGCCGTACTCGGCCTGGTAGTTGGTAGTCAGCACCCGGATCTCGGAAATGGCATCCATGTTCGGCTCATAGTGGGTAGTGCCGTTCGAGCCGGTGTCCAAGTCCACAATCCCATCCACCAAGAAGTTATTGCGCCCGGTCCCCATGCCGTTGATGTTGACGCCGCCAATCGAGTTCTCCGTCGTCGTCTCCCCGACGGCTGTGCTGGTAATGCCTGGAATCAGGTTCAGCATGGCCATCATGTCGCGGCCCTTCAAGGCGATCCGGTTGAGCTGGCTGCCGTCGACCAGCGCCGACCGCTCGCTGGAGGCGGTCTGGAGGGGCGTCGCTTCGGCGGTGACGCTGACGGTTTCGGTCAGGGCCCCCAGTGTCAACTTAATCCTCCCCAGGTCGCGGGTCTCCACGCTGGCGAGATTGATGCCTTCCTGCGTGTAGGTTCTGAAGCCCTGGGCCTTCAGCGTGAGTGTGTAAGTCCCGGGCGGCAGGTTCGTGAACCGGAAAATAGCTTCGGCGCCCGTGGTGGCGGATCGTGTCATCCCGGTCCCGACGTCCTTGAGCTGGACCTCGGCCCCGGGAACGTTGGCATCGCCAGGATCCGTCACCATTCCAACGATGTTGCTGGAAACAGCTTGGCCAAAAATGTTCAGCGCCACAAACGCCATGGCGCAGGTAAAATGCAATATCTGTCTGGTAATCACCCGTACCCCCATTACTTGCATTCGTCTGGATTGGCCTTATCCCCGCTTTCCGTGCCCCCGCACGGCGATTGTGGCCAACTCGTAATGCTTATATCACACCCGTTGCTGGAAGTCCAGACAGCGAAGCCAATTTGAATTTCTGCGATTCAGACAGTGGCGGAGGCTCCGGAGGCCGAGCTGGGGCTGAGGCGGCGCGGAGCCTGGAAAAACGGTGAAACGTTGGGGCGCATTCGCCTGGGGTGCTCTTTGTTCAACGGACGAGTGTCGGCGTCGCTCAGGAGGGCGT
>JAUYBU010000616.1 GCA_030693045.1 Bryobacterales bacterium | reverse complement strand
GGCCGTGGTTTCAGGCGCCGGCGTGGGCAAGATCGTGGATCTGGCGGGCTGGCGCGCGGGATTCGCCCTGCTCATCGCTTCCTGTCTTCTTGGTTCGCTATTCTTTGCACTGACTGGCAATGCCAGACCGCGGGGCTGGATCGAGAAACCCGAACACGCTCGTCGATAGTCCCGCAAGCCCCGCTCACCGCGGCGGTAACTCATCAAAAGTGCAGCCGCAGAGTGTATTGCACTTCCCGCCCTTTGTTGGATTGGTTCACCGACTTGCCGAGCGTGCCGAGGGCGATGTTAGTCACCGGGTCGGTCGGGATGAAGCTGTTAGTCAAGTTATAGGCCTCCAGGCGTAACTCCAGCCGGAGGCGCTCGATGACCTGGAAGGACTTCGAAAGAGTTGCATCCACGTTCCAGTTCCGCGGTCCGGTCAGCCCTTCGTACTGCCAGGGATTGGCGCGCGGCGTGTAGGCCGGCAACGGGCTGAAGACCGAACTGTTGAACCACCTGTCCCGCGAAGGATTGTCGATGATCGGGTTGCCGGAAACCGTGGCCTGGCCGAAGCGCAGAAAGTTGCCGGAATTCATCGTAGTCACGGCGCTCAGACTCCATCCTCCCAAAATGCCGTTCGTCATCCGGTCAGTGTCGGCGAGCAGCCGGCGGCCTTTCCCAAATGGCAACTGGTAAGAGGTCGCCGCGGACAGCCGGTGCCGGGGCAGATTACTGTTGAGCCAGGTGAAGTTTCCCGCGTAGATTGCGTCGTCGTTGAAAAAGTTGTAAGTCTTCTGACGGCTGAAATTGTAAGCTGCCGTGAAGAAGAAGCCCCGGCTGAAAGCCCGCTGGGCTTTGACTTGCAGTGAGTGATAGCGGTCCAGAATGCCGTTGGTGTTCGTCTGCTGGACCGACGAGTACTGTGGGTAGGTTCCCAGCAGACTGCCCTTGCTCACCGAGGCCAGGTTTCGCAACTGTCCGGGAAACTTGTCCCGCGTCGAGTACAAGTAGAACGGGTTCGCAACGGTCTGGGCAAGCACTGTCTTGTACTGGTATCCAATAGCCGGATTCGCCATGCCGAGATTCCGGGTGTAGGGCAGGTCGCGCCCCAGGTTGAGAAAGTAAGTGACGTCAACGATCACGCCGCCGCGCAATTCGCGCTGCAGAGTGACGTTGATGCGGTCGCTCACCGCCGGGCGCAAATCGTTCTGATGCCAGCTCGCCGGGTTGCCCAGGCTAGTGTAGCGCCCATAGCCCTTGCCCACCGGCAGAATCAGCGGGTTGGTGGAAGGAAACGGATTGCTGAGCTTGGCTTGCGGTGCGCCTTGCAGCGCCGCGGCCGCGGTCGTCGCGGCGTCGAACCCGGGATACGCCATGCTGCCCAGCGTGTCGACGACCATCTCCGGCACCACGATGTACCGGGCGAAGCCCGCGCGTAGCACGCTCTTTGGGCCCAGCCGCCAGGCCATGCCCGCGCGTGGCATGAAATTGGTCTTCCTGGTCTGGAACATAGCCCGGTTCTCGGAATCGGTAAAGATCCATGCGCCGTTGAATACGTAAGGGGCGCCGCGCATCGCCAGAACATCGGCCGGCATTTTCGGAGGAGTGTTCTGCATCTCCGGAATGGGATTGGTGAGGTCCAGGTAACGCGACAGACGGTCTTCCGGGTCGCGCGGGCCGATCTCGTACTCCCAGCGCAGGCCCAGCGTAACGGTCAGGTTGCGCCCGAGTTTGATGTCGTCGTTAATGTAGCCGGCGTTGAAATTGAATTGGGGCTGCTGGCGCGGAATGTACTGCGCCTGCGAATCGTTGCCGATCGCGCCCAGCAGAAAAGTGGCCCAGGCGTCGCCCGAGAGCCTGGTGTTGGGCGAGAGGAACGTGTCGGCGGTGAGCGCCGGCCCGAAAGTGAAGCTCATCAGGTTGGGACGCACCGCGTCGCCGCGCAAAAGGCGGAAATCGACCCCGCTTTTCAGATAGTGCCGGCCATGGCTCTTCGAAACCCGGCCGCTGAAGTTCACAGTGTGCGGGTGTTGCCAGAAGTAAGTCGCCTTGCCAAACGTCGGAGAATTGACGGTGCCGCCCGGAAAGAGCAGGGCGGGATAGTAGATGCTCGGAATGTCCTTGATGTACGGCTGGTACCAGGCGTTGCCGGGCCAGAACTGCGCCAATCCGTCCGCGCCGATCTTCGCCTCCGGGGCGTCGTAGTCGTCGTTCAGCGAGCCGTAGCTGAACCGCGCGTTGAGCACCGTGGTCGCATTCAGCGTGTACACCGCGTCGCCGGCGATGTTCAGTGAGTTCATCGCTCCGGCGGTCCCGTTGGTCAGAGCGGCGGAGCGGTTGGGGCTGTAGTTCTGTTCGCCGCTTTGGGTCCCGAAACGGCTGTAGCGCCCGAACACCTTCAACCTTTCGCTGATGTTCCAGTCGGTGCGGTTGGAAAAGTTCCAGTAGTTAATGTCCGAGCTGTAG
Source organism: Bryobacterales bacterium (assembly GCA_030693045.1). Classification (GTDB taxonomy): domain Bacteria; phylum Acidobacteriota; class Terriglobia; order Bryobacterales; family Bryobacteraceae; genus JACQZT01. Next base: position 2,491 of record JAUYBU010000616.1, on the reverse strand, counting down.
CCGGCCTTGTAGTTGTTGGTGTGCAGGGCGTCGTCGCCCGGGCCATTGGGGGCCCAGATGTCTTTGAGTATGCGCAACGCCGTTGGGTCCATCCGGCTGGCCGGAATAACGTTCCCCGCAAAGGGCGTTCGCACGCCCTTGCCGGCTTCCAGCTTGCTGGTCGAGGGATCGTAGATCGTGCGCAGCGCTCCATTGGAGTTCACCGATTTCGAGTAATCGCCGGTGCGCTCCAGGTCCGTGGGCAGCGTGTAGAGCTTACTGAGCGGGTCCTTGGTCTTCCACGCCTCGTAAGAGGTGAACGTAAACAGCTTGTTGCGGCGGATGGGGTTGCCCAGCGTGCCGCCCCAGATGTGATTCCGGTTCAGGTTGCGCGCGCGCGTCACCGAGTTAGTCAGCGCGTTGAGGCTGGGGTTCTTGCCGAAGTAGTAGGCCGTGCCGTGATAGGCGTTGGTTCCGGACTTCATGCCCACGCTGAGCGTGCCGCCGTCGCTGTGCCCGAACTCCGCGTCCACCGCGTTCTGCTGCACCGCAAACTCCTGCACCGCGTCCATCGGCGGCGAGTACGACCCCTTCTGGCCGATCTGCAGCGGCGCGCCATCCAGTTGCAGATCGTTCTTCATGTCCGTGCCGCCGCCCACATCCATCCGGCTCGACGACCACATATAGAATGGATAGCGCGTGGCCGTGTACCGGTTGACCACCGCCGGATTCAGCAGCGCCAGCGAAAACGGGTTCCGCGCCAGAACCGGCAGGTCGTCCAGCATCTTCCGGTCCACGGTCATCGACATCGTGCTGGTATTGAACTGCAGCGCGATGGCGGTGTCGGCAACCTCCACCTTCTCGCTCACCGCGCCGACTTCCAGAACCGCGTTCACCGTGACGTCTCCCCGCACCTGCACCGCCACGTCCTTCTGGATGAACCTGCCGAACCCGGCCTGCTCCACAACGATGTTGTAGGTGCCCGGTTCGACGAAATCGAACATGTACTGGCCGGTGACGCCGGACAGCCTGACGGTTTCCACGCCGGTGGCCGCATTGGCCAAAATCACCCTGGCCCCGGCGATCGAGGCCTGGCTCGAATCGGTGATGACTCCCTGCACTTTGGCCCGGTAGTCCTGTGCGCTCACCGCGCAGGTGAGCAGCATAGCCAGCGCCGAGCCTCCCCAACGGGCTGCGACTCTCATAGATGCCTCCTATAGCGGACTACGATACCCGGAACTCCTATTCTGGCTTCCGGGCTGCCATACAGTATACTCCCGGCTTTGAATTCCGGGGACAGGCTACGTAACCTCGGAACTCCCTGGCGCGCCGCGCCACACCTGACCATGAAAATGGGCTCCGGCTACTGAAGCAGCAAGATCGCCATCCGGCCGTCGGTCTTGACGGCGTCGCCGGTGGCGTTCCGGGTCTCTTTCGGAACCCCCGGGCGGTCGATCAGGGCCAGACCCCGCACGCGCCCGCCGAAAATCAGGTCGTTGACCACTTTCGAGCGCTCGCGGTCGATAAGGGAGTCGATCTTGTGGATGAAGGTCCGATTCTCGGCCGAGTACTCGATGCCGGTGTCGTGCGTGGCGGCGCATACCCAGACCGGCTTGCCGAGAAACGTGTCCGGGCGCCGCCAGATGCGCAGATGGTGGCGCGCGGCGAAGGTGTTGTTCTGCTTCTGGAAGTCGAATGCCGCCTTAGAGCCTTCCAGAAGCAGCGTCGACATCGGCGCTTCCTTGTAGCCGCGGTTCTCGGCGATGGCGCGAAAGGTCTCGAGCTTCGACGTGGCGCTCAGCGTCGCGGCCGTGCTCCACCCGGCGGCGGCAAAAGCGCCGGTCAGTTCATCCTCGGTTCCAACAAACATCAGGTTGGTGATGTCGGACGGTTTGGGAGGCTTCTCGGCGGTGGTCTGAAAGGGCTGGCGATTCACCAGTTGCTCGAGTTCCGGAACACTCGGGATCTCGCCCGGCGTCGGGCCGATCGTCGCCGGCCCGCTCCAGTCAACCGCCTTGGTGGTTTCCAGGATCATGTCCGTGCCGGCTTCGTAAACGATCTCCGCGTCGGCTTCCTTTACCATCGCCGACTTGGCCACGTTCAGGAAATCGCCCAGCCGGCCCAGGCTTTTCGAGACCCGCTGGATGCCCTGATCCATCCGCGCCGTGACAGTCTCCGAGACAAGAATACCGATCACCCGGCCGTCCTTGTCGACCCCCTCGCGCGCGTTCTCGACCCTCTTCAGCGTGGCCGCAAACGGGGCCGCCTTCGCGCCTTGCGCCGTGAGTTCCGTAAATTCGATGTGGAGCAGCGCGCGCTCCTCCGGACGCGTCGACGGTTTCGCCTCCTTCACCGTCCCGCGGGCAGTCACTCCGGCCGGGATGACAACCGCGCCCTTGTCGATGACCGGGCGAATGACAACGCCTTCCACCGCCTCGCCCGCTTTCGAGGCGTTGCTCGAAACCTTCGTTTTCAGCCGCAGGTGGATTTCGGACCCCTTCGGCGCTTCCGC
>JAUYBU010000444.1 GCA_030693045.1 Bryobacterales bacterium | reverse complement strand
TCGGTATCCTTCGATTCCGCCAGCGGGATCAGCCGCAGGGCGGCGGCTTGCCCGCCGGCAATCTGGTTCTGGTCCAGCAGGAAGGCGAGAAACTGAGCCAGTACGTTTCGCCGGTCCGGAATCGCGGTCGTCAGGATGCGGTCGCTGTCGGCCGTCAGGCTCCAGCACAAACGGAACAGCGGAGTGCAGTCGTCATAGGCCATCCGGAAAGCGCGCCGGGCCCAGGGCCAGAAGCGAGCCTCGTCCCGGCGCCGGAAATAGAAATTCGCCAGCGCCCAACTGGGGGCGTACTGCCGGTTGAAACCAGCGGCCGCCAGCAGACTTTGCTCGGCGCGCCCGGCGTCCCCGTCGGCCTCCAGCATCAAGCCCAGACGGATGCGCGCCAGCGCGTCCCACGGATTCAGGGCCACCGCCGCTTCCATCGCCGGCGTCCCGTCGCCCCCTTCCTGTTCGAGCGTTTCGGCCAGCAGCGCCCGGAATTGCGCATTGTCCGGATCCAGCGCCACGGCCCGCTCCATGGCCGCCGCCTGTGGCCGAACCTGCATGTCCGCGTAGCCCAGCCGCAACGTGCGGTAGACGGCGAACCCGAGAAATGTCAGACAGCACAAACCCGCGGCCAGACGCATTCAATACCTCGGAATTCCCCGGAATTGCGCTAGCGCACCAGCGGCAGGATCACCCGGTCCAGCTCCGCGTCGGTGAAGGCCGCGAGCTTGATGTTCTTGTGCAGGCTCCATTGCTCGACATGGCTTACACTGCCATTCGGCGGCACCTTGGTCATCGGCCCGAGCGTCTCGATTTCGAGGAAGTCCGCGTTGGTGAAGGTCTCGAACGAACAGCCGAAATCCGGATGCGTCTCGGGCGGACCCGGGCGGTATTGCTTGAGGAAGAACTCGCCGTTCAACAGGTATCCGGCCCAGGTGCGCGGGTTGTAGTGCCCGAGTTTCTGCGGTTCGGAATTCTTCGGATCCTGCCGCAGCAGCATGTATTTCTTCGTGAACGTCCAGCGCTTGTCGGAGAGATCGGTGTAAGCCCACATCACCAGCGGGTTGGTGGCCTCCAGCACTTCCGGATGTTTGCCGCGCGGCGGGAAACCGGTGATAGCCACGCCCCCCTGCGCCATCATGGTCAGCGCCCAGGGCGCGAATTCGAGCGGAAACAGCCCTTTATTGACGATGCGATGACTGACCTTGACCTGCGTACCGCCGGCCGCCATCTCCACCGTGATCTCCTTCTGCAGCCCGGTGAGCGGCTCCACCGGCTCGCGCGCGGTCAATCCCGACGCGGTCACGGTGACCTCGACGGGCACGTTATCGGGAGCCCAGGTGGCGATGGGATCTTCGGGCGCCTTCCATACCCGGTGCCCGCCGCGAAGCTGGAACTTCTCCTCGCCGCTCTTGCCCAGTTGCTCCGGATATTCCTTGAGCAGGTTCTGGCCCCCCGCGAAACCGAAATGCATGATCCGCGGGCCGACATCGCCGGTGACCACCAGTTCGATCTCGCCGTTGCCCACCCGGTAACTGTTGGGCCAGCCCTTGTAATTCACCTTCTCAACTTTCACCGCCCCGCTGGCGGCCAGTGATAGTGCGGCTGTGATTGCCATCAGCTTCCACTCCCGACGCATGAACGCCTCCGTGATTTGCGGTCCGCCGGAGAAACGCCCGCCATCCGGCTCTCTGATCCGCATCGCTATATCTTAACCCGTCCGGCCCCGCGCAGACAGAATCCGGGGACACTCCGGGCTGATCTTACGGAACCCCCCGCTCGGCCTGGGACACAGGCGTGTCCCCCAACAGCTCCGGCGCGACGACCCGGGGACACTCCGGGCTGACCTTACGGAACCCCCCGCTCGGCCTGGGACACAGGCGTGTCCCCCAACAGCGGCTCCGGCGCGACGACCCGGGGACACTCCGGGCTAATCTGACGCAACCCATCGCCTGACCACGGACACAGGCGTGTCCCCCAACAGCGGCTCCGGCGCGACGACCCGGGGACACTCCGGGCTGATCTTACGGAACCCCTCGCTCGGCCTGGGACACAGGCGTGTCCCCCAACAGCGGCTCCGGCGCGACGACCCGGGGACACTCCGGGCTGATCTTACGGAACCCCTCGCTCGGCCTGGGACACAGGCGTGTCCCCCCAGGTAGTATAGAGGGACATAGTCAGGAGGCTCATGCAGCGACGAACTTTTACCGGTACGGTCTTCGCCGGCCTGGCCACGCCACGGCCCGCCAAACCCAAGTCCGGCGACATCCCCACGCGCGTTCTGGGCAGGACCGGCGCGAAGCTCACCATCATCGGCCAAGGCGGCGCGCGCTTTCACCTGGTTCCTTTCGAGGAGGGCAAGGCCGTCGTGCGGCGCGCCTACGACCTCGGGGTCAACTACTTCGACATGGCGCGCAGCTACGCCGAAGGCCACGCCGAAGAGGTCTACGGCGCCGTGATTCCGGCCTTCCGCAAAGACATCTTCCTCACTACCAAGTCCGGCCAGCGGACCCGAAAAGGCGCCGAGGCGGATCTGGAGACCTCACTGAAAACGATGAAGACCGATCACGTCGATCTGTGGCAGATGCACGGCGTCAACCGCATGGAGGACATCCAGCGGACCTTCGCGCCGGGCGGGGCCATCGAGGCGTTCGAGGCGGCCAAGAAAGCGGGCAAGTGCCGTTTCATCGGCTATTCCAACTGCCGCGACCCCCTGGTGCACGTCGAAATGCTCAAGCACGCCGAGCGCTTCGACACCGCGCTGATGCCGCTGCACGCCGCCGACGCCGCCTTTTCCGAAGGTCCCGCGATGAGTTTCGAAAAGACCGCTCTGCCCGCCGCCGTCGAGCGCGGCGTCGGCATCTTCGCGATCAAGGTCTTCGGAAATGCCTTCCTGCTGCGCCCGTTCAGCGTGGGCGACTGCCTGAGGTACACGCTCAGTCTCCCGATCACCGCCGCGCCGCTGGGCTTCTGCACCATCGGTCAACTGGAGGACGACGTGCGCATCGCGCAGAACTTCAAACCGCTCCCCGCCGCCGAGATGAACGCCCTGCGCGCGCGCGCCGCCAGCGGCAAGTTCGACACCATTCGCGGCCCCGCCCTGGAATACTGGAAAACCCGGTGAACGTGGGGACAGACGGGACGTTCCCCGGTTTGCAAAACCGGGGAACGTCGCGCCTGTCACCACGTTTCAGCGCACAGCCATGGTCGCGGGCGGGCTGGTCTGGCCGGCCACGCGCAGCACCACCGGAACGTCGTCGCCCGGCGCGACGTTCTGCGGCGTCAGCGCGTTCACCTGGTAGAGGCCCGCAAAGCCCGGCGTCAGTCCGGAGAACAGCACCTGCGCCGGTTGGCCTCCGATGGTGAGCGTCACCGGGTTCACGGTGGTGGCGGGAGGAAGCGGCGCGGGTTGGCCCGGACCGACCGGCGGGCTCACGGCCCCCAGCCCGGCGCAATAAATGACGATCGCCTCGCCCCGCGCGGCCGGCGTGGCTGGCTCGGCCAGCGTGCGCTGGTCGGACTTCATGATGATTCCCTGCCCAAAGCCCTGCTGGTTCTTGGTGAAGATACCCGGCTGCGCCGCCGACACCGTGAACGACTCGGGCACCGAGATCTGGTTGCGCCGCCTTACCACCACCTGGTGCTGCGTGTTCACCGCCAGATCGAAGGGCACCTGAGCGTTGATCTGCTTGTCGCTGGAGTAAAGGATCGGCAGAGGCTGGCCGCCGAGAACCACTTCGGTCTCGTCCAACTGCAACGGCAGCGGCATTTCGCGGACCACGCTGACTCGTTCGGACAGGTTGGCGCCGTAAATCGTGATCAGTCCTCCTGGCGCCACCGGGAAGCCCGCGCCGAAACTGGCCGCGTGCACCAGCGACCCCGGACTTACCAACGGCGTGCGGGATCCCGATTGCACGGTGCCGGAGCGTTGCACGACCCCGATCTGCCTGGTGTTGCCTTGGATCAGAACGGCGCTCACCGTGGCCACCGCCGGCCCGGACACCAGCGGACGCCAGGTTCCGGTCCAGGTCCCGCCGCCGACATGCGTCAGCCGGAGGTTCGACTCGCCGGCCGCATTGAATGTGGCCGCGACCTCGGTGGCCGCGCGCGAGGGGTCGGGAACCAGAGGCGTGCCGCATTCGTCGACCACGCGCGCCTCGATGGTGCTGGGCTGGCCGATCATGACGGTGAAGTCGTCGGAGGGAGAGTTGAGCTGCACGCGGAGCCGTGGTGAGCTGCAGCCGGCGGCCGCGCGCCCACCCGGCGCGCCCGGCGCCACCACACCCAGAACGCTGATCTTGCGCACGGCGCCCTCGAACTGGAGCGTGATCAGCCCGGTCCAGGCTCCCGGCGCCAGGTTCGAATAATCCGGCTGAACCACCATCCGGACCGCGCCTTCGGGCGCCACCGTCGCGTTGGGCGGCGAATGGACCAGCCAAGGCGAGCCATCTTCGGTGGTGCGAGAGGAACCGAAGCTCACCGGGCGCCTCAGCAAATTGCTGACGACGACGTTCTGCGAGCCGGGGTTGACGCCGGGGTATCCGACGAAAATCAGACTCGCGGGGCGCACCTCGGGGCCTGGATCGGAGCCCTCCGGAAGCACCCTGAGCAGCACGGTCACGGTCTGCGGCGAATTGTCCGCCGGCGCCGTGACGGTGATGCGGCCGTAATACTCGCCCGGCGCCAGGCCTTGGGCGATGACCGAAACCTCCAGCGGCGAGACGTCCAGCAGGGCCCTGTCGGCGCGCCCGGCGGCCGAGTCCAGCCTCAGCCAGTTCCCGCCTTCCAGCGTGACCGCCCGCGCGGCCCACGACATCTTCCCGTCGCCCTCATCGAGGATGCCCAGCGTCTGCGGCGCCGATACTCCGCCGCCCGCCACGGCTGTAAAGGATAATCCGGTCTGAGATACCAGAATCTTGTGCCGCACGTCGCTGACGGTCATGGTGACAGGCACCTGCACCGGATCGCCGCCGGTGGCGGATGTGATCGCCACCGCGCCCCGATAGGTGCCGGGGTCCAGACGGCCCGGGTTCGCCGTCACCATCAGAGAGGCTGGGTCGGAAGCTTTGGCCGAGCCGGCGAGCGTGGACACGCCCAGCCACGAGCCGTCCTCGACGCTAGCCCCGGCGGTGAATCGCTGTTCGGCCGAGCCCACGCTGGAAAGAGTGAGGGTGCGCGTGCTGGCGGAAGTTCCCTGGGCGAAATGGAAAACCAGTTCGCCCGGCTCGACCAGGTACTTGCCCAGCGGTGACGGCGTCACGGTGAAGGTCACCGGCACGGCCAGCACCGGAGGGGTTGCGTTGGGCGCCGCGATTCGAACGACGCCACGGTAAACGCCCCGCGACAGATCGATGGCCTCCGCGTTCACCTCGACCGCCGCCGGCAGCGTCCCGCGCAGGGGTTTGGCGGAAAGCCACTCGCCGCCGCCCTCCATCTCCACCGTCACCGTGTAAGGCGAACCCGCCACCGACCCCGTGACATTCAAGACCCGGTGCACCGCGCGCGGCCCGCCGGATTGCGCCGCAAACGACAGGCTCTGTGGCGCCACGGCCACCGCCGGAAGGCCGGCCAGCACCACCCGGATGCGGTGATTCTCCGCGTCGGCGATGTACAGGTTTCCGGATCCATCCACGGCCACGCCCAACGGGGTGTCGAGCTGCGCGTCGACCGCCGGCCCGCCATCGCCGGAAAAACCCGGCGCGCCCGTTCCGGCAACCGTGGCGATCGCGCCGCTCGGAGAAACCCGCCGGACGCGATGACCGAAAGCTTCGGCAACGTACAGGTTGCCCGCCGAGTCCAGGGCCAGACCGCGCGGTGAGTCCAGCGCCGCCACGGTCTGGATGGTCCCGCCGGTCGAAATGACGCGGACGCGGTTGTTCCCGGTGTCGCTGACGTAGACCCTTCCGGCCGCGTCCACCGCCACCCCGCGGGGCGTGGACAACCGGGCGCTGAGAGCCTGCCCGCCATCGCCGGTGAACCCGGCCAGACCGGTGCCGGCGATGGTGGTAATGGTTCCGCCAGCCGCAACCTTCCGAATGCGGTGACTCATCGAGTCGGCAATGTAGACGTTACCGGAACGGTCCACCGCGACCGACCACGGAAGGCGGAGCTGCGCCGAGGTCGCCAGCGCGCCCTCGGCGTTCGAGCTGCCGCCGCCGGCAAACGTCGAG
>JAUYBU010000521.1 GCA_030693045.1 Bryobacterales bacterium | reverse complement strand
GAGCGGCTACCTAATTACTTAGGCGGCGAATGCAAACTGCTGATTGGCAGTTATGGTTTTCCGATCGTTTTACGGGAGCTCGGAACCCGGCACGCCTTTCCATCACGATTCAATCCCGTCGAATCCGTTACGCCCCCTTTCACCTTTATCTTACCACCAGCGGCCGCCAGGCCCGGTGCACAGAATCCGGGGACACTCCGGGCTGATCTTACGGAAACCATCGCCACGCCCGAGACTCAGGCGTGTCCCCCCGCGGGGCGACAGAATCCCACCTGGCGGCCAAACTCTTCGTGTGGCGGCGAAGGTTCGAGCAGTTGGTAGCACGGGCGGTTCCGGCGGTATAATACCTGGGAACCCGGAGGATTGAGATGCCGCCTGCCGCGCGCATTAGCGATATGCACGTCTGCCCGATGGCTACTCCCGGCACGCCGCCGATTCCGCACGTTGGGGGACCGATCATAACGGGTTATCCGACCGTATCGATTGGCTTCCTGCCCGCCGCGCGCGTGACCGACACGGCCGTTTGCGTCGGCCCGCCGGACGTGATCGTGAAGGGATCGCCCACCGTGATCATCGGGGGCATGATGGCGGCGCGCATCGGCGACACGACGGCCCACGGAGGCTCGATTGTGATGGGCTGTCCGACCGTGATCATCGGAGAGGTCGGCATGGGCTGCCCGAGCAGTCCGGTGGTGAGTGTTGCGGCCCCTCCGGCCTCGACGCTGGGGCCGCTACAGCCGGCCCCCGATTCGGCGCCGCCAGGGCAGAGCGAGGGGGGCGGTTCGTCTTCGGGAGGGGGCTCTCAGTCCAGTTCCGGGGCCAGCGGAGGCGGTGCCGCTCAGTCCGGTTCCCCGGCCGGCGCGAGCCAGGGCGCCGGGCAGGGACAACAGACGCCGCCCGAGAAGACCTGGATTTCCATCCTGCTCAAGGACTTCCTGGGTGCGCCGCTGCCGGATCAGAATCTCCGGATCGCCCTGGCGGGAGGCCAGGTGCTCTCGGGACGCACCGACAGCCAGGGCAAGGCGCGCTTCGAGGGAGTGGACCCGGACTCGGGCGAAGTGCACTTCCTCGACATACCCGCCGAGGACGAGTACTCCGGGGGCGCCACTGAAGGAGCCGCCGCCGGCGCCGCCGGCGGCTCGTATGGCGTCTCGGCGGCCAGGTACAAGGTTCCCGAAGCAGGCTTGTCCCCCTTGGATACGCCCGACGAGGCGGAGGAGTTCCCCGAGGAAGAAGAGGAGGAGGCGGAAGAGTGAGCACCCCTCAGTCCAAGGCCAAGGGAGGCGCGACCACCACCCAGGAGAACGTCGTCGAGCTGCGGCCGTTCCAGGTCAGCAACGTCGAATGTACGAACCCGTGGGATCCGACCGAACGGGTCCTCGAAGTCAGCTATGACATCAACGACCCCAACAAGCGCATCCGCTCCGGGCGGATCGCCTACTGGGCGCCCGACGTTCTCGCCAAGGACGGATTCGTAATGGTGCACAGCCAGAAGCTGAAGCCGGACCACTACGTCCACGGCGTCCGCAACCAGGTGCCGATGCTGGACCGGTGGGACGGCAAGATCGACAAGGGGTTTCCGGACCGCATCGGAAAGCTCGTCACGGCCGACCTCTCCGATATCCTGGTCCGGGTCGAGGTCTGGAACAATACGAACGATTCGCCCGGAGAACCGTTGAAACGAGGCGCGGGGCGGACGACGGTCGCCGGCGAGTGGCTCTCCTGGGCTTCCGCGGACGTTCGGGTCGTCGCCATCGTCAAGGCGGCCTGGGATACCGAGTGGGTAATTCCCTACGGCGACCCGGATGAACCGGCCAAGGGGAAAGCCGGCATGAACATCGAGGTCAAGAACGTGCTGGAAGGCACCCAGGCCCGCCTGTCCGTCAGGCGGATCAACGAGATCGCCGACCCGACGACGGATTACCCCTATGCCGATTACGAATCCGAAGACCAGGACGGGCTGGATGCCGTAGTGAAAGGCAACAAGGTCCTGCTGGCCAACGGGTCCAAGCCCTACGTCAAGTTCTTGAACTTCGACGAGCATTGGAATTACCCGGGCAACAATTTCTACGCCTTCTACATCGCCTTCGGCGACTCGGGAACGGTGATGCTGGCCTCCGAACGGGACTACGAGAAAAGCGAGAAGGCCTGCCTGCACATGCGGTTCACGGTGTTCATCCATTCCCCGGCGTATGACCTCGCGGAAACCATGAAAGCCGCCCAGCGCCTGCACCAGTTCTTCCGCGGCGGAACGAAGTATTATCGGTCCTACCTGATGATCGGCCCGCCCAAGGGCGCGCCGGACTGGGCCAAACATTTCCACCACCGCTACCTTGTGTTCCTGTTAGGCCACGCCGCCTGCGGGTGCGTACATCCGGATCACCCCGAGAGAACCGTGGGCAAGGGCAAGAAGCAGAAGAAAGTGAAGCTGGACGTCTATCACTCGGGCTTTGTTCCGGACCGCAATATCTGCCCCACCGAGATCGAGAAGACCAAGGCGGCGAAGCTGTCGATCAAGGCGGACGAGGCGCACTATCACACCAGGTTCGGCGGCTGCGGAAACCGTTCTCACGTCTGTAACTACCTCGCCCTGGGGCGGAAGGGTAAGACCTCGTATGCGGTGGGGGTGTGGAGTATGCCCGCCAAGGACCGGACCTACCTCACGCTGTATCAGTTCGCTCCGCAAGATGGTTACAAGCTCTCGCTTTCGAGCCGGACGCCCCGGATACTCCTATGGGCCGATGGCTGCCGGACGATCCTTACGACCAATCTCGGCGAATTCTTCGTGAACCAGACCGTTCCCACCAAGTACTACCACGGCTGGGAGTATAGTGTCATCGACGACCATAGCTGCTCCCAGATCGGTCTTGACGTAATGACGCGATTCATCAAGGGCACCAAGAAGGCCCCGGCCCCCAACGAGTACGACACAACCCGCATCGTGCAGGCGTATCGCGACGCCGCCAGGCTCGGGACCCGCCCCAGATATTATCCGCGTCTTATGGATTCCTCGGGGGTTCTTAATCCCCGCGAGGATCCGGCCGGCAAGGAAGCGGCAACCAAGTGACCGAAGACCAACTCGAACAGCAGGCTCGCCAGGTTCTCGACCGCGCCCTGAAGGACGCCCCCGCCGGGCGCGAAGTGCTGCATGTGGACGAGCAGACCGGCTACTACTCGGACGTGCGCCGCCGGATCTCGGATCACAAGTTCGTAGTGCTGGCCAACAGCGACGACATGGTCGTGTTCTTCAACCGGCAGGGCAAGTTCATCGGCTGGCGCGACGACGGGCGAAAGGGCACCTCCGTGGAGGCGCCGGTAGACCGCGAGGCGCTGTTCCGCGCGATCCGGGACGAGCTGGAACTGCCCAAGACGGCAGTGCTGAGCCGGGCCCAGCCGCGGCTGCTTCCGCCCGTGGGATGGACCCAGGAGGCCATCGTGTTTCTCGAACCGGCGCCCGCGCCCGACCAGGTGCTGCACGTGTGGGTGAACCCGCTGACGCTGCGCGTCATCCAGTGCCTGTACGGCAGGGAGGGCCTGGAGGCGCCATTATGAACCAGCAACAGGCGGTGGCTTTGGTGAAGGCGAAGCGGGCGGAACTGGAAATCGACCCGGCGATGCGGCCGGCCTCGGCCGAAAAGGCCATCGTGCTGGCCCATCGCGGAGGAGACGGCAGCCAGCCCGGCGTGGACTGCGTGGCCTGGATCGTAACACTCTCCAGCCGGTGGGGCTGGGTGCGCGTGGATGTCGATGACTCAAGCGGCGCGGTCTTGGCCGTCCAGAGGAGCTTATGAACCCCGCCGACCCCCGCCGCAAGGAAGCCGCCGAACGCGTCGAGCGCATTCTTACGGGCCGCCTGAAACGCGCCGGCCAGAGCGTGTCCAATGCGCGTGAACTTTTTTCCTGCCAGGCCGACGAACCGCAACCCTACAAGACCGGCAGCCAGGTGCGGGTGCATATCTCGCGCCACTGGTCCGATGCGCGCGTGAAGCTGGACGGCGACACCGGCGACATGCTGGGGTATTCGGTCGACCGCTACTCGGATCCTCCCACCCGGACGGAGCTGACCGGAGAGCAGGCTCTGGCGCTGGCCGCAAGCCTCATCAGCATACCGCCGGACGCCGTGCTGGAATCGTTTCAACACGTCGAGTGGGCGCCTCGGCGGTGGCTGGTCGAGATTCAATGGAAGCGGGTGCACCAGGGTCTGCGCGTGGACGGCGACTCGATCCGGGTGGTGATCCATCCGGACACGCGCCGCCTGGTGGAACTGGAGTGGTTCTGGAGAAGCCTGCGCCTGCGGTAGCATGGTTGGTAAGGGGGGGTTACGATGCGTCCCGTTTCCTCACGCGCCGGTTTCCTTTGGCTTGGCATGGTTGCTCTGATCTCGATCCCGTGCTTCGCGCAGGGAACCATCACCACTCTGGCGGGCACCGATGCGGTGTTTCCGAGCGCCAGCCAGCCCGCACTTGCGACGCCGCTGGGGCCAGTGAGCGGCGCGGCCGCCGACGCAACCGGCCAGGTATTCCTGTCGCTGTCTCACGCCAACGTGGTTCTGCGGCTGTCGAAGGATGGCGACATCACGCTGTATGCCGGCAACGGCGGGCGGGGCTTTTCCGGAGACAACGGGCGGGCCACGCAAGCCATGCTGAACCAGCCGTCGGGACTGGAAGTGGATTCGGCGGGCAACCTCTACATCGCCGACACGGGGAACGACCGTGTCCGCAAGGTGTCCGCGCAGGGATTCATTTCGACGGTGGCGGGCGGCGCCGGCGTTACTTCGCCGATGGACGTGGCGGTGGACGCGGCGGGCAACCTGTTCATCGCCGAAGGTTATCTTCGCGTGCGCAAAGTGACCCTTGCCGGCGTCATCACCACCGTGGCGGGCGGAGGCTCGGAAACGGCCGACGGCGTGTCGGCGACGAAGGCTCTTGTGAACCCCTGGTCGGTGGCGGTGGATGGAAACGGAAACCTGTACATCGCGGAACCCACCAGAGGCCGGGTCCGCAAGATCAGTTCCATCGGCGGCATCGTTTCCACGGTTGCCGGTACCGGGACGTGCGGGCCGGGCCAGGACGGCGGTCCGGCCGTAAAGGCCTCCCTGTGTTTTCCCGCTTTCGTCGAGGTGGACGCCTCCGGAAACCTGCTGATCGCGGATTACCGAGCCGGCAGAGTCTACAAGGTGGATGCGGGTGGAACGATTATCACCGTCGCGGGCATCGGACAAGGCGGATTCGAAGGCGACGGCGACTTCGCCACGCGCGCCCGGCTGGGGGGGCCGCAGCAGTTGTCTCTGGACCGTACAGGTAACCTGTACATTGCCGACACGGAGAACCATCGCCTCCGGCGGGTGAGCCCGGACGGGATCATCCGGACCGTCGCCGGCAATGGGGCCCGTTATCGTTTTGGCGGGGACGGAGGGCCGGCTCGCAGCGCCTTGCTGGGTCTTCCGATGGGGGTAGTCGCGGACTCCGCCGGCAATGTGTTCATCGCCGACCAAAGGAATTTCTGCGTCCGGAAAGTGTCGCCGGACGGCATCATCCGCACCTTCGCGGGAAACGGCGAACCCGGGTATTCGGGCGACGACGGGCCGGCGGCCGAGGCGCGGCTGAACATGCCCAGCGGGCTGGCGCTGGACGCGGCCGGAAATCTTTTCATTGCGGATGGAAGCCACGTCCATAAGGTCACCCCGGCGGGCATCATCACTACCGTTGCTGGGACCTACGGTCAGGGAGCCTCGGCGGACGACGGGCCGGCGCTCAAAGCGGTCTTCGCATTTGCATCCGGCGTGGCCGTGGATTCCGGCGGGAACATTTACGTCGCCGACTCCGACGCTCACCGCGTCCGCAAGGTCGGGCGCGACGGAATGATCAGCACGGTCGCGGGAACCGGCGAACCCGGATTTTCCCCCGACGGCTTGCTGGCGACAAGGGCGCAGTTGAACAAGCCATGGGGCGTGGCGGTGGACGCGGCCGGGATCCTGTACATCGCCGATTCCAATAACCGGCGCATCCGGAAAGTTTCTTCCAGCGGTGTGATCACTACCGTCGCCGGCAACGGAGTCCAGGGTGTGTACGCCGGAGACGGAGGTCTGGCAACGCAAACGCCCCTGGGTTCGCCGTACGGGGTGACGCCGGATCAGGCGGGCAACCTCTATATCGCGGACACCTTCTTCGACGCGGTTCGCAAAGTCGGAGTGGACGGCAGGATTTCCACTCTGGCCGGCAGTGGAGCGCGAGGCTTCCGGGGCGATGGCGGGCCGTCCACCGCCGCGTGGCTCGCGACGCCGTTCAGCGTGGCCCTGGACCGGGCCGGCAACCTCATCATCGCCGACACCGAGAACGACCGGGTCCGGGTGGTCTCGGCTTCCGCCGCTACTTTCAGTGTCTCCCCCGAGTCCATCTCGGCGACCACCCTCAGCGGCGGACCGCCGGTTCCGGCAGGCACGCTGAACCTGGCCGCCTCCGTCGCCGGCCTACCATTCACGGTCCTCGCCAGCACGCGGGATGGAGCCGGCTGGCTCTCCGTGCAACCGGAGCAGGGGAGCATGCCCGCGGGGCTGCAGATCACTCTGGATCCGACCCGGCTGACGCCCGGCGTCTATGAGGGGATCGTCAGCATCGTCTGCCCGACGGCGAACCCGACCGTCAGGAACGTGTCGGTAAAGCTCACGGTGACCGAAGCGCGGCCCGCGCAACTGGCGCTGGAGACGCGCGGCCTTTCGTTCTCCTTCGGCAAGGCCGCCGGCCCCTCGTCGGCCCAGCTTACCGTGACCAATATCGGAGGCGGATCGCTCAACTTCACGGCCTCCGCGTCCACCGCCGGCGGGAGCAATTGGCTGAGCGTCACTCCGGCCAGCGGCGCGGCGTCGGCGTCGGCCCCGGCGGTGCTCACCGTTGCGGCGAACCCCGGCGCGCTGGGAGCGGGAGCCTATTCGGGAACCATCACCCTGAGGCCGGCGACCGGGACGGCGCTGACGGTCGCCGTGAGCATGACCATCACCGACCAAAAGCCGAGGATTCTGCTGTCGCAGACCGGCCTCTCTTTCAGAGCCGTGGCCGGCGGGGGCGCCCCGTCGCCGCGATCGTTCGGAATCCTGAACGGCGGCGAGGGCGCGATGAACTGGTCGGCGAAGGCATCCACGCTGACCGGCGGAAACTGGCTCACGCTTTCCAGTGGCAGCGGCCGGGTTGAGAAGCCGCTGCTGGATGTCTCGATGGTGGACGCGAACGTGAACTCCAGCGGGCTGCCGGCGGGGACCTACTACGGGCGGATTGAAGTCGCGGCCGCCGCCGGCAACTCGCCGCAAACGCTGACGGTGGTTCTGCGCGTGCTGCCCGAGGGCGAGAACCCCGGGCCCGAGGTGCGGCCCGCCGGCCTGGTGTATATCGGCGTCGATGGCGGCGACACGCCGGGTTCGCAGGACATCCAGATCACGAACCTGCACAGCAAGGCGGCCAACTACATTTCCTCTCGCGCCACCTTCGGCGGCGTGTGGGTGAACTATCGTCCGGTCAGCGCCACGGTGTCGCCGGGCAAGCCGAACCGCATCGTGGTGCAGCCCGATTTTACGAGCCTGACGCCGGGAGTGTATCGCGGCGCGATCACGCTGTTATTCGACGACGGCACGCCGCCGCAAAACGTCGAGTTGCTGACCGTGCTGGCCCCGCGCCCGGCGGTTGGGGGGTACGCCAAAGGCGGCGAGAGGCAAGCCGCGAGTTGCGCGCTGAACGTGCAGTTCACCGAACTCGCCAACGACTTTGCGGTGCGCCGGGGCGAGCCCGTGTCGATCGCCGTGAAGGGCGTCGACTGCAACGGCGCGCCGCTGGTGCCGGGCCCGGGACGAAGCGCGGTGGTCGTGGTCCGTTTCGGCAACCGCGATCCGGAACTTGCGCTGACGCACGTTTCCAACGGCGAATGGCGGGCCACCTGGCGGCCCACGAACGCCTCGACGGACCAAGTGCAGGTGGCGGTGACGGCGCTGCTGATTGAAGGCAGCGACCGCCGGGCCGGTCAGGCGACCCGTGCCGGGCGGGTCCTGGATTCCACCACTCCCGTGGTGCCGCAGGGAGCGCTGCTGCATGCGGCCAGCTACAAGGTGGGCGGCGCGCTGGCGCCGGGAAGCCTGGTGGCGCTGTTCGGATCGAATCTTACCACTACGGAGTCGGTCAGCGCGTTTCCCCTTCCTTTTAGCCTGAGCGGCACCGAGGTCCGGCTGGCGGGGGAAGTGCTGCCCCTGGTGGCGACCAGCGCGCGAGCCGGGCAGATCAACGCTCAACTGCCCTACGACCTTCCGGTGGACGAGACCTTGCAGGTCGAGGTCCGGCGCGGCGACGAGTTGTCGATGCCGGAGCCGTTTGTGGTGGCCGCGGCGCAGCCCGGGGTCTTCACCGAGAACCAGAGCGGATCGGGGCAGGGCATCATCGTCAAGTCCGATCAGATCACGCTGGCCCGGCCCGTCACGCCGGCCGGGCGCGGCGAGATCATCGTGATCTACTGCACCGGGCTGGGGGCCGTGGATCCGCCGGTGGTGCTTGGTCAGCCGGCGCCGGTGCCGGCCGCGGTAACGCGGGCTGTGGTTAGAGTGACCATCGGCGGGAAGCCGGCGGAAGTGCTGTTCAGCGGCCTGACGCCGGGCTTCGCCGGGCTGTACCAGGTGAACGCCAGGGTGCCGGCGGACGCGCCGGTTGGCGACGCGGTCGAGGTGCTGCTGGAAGCCGCCGGCCAGACCAGCGCGCCGGTGACCATGGCCATCCGCTAACCTATTTCGGGGACACTCTCGAAAATCCAGAGACCCGGGGACACTCCGGGCTAATCTTACGCAACCCGTCGCCCGTCCAGAGACACAGGCGTGTCCCCCTTTTTCATCACCTTCGGTGAGCGCGACGCGATCATGACCTCCGGCTACGAAATCCGGAATTTAATTTCGGGGTTTCGTAGCCTGTCCCCGAAACTCTCAGCGGTCGACGCGGGCGCCGCCGCCCTTCATGACCTTTTCGACCTCGGCGAGGGTGGCCATGGTGGTGTCGCCGGGGGTGGTCATGGCCAGGGCTCCGTGGGCGGCGCCGCAATCGACGGCGTACTGCGGGCCCTTGCCCATCAGCAAGCCGTAGATCAGGCCGGATGCGAACGAGTCGCCGCCGCCGACGCGGTCCAGAATCTCGAGGTCGTTGCGCTGGGCGGCCTGGTAGAATTGGCCGTCGGTGTAGCAGACCGCGCCCCAGTCGTTGCGCGAGGCCGTTTTGGCGTTGCGCAGGGTGGTGGCGACCACCTGGAAGTTGGGATACTCCTTCACCGCGCGCTCGATCATCTTGAAGAAATTCGCCGGGTCGAGTTTCGACAGGTGCTGGTCCAGGCCCTCGACGTCGAAACCGAGCGCGGCCGTGAAGTCCTCTTCGTTGCCCAGCATGACGTCGACGTAGCGGGCCAGTTCGCGGTTCACCTCGCGCGCCTTCTGCTCGCCGCCGATGCCCTTCCACAGCGAGGGGCGGTAGTTGAGGTCGTAGGAGACCATCGTGCCGTGCTTCTTGGCCGCCTGCATGGCTTCCATGGCCACCAGCGGCGTGGTTTCCGACAGCGCGCAGAAGATGCCGCCGGTGTGCAGCCAGCGCGCGCCCTGCCGGCCGAAGATCTCGTCCCAATCGATCTGGCCGGGCTTCAGTTGCGAAGCGGCGGTGTGGCCGCGGTCCGAACAACCCAGTGCGGCGCGAACGCCAAACCCGCGCTCGGTGAAGTTCAGGCCGTTGCGAACCGACCGGCCCACGCCGTCGTACTTGACCCACAGGACTTGCGACTGATCGACGCCGCCCTGGTAGATCAGGTCTTGGATGAGCCGGCCCACCGGGTTGTCGGCAAAAGCCGTCACCACCGCGGTGCGCAATCCGAAGCAGCGCTTCAAGCCGCGCGCGACGTTGTATTCGCCGCCGCCCTCCCACGCCTGGAACGAGCGCGTGGTCCAGATGCGGAAGTCGCCCGGATCCAGGCGCAGCATCACTTCGCCCAAGCTCACCAGGTCCCACCTGGTTTGATCCGCTTCTCGAATGTTCAGCATGTTATCTCCCCATCCAGCCGCCATCCACCATCAGGATTGAGCCGGTAACGTAATCGGAAGCGCGCGAAGCCAGGTAGACCGCCGCGCCCATGAAATCCTCGGGTGCGCCCCAGCGCCCGGCCGGAATGCGCGCCAGAATGGAGGGGCCGCGCACCGGGTCCGCCCGTAGCGCGGTGGTGTTGTCGGTGGCGATATAGCCCGGAGCGACGGCGTTCACCTGCACGCCGTGGGGCGCCCACTCGTTGGCCAGCGCCTTGACCAGTTGCCCGATGGCTCCCTTGCTGGCGGCGTAGCCCGGCACCGTGATGCCGCCCTGGAAGGTCAGCAGCGACGCCGTGAAGATCACCTTGCCGGAGCCGCGCTGGACCATGCGCTTGCCGATTTCGCGGCTGATCACCCACTGCGAATTGAGGTTGGTGTCGATCACTTCGTCCCAATACTCGTCGGGGTGTTCGACAGCGGGTTTGCGCAGGATGGTGCCGGCGTTGTTGACCAGGATGTCGATGACCGGATTCTCCGCCAGCGCCTTCTCGAGGAATGCGTACACCGCTTTGCGGTCCTTGAAGTCGCAGGCATAGCCGGTGAACTTGCGCCCGCGCGCCAGGACCTCTTTTTCGATCTGGCTGCCGGAAGGCTCCATCGAGCGGCTCACTCCGATGATGTCGGCCCCGGCCTCGGCCAGCGCAATGGCCATGGCCTTGCCGATGCCGCGCCGCGCGCCGGTCACCAGCGCCGTCTTGCCGTCCAGTCGAAACAGATCCAGAACGCTCATTGTTCCACCTCTTCCGAACAACGCACCAGAATCTTCATGACCTCGCCGCCGCCCGTCGCGCCGCCCAGGGCCGCGCCGAGTTCGCTCAGATCGCAAACCCGCGTGATCAGCGCCGCCAGCGGCATGACGCCCGAGGCCGCCAGGCGGATGGCCGCCTCGAAGTCCTCCGGTTCGTACACGCGCGCGCCGATCAGCTTCAACTCGCGCCAGAAGAAGCGGAACAGGTCCACCTTGGCGGGCTGGCTGTAGATGGCCACCATCACCATCCGCCCGCGCGTGCGCGGCAGCCTGGTCATCATCTCGGCGCCGGCGGCGGACCCGGTGACTTCGAAAACCACGTCGGCGCCCGCGCCGCCGGTTTCCTGCGTCACCAACTCGACCAGGTCGATTTGGTTCGGGTCCAATGCGCGCAAGCCCAGCCGGGCGGCAAGCTGCAGGCGAAACGAGTTGATCTCGCTCACCAGGACGCGCGCGCCCGCCTGCGCGGCCACCATCGCCACCAGCGCGCCGATGGGGCCGCCGCCCTGGACCACCACGTACTCGCCGGCCTTCACCTGGCCCAGCCGGACATCGTGGCAGGCCACGGCCAGAGGCTCGATCAGCGCGGCCTCGCGCAGGGACAGCGAATCCGGAAGCCGGTGCAGCGTGTGCGCGGGCACGGTCCAGGTTTCCTGAAACGCGCCGGGCGAATCGATGCCGATGAACTTCAGCCGCTGGCAAATGTGGCTGTGACCGGCGCGGCAGGCCGGGCAATCGCCGCAATGGTCCAGCGGGCGAACCGTGACGCGGTCGCCGGGGGCGAACCCGGCGACGTCCTGGCCCACCGCCGCGATCACGCCCGACATCTCATGGCCGATCACCTGCGGCATTTTGACGCGGTGATCCATCTTGCCGTGAAAGATGTGCAGGTCGGTTCCGTAGATGCCGCAGTGAGAGACGCGGATTTGCGCCTGGCCGGCGGCGGGCGGGACCGGAACGCACTGGCCCAGGGAAATTGTTTCGTGTCCTTCGTAAAATGCCGCGCGCATGGGAGGCTCCACCTCGACCAGGATATCCGAAACTCCGCTTTCGCGGGGGAGCGCGCCGGTCGGTTATGGGAGCACGCGGAAATCCCACGCCAAGAACCCGGCCACGGCCGTATCCGCGCCGGGCGCTTGAGGCGGCGGGGCGGCCGGAGCACGGCGACCCAGGCCGCCAAACATCCCGCCTCGCGGCCGAGCCGGTTGCCCCTGGCCCTGCTGCGCCTGCTGCATGGATGCTATTTGTTCCGGCGTCATCTGGCCCATCATCTCCGGAGTCATTCCAGGGAAAGCTCCGGCTGGCGGCGCAGCCTGCGCGGGGGCGCTGGCCTGGCTGGGGGTCGCTTTCAGTGCCACGTTCGCGGTATAAACACTCGACGCATCCTTTTTCCGGAACACCAGCGCATACTCGCCGCGCGTAAGGTCCTCGTTGGTCGTGATCCGGATGACCCCGTTCGGCATCCGCTCAACGGTGATCGGGACAAGGGACTGTTCCACATCGCTTTCCACCCGGTCGGTGGTCGGCTTCATATCGAACCGCCCCTTCTTCGTCTGCTTGATAATCACTTTCCTGCCGGAGAGCACGCGTCTTTGCTCGTTGTCCCTCGGCTGCATTCGCAACACGACCGGCTCGATGGCGCTGGGGTCCATATCCGCACTCGAAATGTAACGGTTCAGCGGAATCAGGAGTTCGACCTTGCCTTCTTTCAGCGTCACATCCGCCGTCGATCCGGTCAGGGTCTCGATCTCGAAACCCTTGGTCGCCCCATTCTGATTCAGCAGCAGGCCCTTGCCGACTTTCGCCGCTTTGTTGATTGCGTCGCCCAGGTATGGATTAAACCCGAGCATCGGCGACAGACCCATGGTAATCAACTGAACCCCGACATCGCCCAGAACGACATTCACAACCGCTTCCTTGGCGGTCCCCGCCTCGCTCTTAACAAACAACACCGATTGCGGCTTGTCGCCTAACGGGAACGCGCTCGCCCCCTGCCGTGCGGTCACGGTGGTCAACGGAGTGTCCGGAAGAGCGGCCGGAGGCGAGACGGAAGGAAGCGCGGGGCCGGGATCTTTCACGATATTTCCGGCCACCGGCTCGGGAGCGGCGGGAGGGACGGCCGGGGCGGCGGTTCCGGGCGCCTTCCAATTCAGCATGGCGCGCACCACGGTCGACGGAACCTTCGCGCTCTTGAGGCGAATCAAGCTGTCGGCGTCCAAAGTGAATGCCGCGGCCGAAGAGTTGATCTTCGCGATCACGATCTCTTCATCCACGCCGCCGGAGATCATCTTAATGATGGAATCGTTAGTGAGGACCGCCGGCTCCGAATTGCGTTGGGCTGGCGGTTTGGGCTTCGCCGCCTGCGGCCCGCGCGGCGCTGCCGGCTTGGCTTTCGGCGGTGGCTTCGGGGCGGCGGTCCCCTGTGCGAATGACGGGACGGTAGTCTCCAACACAACGAAAAAGGTGATCGCCAGACAGGAATACCTTGAACGGCGCATGTTTTCTCCAGCCGAGTGCTAAAAGGCCCAGTTCAGCACGTAGGGTGACTACAGTATACTCCAAACTTCCGTGACTTGTACGGATCTCCCGTCCTGGAGCGGCGGAGGTTGCGGCCGATCCGCTGAAGGGCGACGTGCGTGCGCTCATCGCAGGGCGCACGGCACCCGGCCGCGGCTCGGGACACGCCTGTGAGGCGGGTATTGCGCTGGGAAGCTCGCGCTATACTCGCTGCATGGATGCGCTGCCGGCTCACCAAGCCGCACGAGTGGCATTGTCGTGCGAATGCCCGGGGATTGCAGCCGAATTCTCGAGCATTTCCGTGCGTGTCACCCTCGTGAATGGGGCGGAGGTGAGTCTCGTCAGCTCGGCTCCGAATGCAGTCTACATCGCTTATCACTGGTTCAACGCAGATGGAACCGCGCTCCGCCTCGACGCGGGCAGGTTCGCCATCACGAAACCGATTGTGACTGGGAGTTCTCGCCAGTACATGTTCCCGATCGCCGTGCCCGACAAAGCCGGAAGCTATATCCTGCGAGTAACTCTGGTCCAGGAGTGGGTGCGCTGGTTCGACGAAAACGAGGTCGGCGCCTTTGCCGACCTACACATCGAAGTACCGACACAAACCTGGTGGACGGACGACACCCGGCACAGCGTCCCGTACGGGCACATCCAGGCGTTGAATCGCGCCGCTCTCAGACCGTTTCTGTCCCACGGCGGCCTGTGCCGGCCGCTGCTGCCGCACGTCGAAACCGTGAACATCTGTAATCTGAAGTGCATCATCTGCCCCTATGCGGAGATGACCCGCGCACGCGAGACGATGCCGATGCCGCTGTTCGAGAAAATCGTCGCGGATTACTGCGATATGGGCGGTGGCGATGTGGTGCTAACGCCCCAGGTGGGAGATGTATTGCTGGACAAAGCGCTGGTCGAACGAATCCGTTTCCTCAAGCGGCAACTCGCAATCGGCTCACTTGGTTTCGTCACCAACGCGGTGAATGCGCATGTTATTCCGGACGCCGATCTGGAATACATTATAAATGCTTGCGATCGAATCAACATCTCGGTTTACGGACTCGACGAGGAAGAATACGCGGCGATGACATTGCGTCCTAACCGCTACGCGCGCATGGTGGAGAGCATCCAACGCATGCTCAAGCTGAACCACCGGTGCCAACTGGTGATTGCCGCGCGACTGCTCAAGAAATACGAGGACGGGTTCATTCGAAATTGGATGGCCGGCAACTTCGGCCGGGAGTTCCCGTACGAAGCGGTCACCAGCTTCGGCAACTGGGCTGGAGCTATCGACACGTCCAAACCGCTGCCCTTCGACGGAACCTGGGCGGGTCCGGATCTGGCGGCGCACCTGGAAGAGGGCGGCCCTTGCGCCTATCCAATCCTTCACTTGAAGGTGGTTGTCAACGGCGATGTCCAGTTTTGCAGTTGCGTGGACTATGACAGCGATGCCGAGAACAAGATCGGCAACGTCACCTGCGAAAGCTTGTCCAATATCTACAATGGCGAGCGCGCGAGGCGCCTGTGGCGCGACGGTCTCCGGATGTGCAAGGGATGCACGCACCGCCGCCCGATTGCGGACTTCGTTCCGTTGGCCAGGTTGTTCGAGCACCCCGTCCGGTCACTGGGCGTGTGAGGCGGAAGGCAGTTGCGCCGGCCCTAAGCACGCTCACAGCGAACTGCCACGCTCTGATGTACACTATTCGGGTTAGACCCTCAAAATCGCAGAACGGCTCTCAATCGTGGAAACGCTCTTCAACTCGCCGCCTTCGGAAGCACTTCGGGAGAAGTCCCCGGCGTCACGGCGCCCGTGTGTGTGGTTGGCGGTGGCCGTCGCGCTCGCGGCGGGCTGCGGGTGCTCGATCAAACGATACGCGATCAACAAGCTGGGCGACTCGCTAGCGGCCTCCGGCACTACCTACGCCTCCGACGACGACCCACAGTTGATCCGCGAGGCCCTGCCCTTTAGTCTCAAGCTGATCGAAAGCCTGCTTGCCGAAAGCCCCCGCCATCGCGGTTTGCTGTTTGCCGCGGCCAGCGGCTTCACCCAGTACGCGTACGCCTTCGTCCACCAGGACGCCGACGAGATGGAGGAGCGCGACCTGGCCGTCTCGACGGTTCTCAAGACCCGCGCCCGGCGTCTGTACCTGCGCGCGCGCAATTACGGAATGCGCGGCCTCGAGGTGCGCTATCCCGGCTTCGAAATTCAGTTGCGCGACCAGCCGGCGGCGGCCGCGGCCAGGCTCACTCGCGCCGACGTGCCTCTGGCCTACTGGACCGCGGTTTCCTGGGCCGCCGCTATTTCCGTCTCGAAGGACAATCCGGACCTGGTGGCGGCGCAGCCCATGGTGGAGACGCTCATCGATAGCGCTTTCAACTTGAACGAGGACTTCGATCAGGGTGCCATCCAATCCTTTCTGATCACTTACGAGATGGGCCGGCCGGGCGGCGAAACCGGAGCGGCCGCGCGGTCGCGCAAGCGCTTCGCCCGGGCGATGGAACTTACCGGCGGCCACCAGGCCGGCCCGCTGGTCTCGCTGGCGGAAAATGTGTCCGTGGCAGCTCAGAACCGGAAGGAATTCGAGGAACTGCTCAAGCGCGCCCTCGAGATCGACGCCGACGCGAAGCCCGACTACCGCCTGGCGAACCTGGTGGCGCAGCGCCGGGCGCGCTGGCTGCTCGGCCGGGTCGACCGGCTATTCGTGGATTAGGGGGAATTCCGTGCGAAAATCGCTACTGCTCGGGCTGATCTTGTGCGGCCTCGACTGTTTCGCTCAGCCGCCCGCGAGAGTGAAACTGGGCACCGTTCTGCCCGCCGGCACCAGCTACCACAAGATTCTGCTGGCCATGGGCGAGGCATGGCGCAAGGCCCCGGGCGGAGGCGCCGACCTGATTGTGCACCCGGGCGGCGCGCTGGGCGGCGAGGCCGACATGGTGCGCCGCATGAGGCTGGGCACGCTGGACGCCGCGGTGCTCACCGCCAACGGCTTGTCGGAAGTCGAGCCCGCCGTCACCGCGCTGCAAAGCATCCCCATGATGTTCCGGAACATGGAGGAGGTCGAGCACGTCGGGGCCAAACTCCGTCCGGGGCTCGAAAAGCGCCTGCTCGATAAGGGATTCGTGGTGTTGTTCTGGGGCAACGCCGGCTGGGTTCGCTTCTTCTCGAAGGAGGCCATCACGCTTCCGGCGGACCTCAAGCGCATGAAGGTGTTTACCTGGGCCGGCGACGCGCACGCCGTCGACATCTACAAAGCATCCGGATACCAGCCGGTTTCGCTGGAGACCGCCGACATCCTGCCCGGCCTCCGGACCGGTTTGATTAAAGTGATTCCCACGGTCCCCTTCGTCGCCCTGGCGAGCCTGTACTACACGGCGGCGCCGCACATGCTGGATCTCAACTGGGCGCCGCTGGTGGGCGCAACCATCATCGCGCGCAAATCGTGGGAGAAATTCCCCGCGCCGGCGCGGGAGGCCATGACCAAGGCCGCGGCGGAGGCCGGCGCGCAGATGGAAGCGCGCGGCCGCGCCGAGAACGATCAGGCGGTGGTCGCGATGAAGAAGAACAAGCTCATGGTCCACGCCGCCACGGCGGATGTGGAAGCCGAGTGGCGCCGGAGCGCCGAAGCGGTCTATCCCAGAATCCGCGGCGCGGTGGTGCCGGCGGACATGTTCGATGAGGTGGTTCGCGTGCTCGCTCAGTACCGTGCCGGGCCCAGGAAATGAGCCTGCTGGCAAACATCGAGAATGTCGCCATCGCGCTGGCGCTGGGCGTGATGATGCTTGTGCCGCTGGTGGAAATCGCCCTTCGGGGGACGTTGCAAACGGGGATTTCGAACTCGGCCGCCTGGGTGCAGCATCTCACCCTGGTCGTCGGCATGCTCGGCGGCGCGATTGCCGCGCGCGAGGACCGCCTGCTGGCGCTCTCCACGATCACTCAATTCCTCGGAGGCAAGTGGAAGGCCGCGGCCCGCATCTTCGGCTATGGGTTCGCCGCGGCCATCACGGGCTTGCTGGTTTGGGCGTCGATTCAACTCGTCGTCAGCGAACGCGAAGGCGGCAAGATCCTGGCCTACGGCGTGCCCGTCTGGGTGATTCAGGCCGTCTTGCCGCTCGGGTTTGTGGCGCTCACCGTGCGTTTGCTCAGGCACGCCTCGGGGCGCTGGGCGGGGCGCTCGGCCGCCGTGGCGCTCGCCGCCGCCGTGGTTTGGATCGGCGTCCGGCCGCCCGTGCCTCCCGAACAACTGGTGCTTCCCGCGCTGGTGACTTTGCTGCTCGCCACGCTGGCCGGCACGCCGGTGTTCGTGACGCTGGGCGGCGCGGCGGTCATCCTCTTTTGGGGCGCCGGCGTCTCCATCGCCAACATCCCGGTGGATCACTACCGGCTGGTCACCAACCCCACGCTGCCCACCATTCCCCTGTTCACGCTGGCCGGATACTTCCTGGCCGAGGGCGGCGCATCCAAACGCCTGGTGCGCGTCTTCGACACCCTGGTCGGGCAGTTCCGCGGCGGCCCCGCCATCGTCACCGCGCTTGTCTGTGCGTTCTTCACATCCTTCACCGGCGCTTCGGGGGTGACTATCCTGGCCCTGGGCGGGTTGCTGATGCCCATCTTGTTGGCCGCGCGGTACTCCGAGAAATCCGCCCTCGGCTTCATCACCGGCGCCGGCTCGCTGGGCGTGCTCCTGCCGCCCTGCTTGCCTCTCATTCTGTACGCCATCATCGCCAAGGTCACCATCGAGCAGATGTTCCTGGGCGGAATTGTGCCTGGCATCCTCCTGGTTCTCATGACCTGCTGGTGGGGGATTCGCATTGGACCCAAGCTGGAAGGCGCCCGGCGCGCCTTCGACTGGCGCGCGGCCGGCCGCGCCCTATTCGAGGCCAAGTGGGAACTCATGCTTCCGGTGGTGGCGCTGGCGGCGCTGTTCGGCGGCTTCGCCACGCCCGTCGAAGCCTCCGCGCTGACGGCCTTTTACGCCTTCGTGGTCGAGGTATTCATTTATAAAGACCTGAAACTCACGAAAGACGTCCCGCGCGTCATGGCCGAATGCGGATTGCTCATCGGCGGCGTGCTGCTGATCCTCGGCGTGGCCCTCGGATTCACCAATTACCTGATCGACGCGCAGATCCCCGCGCGCCTGGTCGAATGGACCACCGGCTCCATCCACTCCGCGTGGGTCTTTCTGCTGCTGCTCAACCTGTTCCTGCTGGTGGTCGGCTGCCTGATGGACATCTTCTCGGCGATCATCGTCGTCGTGCCGCTCATCCTGCCCCTGGGCGAAGCTTTTGGCATCGACCCCGTGCACCTGGGCATCATTTTCCTCGCCAACCTCGAACTGGGCTACCTCACGCCCCCCGTCGGAATGAACCTGTTTCTTTCTTCCTATCGCTTCAACAAGCCCGTGCCCGAGGTCGTCCGCGCCGCTTTCCCGATGTTCCTGGTCCTGCTGGCCGGCGTCCTGATGATCACCTACATCCCCGCGCTCACCACCACCCTCCCCAAGTGGCTGGGCCGCTAACCGAAAAAATGCGTCAGCCTGGTATGGCCCCTTTTATTTCGGGACAGACAGGTGTGTGCGGGGACAGGCCGGTGTGTCCGCGCGCAAACTACGCTTGGGACACACTAGCCTGTCCCCAGGGACACACTGGTCTGTCCCAGAAAAGGGGCCAAACCAGGCTGACGCATTTTTGGGGCTGGCCTTCCTGCTAGAATCGACATGCGGGCATGGCGATGAGCGAAAGTGTTTGCGCGGGGTGCGGCGGCAGCGGCTGGAAGATCATCGAGCGCGACGGCGTCACCGGCGCCGAACGCTGCGAATGCGCGGTGGCGGCGCGCGCCGGCGAACTGGAAGGCGGCGCGGACATCCCGCCGCTGTACCGGCAGGCTTCTTTCGACAATTTTGTCCTGCCTCAGGACAATCCCACCAGCCACGGCGCGCTGGGGCAGGTTTTGCTGGCGGTGAAGGCATACGCCAAGCACTTCCCCGTCACCGAAAGACCGGGACTGTTGCTGCTTGGCAACACGGGAACCGGCAAGACGCACCTGGCGGTGGCGGCGCTGCGCAGCATCCTCGCCAAGGGCTTCGAAGGCGTCTTTTTCGACTACCAGAATCTGCTCGAACGCATTCGCTCATCTTACGACGCCGCTTCCGGGACCAGCGACCGCGAAGCCTACCGGACGGCCCTGGACAC
This sequence comes from Bryobacterales bacterium, assembly GCA_030693045.1. Classification (GTDB taxonomy): domain Bacteria; phylum Acidobacteriota; class Terriglobia; order Bryobacterales; family Bryobacteraceae; genus JACQZT01. Next base: position 9,502 of record JAUYBU010000521.1, on the reverse strand, counting down.
CGAAGTCCTGCTGCTGGACGATTTGGGCGCGCACCGTGTGACCGACTGGGTGGAGGACACGGTGACCGCGATCATCACCTACCGCTGCAATCGCAGGAAGCCGCTGATTGCCACCACCAACTGGCCGGACCCGGACGCGGGCTTCAGTCTGGTACAGCGTTCGGAGCGTACTCCGGGCGGGGTGGGTTACCGCACGGCGCTGGCCGAACGGATCGGCTCGCGTGCGCGCTCGCGGCTGTTCGAGATGTGCAAGGTGATTCGCATGCCGGAGATGGAAGACTACCGCGTTCGCCCCATGCGGCAGCCGCTGTAAGGAGAGAGCATGGAATACAAGAGTTCGGATCGACGGGAATTTTTCAAGACCGTCGGCGGCGGTCTGGCTGCCGCCGGCGGGGTTCTGGCTGCCGAAAGCCATGGCGTCGCCCGCCTGCTGACCGAGAAGGAAAAACTGGCCCGCATCGCCTCCAACACCTGGCCGGTGCGTTCGCTATTCAAGAGCCGAAGCCAGCGCAGCAGTCCGGAAACCGAAGCGTTCAGGAAGAAGTATGGCCAGATCACCATGCTGGACTTCCCGCAATTCACGAAGGACATTTTTCCGGGCGTCGGTCAGATGGATCTGTGGTCCTCGCTGTTCGGCGACGTCACCGACGACAGCATGTTCGCCAAGAGCACGATGACCTTCGGCCAAACCACGCGCGCGGCTTACGAGTTCGACCCATCCACCGCCTCGGCAAAGAAATGGCTGGACCAACTCGCGGGCAAGATCGTAACCACCGGCGTCAAGTGCCACCACGTATCCAACAACGCGCCGCGCGACATCTGCGATCTGGACGCCGAAAAGCGCAAGGCCGGCATCGCGGTGGCGAAGCATTGGCTGGACGGCAGCGCCCGGCTTGGCGCCAAGACCATGCGCGTGAACACCGGCGGCCCGCGCATCGCGCCCAACGCCACCGCCACGCAGGACTATCCCAAGAACGATGAGATCGTCAAGTACTTGAACTACGCCATCGAGTCATTCAAGGAAATGGCGGACTACGGCGGGAAGGCCGGCGTGAAGGTCACCATAGAAAATCACTGGGGACTGAGCGCGAACCCGATGAACGTTCGTATCATTCTGGATGAAGTGAATCACCCGTTCTGCGAAGCTTCTCCGGACTTCTGCAACTGGGAACACGATTACCTGCTGTACCACGGCCTGGAGGCCCTGGCGCCCTATACTCACACCACGGTGCACGCCAAGTACTGGAGCCGCTGGAAGGATGTGGACGTCCGGCGCTGTGTCCGGATCATGACCAACGCGAAGTTCCAGGGCATTTTCGCGCTGGAGTACGAGGAAGGCCCGTGGGACGGGGTCGACGGCGCCAGGTATCTGCTCAAAGAGGTGCTGGCCGCGCTGTGATCGGGTGCTGGCGGCGCCGCCGTTCCATGGCTGTTCATTCGGCCCGCCCAGAGCGGGGCGCGGGTTGCCTACTTAAGGTTTGCGATGATGCTCGCCTGGGTGTCGGCCGCTTTTTTCATTATATTTGGATAGCGTCGAAACATACTGCTGCTGCCTCAGCAGGGCATTCTGCAAGAATAAGGTCTTGTCTTGTGAAGCGTCCGACAACACCTCCATCGCGGTTTCCGGCGTCATGTTGGGAGTACTAGAGGATGCCGTGGTAGGTCCCCGTGAGGTCGTTGAGCTGCTTTACTTGCGACTTCGACGGGCCTCGCTGCGTTGAGGTTTCCAATGCCGCTATCTTCCGGGTCAATGTGGACCGGACGAGAGCGTCGTTCAGGAACGGGGTAGACATTTTCCCAGGTGCTCCTTATGAACTCCATTCTGATTCCCCGCGCCAAAGGTGTCAAGCGGGCTGAAAGTCACGGGATGGGATCGGTTTCCGGGTGAGGTTCTCAGATGGAGTACGATATGGGAGATGCGACCACCAATAAGCAGCAGACGGCAATCTGAAAGCGGCGTAGGACGGCGCGGCTTCCTGCGCGCCACCATGGCCGGCGCGGCGGCCTCCGGCGCGGCCGTGGCCGGGGCACCGCAAAACGCAAAAGCATATCGCGAAACCATGGAAACCCCCATCGTTGCGCGACACCAGGTCATCGTGGCGGGGGGAGGGCCCAGCGGCGTGATCGCCGCCGTTGCGGCCGCGCGCAGCGGCGCCGACACCCTGCTGATCGAGCGGTACTCCTTCCTGGGCGGAAACGGAACGGCGGGGCTGATGACCTGCTATAACGGCTTCCGCAACCAGCGCGCTCCCGAGACGCTCCAGACGGTCAAGGGAATCCCGGCCGAGTACATCGCCGAACTGGTGCGCCTGGGCGGCGTGGCGGAGCGCGACAACTACGAGCGCAACTTCACGCACGACGTCGCCAAGGGCGACATTCCCTACACCGTGCCGTTCGATCCGGAAGCGGCGAAGATGGCTTCGCTGAACCTGATCCGGAAAGAGGGCGTCAAGCTGCGGCTGCACAGTTGGGTGGTCGGGCCCATGCTGGACGGGGCGCGGGTGACCGGCGTGGTGGTCGAGTCCAAGTCCGGCCGGCAGGCGATTGCGGCCGATATCGTGATCGACTGCACCGGCGACGGAGACATCGCCGCGCGCGCGGGCGCGCCTTTCATGAGCCCTGCAACAACCGGCGACCGCATGCCCATGAGCCTGATGTACCGCATCGGAGGCGTGCCCGCGGCGGAAGGGGCATTCGGAGGCATCCGCATCCGGGACCGCGTGGTCCGCTGGGGTCCGGGCTTCGGCGGCGACGGCCTGGACGTGGAAAACCTCACGCGAGCCGAAGTGGAAACGCGCGTCAAGCTTTGGGAGCAGATCGAGCAGTTGCGCAAGAAGCCCGGGATGGAATCCATCGCGTTATTGGACACGCCCATGTCGATCGGCGTGCGGGAGACGCGGCGGATCGAGGGCGAGTACACATTGACCGAAAAAGAGGCCATCGCTGGCACGCGCTTCCCGGATGTGATCGCCATCAGCTCGAACCCCATGCCCAGCTACAAGGGCAAACGCTACTTCTTCCAACACGAGGGGTTCGACATCCCCTACCGCGCGCTGGTTCCGAAGAAGGTCGAAGGGCTGGTGCTGTCGGGCCGCTGCATTTCCTGCGAGCAGGGGCCGTTCCAATCCGCCCGCTCGATGGCCCCGGCCATGGCGGTGGGCCACGCCTCCGGCTGCGCGGCCGCCATGGCAGCCACCACCGGAGTGCCGCCGCGGAAACTGAGCGTGAAGGCGCTGCAAAAGCTGCTGGTGAGTCAGAAGGCGGAATTGCGGATGTAGGTCGGCCGGCGGTGGAGCGCCGCGGATGAAGGTATACTCGTGCGTAGGCGCATATGCTGCCAGCGGTGTCACAATCCGAGCGATCGTCGCAGCGGCGCGAGAGGTTTCGCGAATACATGCGAAAGCTCAACCCGACAGCGCCCGCTCGAACGGCTATCGAGTCGGGCTTGGTTGTCGAAGGGCTGCATGGCTCTCTGTATCGTACACTCGCCGCCCGTGCCGATCTGGATCCTGGGAGTCAGCAACTCTTGGTCGGGGGCGTCGGCTCGGGCAAGACGACCGAGTTGCTGTTGGCGGAGAAGTGGCTGCTGGAACAGCGCCACACGCTTCCGTTGTACATAGACATCTCCGCCGAGACCGACCTCTCTGGGTTAAACTCCGGCGCCGTGTTGGCCGGCTTTGGCCGGCATCTTGCGGATCCATTCTTTGAAGCCCTCTTAGGGAAGTCTCTGCCAGCCGAGCAGCAGAGCGCGCTGAAGCTTGCACAGCAAAAGATCAGGGACTTTGCGTTCGGAAAAACAGAGTCGATTATTGTGAAGGATGGAGGCCAACCACCACTGCCGAATCTTGATTATCCACCAGATTTCAACTGGGACGATATTCAGATTTCTCCGGGCCTCCGCCTCGTCACTCATCACGTCCCAGGTAAGCTGAATCCTACTCCGTTTCCGGCGTTGCAGAGGGATATTGAGGCGATTCGCGGACCTCTTTTGTTCTTCATCCGCGCTTTTCAGTCGCGTTCATTTGACGTTGTGGCGATTCTAGACGGTCTGGATCGTCTGATCACTCCGGACAAGTTCTGGGAGATCGTTCATCAGGACTTCCGGGTACTAAGGGAGATGCGCGTTGCTGTGCTGGCGGCGGCGCCATTGTCCGTTCTTTACGGCACGGGGCGACCTGTCTCGGAGCATTTCGACCGGGTTCACCATATAGCTACCCTTAGTGCGGAGCCCGACGACAACAGCTATCTGAAGTCGGTGCTGAGCCATCGCGGCGGGACGGACCTGCTGGAGCCGGATGAGATTGAACTGGTCTGTCGCGCATCAGGAGGAGTACTGCGGGATCTGATCGCCCTGGCAAGAGATGCGGGCGAGACTGCGTACATCGGAGGAAGTGAACGCGTCCTCTCGGAACACGTGGAGACAGCCATCAGGCAACTGGGGGAATCGTATCTGCGGGGACTCGGCCCCGTTCAGTTTGGCATTCTGCGGCGCCTGGCAACGGAACGCTATTTCGATGCAGGCTCGCCACCGAGCGTTGAGATGCTGGTTACCAGACGCGTGCTGGAGTACTCGGCGACGGACTTCAGAGTCCATCCCGCTCTTGAGCCGCTGATCCCAAAACCGGACTAGAATGCCTGATTTCATAGCCGAGCCAGCGTTCGAGATAGGTCGCCGGCTTGAAATGCGCGGTCTGGATTCGGGCGCATGGTCCGTGGTCTTAAAGCCCGCTCAAGATCCGGATGGCGCGTTAGAGGATTTTGCGATGGACCTTGCCGCAAAATTCGATGTGCCTGTCCGACGGGTCTGCGCCGCGGGACGTCCAGTCGGGCAGTTGCGCGCGGACCTGCAAGCGCCTGACGATGACGCTGTGCTGATTACGGGCTTGGATCGATTCGACCCTGACCACTGGCGCGCATTGGACATCAATCGTAGCGGCCTGGCTCGCCGAGGCCCGATCGTCCTTTGGCTCTCGGCCGAGGGTCTGACCAACCTTTGCAGTTGGGCCCCGAATCTCAAGAGCTTCATCGGGGGCAGCATGTTCGCAGCGGCAAGCCACGGCGGAGTGATGACCGCGGAGGAACGCCAGCAACGGCTAGAGCAGTTAGCCGCGCATTACCGTATGTCAGGCGAGGAGGTGATTCGGCTGGCGGAATCGGGCGCCCTGCCCACTGAGCCGCAGTTCGTCGAGTGGCTCGTTCTATTGGGACGTGGGGACTTGGTTTGAATGCCTGCTGGCGCACCGGAACGGGCAAGAAAGCTTGACGATGAACTCGCATCGCAGGCGGCTTCGATCAGGTTACCGTCCTCCCATGATATTCTTGCACGGGTGCGCAACTATCTTCTGACGCAGAATGACCGGGCGGACGGACGGAACAAAGTATACGGGGACCTAAAGATCGAGACCAGCCGCGATGTGGTAACTATCTCGTTGGGACCTCTGTTCGACAAAGGTCCAACTGATTCTCATTTCTGCCTGGAATCGAACTCGCGTCTCTCGTTCGGGATCACGTTGCGCGAAGCCAATGGCCGTTGTTCGTTGATCGCATACCGGTTTCATCTCCACCTGCCGGAGGGAAGCGCCTCTTCCTTCTATCGCTTTGACTTAAATCCCAGGCCACACGATACACCGTTGATCGAGCCCCGTTGCCATCTGCATCCGGGATCGGACGATGTTCGGCTTCCTTGCCCACCGCTGAGCCCGCTTGACGTGCTGGACCGCATATTCCTCGTTATCGAGCCCACTCTCTCCTCATGACCTGCCTGCCGGTGGGTCGGAACTGCGACCGTCGTCTACTTCCCCGGTCCCAGGTTCTCGTACCACTTTAGATTCGCGGTCGAAGCGCCGATGCAGGCGATGTCGAGGCGGCCGTCGCCGTTGAAGTCGCGGATCTTGCAGTCGGCCGCGGCGATGCCGCCCGCGTCCAGTGTCTCGCGCCGCCACCGTTCGCCGTTCTTATCCTGCGCCCGATAGATGTACAACTGGAAGCCCGGCCCGCGGTAGCCCGCCACCACCTCGTCGCGGCCGTCCCGGTCCAGGTCGCCCACCGCCAGCGCGTGACCGTTCTGGAAAGAGCTGTCGATCACGTTGCGTTGCCAGGCGCCCTTTCGCTCCCGGTAGATCGTGACCTGGTGGCCGTGCCAGGGCTCGATCGCCGCCAGAAACCGTTGCTTCCCCAAGCGGCCCTCGGCCACCTCGCTCGAGCCGCACTTGGGACAAGGCTCGGGCGCGCCCGGGGTGATTGGGCGCGATTGCCAGCCTCCGTCCGGCGCTGGGCGGAACAGGCGCAGTCCTAGAAAGCTCGCGGTCAGCAGCTCCTGGCGTTTGTCGCCGTCCCAATCCATGGGATAGATGCTGTGCAGGATGCCGCGCAATTCTTCCGAGACCAGTTCCCGCTTCCAGACGCCGGGCCGGTACAGGAAGATCGGGACCGAGGCGTTGTAATCGGGCGGCTCCGCCTTCATGCCGACCATCGGCGCCATCACCATCACGCGCTTGCCGGTCCCGTCGATATTGGCCCAGCGCACGCGGTGCGCCGTCGGCACGCGGTCGATCTCGGTGGCTTTCCACGGCCGGCGCACGTCGCCGTCGTGATGCAGCAGACTCACGATGCCGACGCTCTTGTCGGGGCGCGATTCGAAGCGGAACAGGATGGCGATCTCGGGCACGCCGTCGCCGTCGATGTCGGCGCAGTCGACGTTGATCGTGCGCGGCACGTCGGCCGCGATGACGTGGCGCTGCCAGCCCGGGTTCTCGAACCAGGCCAGTTCGACGCCCCGCTCGTCCACCGCGATGAGGTCGATGCGTCCGTCGCCGTTCAGATCGGCGGCCGCCAACTGGTAGCCGAACTTCAGGTCCTTGGTGATGGTGTGCTCGCGAAACCGCAACGGCGGCGGCGCGGCCGCGAGTGCGCTCGCCAGTGCGAGCAGGCACAGGCTCCCCTCAGCGTGAGTCATACACTCCAGGATACGTCGGACCGGCTATCATGGAGGCAATCATGACTTCGCGCACATCTCGACGGCAATTTTTTGAAACCGCGCTGGTGGCGGGCTTTCCGGCGATTGTCCCCTCCAGCGTCCTCGGCAAGGCCGCTCCCAGCAACCTGATCCAGGTCGGCCAGATCGGATGCGGACGCATCGGCCGAAGCCACGACATGCCGGAGACCCTGAAATACGGCGATGTCGCGCGCATCGTCGCCGTCTGCGACCTGGATACGGTCCGGCTGGCCGACGGGAAGACGTTTGTCGAAACCTATTACGCCGGGAAATTCGGGAGCGGCAAATACGCAGACGTCAAAACCTTCGGCGACTACCGCGAGATGCTCGCCGACAAGAGCATTGACGCGGTCTGCATCAGCACGCCGGACCACTGGCACGCTCAGCCGGCGATCGAGGCTGCTCTTGCGGGCAAGGACATCTATCTGCAAAAGCCCGCCTCGCTGACCATCGCCGAGGGCCGCGCGATGGCCGATGCCGTCAAGCGCACGGGCCGGATCCTGCAGCTCGGCAGCCAGCAGCGTTCGGATATCCAATTCCGCCTGGCGTGCGAGCTGGTGCGCAATGGCCGCATCGGCAAGCTCAAGGAGATCTTCATCGGTCTTCCGGTGGACCCGCCGGGCGGGGAAGAGCGGGCCATGCCCGTTCCGTCCAATCTCAATTACGACGCCTGGCTGGGTTCGACGCCGATGGTTCCCTACACCGAGCAACGCGTGCATGCGCAAAGCGCGGATCCGAAAGTGCGCTACGACCGCCCGGGCTGGCTGCGCCTGGAACAATTCGGGGCGGGAATGATCACCGGATGGGGCGCTCACCACATCGACATCGCCCATTGGGCCATGGGGACGGAGCATTCCGGGCCGGTCGAGATCGTCGCCGACGCGCGGTTCCCCACGAAGGGCCTGTGGAATGTCCACGGCCCGTTTCACGTCCGGGCCCGGTATGCCAACGGCGTGACTTTGTACATCAGCGAAAAGTATCCCAACGGCCTCCGGTTCATCGGAGAGGATGGCTGGATCTGGGTCACGCGCGGCCGTTACACCGCGGGCCGGAGCAACGCCCTCGACGCGAGCGACCTCAAGATTCTCAGCTCCGGCATCAAAGACGGCGAAGTTCATTTGCACGCCAGCCCCCAGAACGATCACCACCTGGATTGGCTGGCCAGCATCCGGACGCGGAAAGAACCGGTGGCGCCGGTCGAGGCCGGCCATCGCTCGTGCACCGCCTGCCTGCTGGCGCACGCCGCGATGAAATTGGGCCGCGCGCTCAAATGGGACCCCGCCGGGGAGCGCTTCGTGAACGACGACCAGGCCAACGCGTTGCTCACCCGCAAACAGCGCGCGCCCTACGGCGTCGACCACGTGCTGGCAGCGCGGACTTAGCGCGCTGTACACTCACAAGGTCATCTTCCAAAAGGAGCCGTTTATGAATCGTCGGGATTTTTCCAAACAGGCGTTGGCGCTCGCGAGCTCCGCCCCGTGTATCGCTTCCAATCAAGCCGCGGACTTCTACCAGGAACCGGCGAAGAAACTGCCGGTCCGCAACTACGACGTAGTGGTGGCGGGAGGCGGCACGGGAGGCGTGGTGGCGGCTTTGGCTGCGGCGCGCCAGGGCGCAAAGACCGCGCTGATCGAGGCCAAAGGCTACACCGGCGGCACGGTGGTCGAAGGCGGCACGGCGTTGCACAGTTACTACAATTTGTGGAAGGCGTTCCCCGGCGTGACCAAACGTCACGTGGTGCGAGGCATCCCGCAAGAGATCGTCGATCGTTTGACGAAGGCCGGCGGGACTTCCGGGCACGCCGAGATGTCCAAGGGCTACAACTACGACTCCGTGTGCACCGCCATCGACACCGAGATCTACAAGCTGGTGACCATGGAACTGCTGGAGGAAGCGGGCGTCGACCTGTGCGTGAACACGATGGTTGCGGGCGCTATCCGGCAGGGCTCGCGCGTGACCGGCGCGATTGCCGAGAGCCGCTCCGGCCGCGAGGCGTTCCTGGCCCGGGCGTTCGTGGACTCGACCGCCTACGGCGATCTATGCGCTCACGCGGGCGCGAAATTCACCGAGCCCAATGATTACCCCGCCTGCAACAGCATCGGCGTAGCCAACGTGAGCCTGGAAAAGCTGCACCGGTTCCTGGAGTCGCACGACGCGCTGGAGCAGTACTGCGAAGGGCTGCGCGACGGCAAGCCCGGCCACATCGTCCGGTTGCAGGGCCGCGCGGTCAAGCTTCCTCCCGAGTTCGCGAAGGAATCCGGCCGGCTCGGCGCGACCATGACCACCACCACGGTCCACGACGACTACTTCATGTTCATCAAAGTGAACTACAAGCTGCCGGTCAGCCCCACCAGCCGCGACGCGGTGGCCAAGGCCGAACTGGAGTTGCGCCGGCGTCAGTTCAAGACTGTCGAGCTGTTCCGGAAGTTCGTGCCGGGGTGCGAGAGGGCGTTCATCGCCCGGACCAGTCCGTCGCTGAACACCCGGCGCGGCCGGCTGATCGCGTGC
>JAUYBU010000396.1 GCA_030693045.1 Bryobacterales bacterium | reverse complement strand
AGTCCGGTTCGCGTGTCCGCTCCCTGACGGTCGCGGCTCGGTAAATGCCTGGAAACAGGGCCCCCCGTTTCTGAGCCGCGACCGTCAGGGAGCGGATTTCGCGGCTGAACAGGCAAAATTCCCAAAACGGTTAAGCACCCCGGCATCGACGCCGGGGGGCGGGGGGTGAAGCCGCCGCAACCGGCGGGCTGAGCGACCGGCGCCTTTTCGTTATGGCTGGAGTGCCAGAGTGGCTTTTCCGGCGGGGCCGGCGTAGATCAGCTCGATCGACTGGATGCTCTGGGTCTTGCCTCGGTACTGGAAGAAGATCAGTCCGGCCTGAGGCAGGGTGCGGTCGCCTTCCGGAAGCGCGGCTCTTTGAACGCGCTGGGCCATTGCGCGCTTTAACTCTATCGGGATCTGGACCGGAGCGGGCGGATCGTTGGCCCCACCTTGCTCACCCCTTCCGCCTCCGCCCAAGCTGGTTTTCGACTTCGATGCCGCTGGAACGGGCGGCTCCCACTCGGGATCTTTGAGGGACCCAACCACCGCTCCGAATCGCTGGCTCGGCAAGGGTGTCTTCTTCCCGTTGACGCGGAGCGAGAAGTCGTCGCAGGATAGCCTCATCCGCGCGCCTGGCGAGCCGAACAAACCGGCTTCGATCACTACATAGTCTTCCGTGGAGAGGGTCCCTTGCAGCGTAGGGACCGAGTGTCCCTTGAACTCGGCCGCAACCGTCAGGGCGCCTGCCTGAGCCTGGGCCTGATAATCGGCCGGAGCCGCTCTAGGCGGCATGCCCTTGGCTTCGGTTTGCGCGTCGGGACTCTGGGTGTTTTGCCCTTGTACGCACACGCAGACGGCGGCGATCAGCGCACCGATTCTCAACGCAGGGGAAAGTCGCATTCCAGCTAAGAAGTTAGCATACTCGAGGGTCTCCGAGCCGCGAGCGTGAGAAAGCTGCAAGAGAATCCAGGGGGACACGCCTGTGTCCCGGGGTAAGCGATGGTTTGCGTAAGGTTAGCCCGGAGTGTCCCCGGGGGCGATGGTTTGCGTGGTTGGGGGACACGCCTGTGTCCCGTGGTTGAGCGATGGGTTGCGTAAGATTAGCCCGGAGTGTCCCCGGAGGCGATGGGTTGCGTAAGATTAGCCCGGAGTGTCCCCAGAGGCGATGGGTTGCGTAAGATTCGCCCGGAGTGTCCCCGGGGGGTGGCTACTTCTCCTGTATCTCTTCGGCGGGCTTGGGCGCTTTCTGGCGGAACGGGTTCAAGACCCGCGCCTTGCCCAGAAACCGCAGAACGCGGCCCGCGCCGGTGACGGGCGGTGGGGGAAGGTCCGCCGGTTGCGGCTCGGCGAAGCCCGCAAATGTGGGCTCCGGCAGCTCGCCGTTGGCGCCCGGCCGGTTCGGTCCCGGCATCTCGACCGGAAGCGCCGGAGGTTCGACCAGGGCAACTTCTCGTGGCGGCTTCGCGGTTTGAGGCGGACGGAACGATTTTCGCCGTGGCTCGGTTGGAAAGGTCGGGCGCGCTCGCCGTGGAGCGACGCGGCCCGGCTTGGGGAGCGTATTGGATGGCTCCGCATCAGGCCTCGCCGCCGGAGGTTCCTGAAGCTCCGCGGGCGGCGCAGGGGGCGGAGCCGGCCGAACGATCGCCAGGGGTGGATCGGGGGTGTTCCTTGGACTCCCGCCGGCCCAGAAGACGGCTCCCAACACCGCCGTCACGAATAGCGCTCCCATCGCGATTCCGGCGACCCGCGAACGGGCAAGGCGCACCATGAGCCGAACGGGAAACCTGGTTCTCTGGCTGCCGCCGCGCGCGGCAGGCTCAACGGCAGGGACCGGAAAGGACGCGGAGGGAATGGAATCGAGGCTCTCGATCGCGACTCGAAAATCCGCGGCGGTCTGAAAGCGCTCGGCCGGATCCTTGGCCATCGCCTTCAGGATCATATCGCTCAGCGACACCGCCACGCGGGCATCGATCCTGGAAGGAGGCACCGGATCCAATTCCACGTGCGCCCGCATCAAAGTGAAGGCGCAATCCGAGTCAAACGGCTTTCTCCCGGTCACCACCTGGTAGAGAATCACGCCGCAGGAGTAGATGTCGCTTCGCCCATCCGGATCCTCGACGCCGCGAACCTGCTCGGGCGACATGTACGGCAGTGAGCCGACCAGCGATCCACTGGTGGTAATGGAAGAATCCTTCACTCTCTTCGCCAGACCGAAGTCGGTGAGCTTGACCAATCCCGCGCGCCCCACGATTATGTTGGCCGGCGAAACATCGCGGTGCACAATGCCTTGCGAATGGGCGTGAGAAAGGGCGTCGAGCACCTGGCAAATGTATCCCATGCCAACTTGAGGCTGGACGCCGTCTTGGGCGAGCAGGTCGTGGAGAGAGCGGCCCTCGATGAACTCCATCGCCATGACCAGGTTGTTGCCCAACCAGAAGGCGTTGTGGACCGCCGCGATGTTGGGATGGCACAACTGCGCCTGCACCTGGATCTCGCGCAGAAACCTGCGGCGCTGGTCTTCGGAAGCCGGGATGCCGCCGGCAAGAACCTTGATCGCCTCGACGCGCCGGGTAATGGTGTGTTCGACTTTGTAAACGCGCCCGTGCCCTCCGCCGCCCAATTCCTGGACGACCAGGTACTCGCCGACGATCTGCCCGATCTGGATGCTCATTGGTGGCCGGACATGAAGAAGAAAACGGCGAACACTGCAATTGCCAGGGCGGCCCAGGTCAGGCTGGCGTACCACCTGCCCGGCCCAGAGGGCACCCCGGCGCCGCCGGCTTTCGCCGTCACGGCTTCAAACACGACGGCGGATTCGACGAACGAGGGGCCGAGCCCCTTCAGCGCCGCGCGAAATTCCGCCGCCGACTGATGCCGCTGGGACGGCTCCTTTGCGAGCGCCTTCATCACCAGGGTGTCCCACTTGGACGTCAGCGACGGCTCCAACTGGCTCGGCGGAGGCGGCACGGCCGAGACCTGCGCCGCCAGAACATCGAATTGGCTTTTCCCGTCGAACGGTTTTCGGCCGGTGATGGACTCATAAAGGACGATGCCGGCGGCGTAGATATCGCATCGCGGGTCCAGGACCGAGGCGCCACGGACCTGCTCGGGAGACAGGTAGTGCACGTCGCCCACGGTGAAGCCGACCTGCGTCAGTTGCGGGTCGATCGAGCCGCGGGCGTAGGTGAACCCGGCCAGTTTGATCGAAGAATCCGGCGTCACAATGATGCTGGCGGGTGACACGTTGCGGTGCACGATGCCGTGCTGGTGCGCGCAGCTTAGGGCCGAAAGAACCTGGTCGAAGAATGAGATTGCCACCGGCAGTGGCAGGGGTCCAAGCTCAAGCCGTTCGGCCAGCGTTACGCCCTCGGCCAGCTCAGTCATGATCACGAACTGGCCGTCTAAGGTGGTGGCTCTGTAAAAGGTGACGATGTTGGGGTGCACCAGCCGGGCGTGGACGGACGCCTCGCGGTAGAATCGTTTGGTCCGCTCGTCATCGCCCTGTACCTCCGCGCCCAGGACCCGCAGGAGTTCGAACCGGTTGTTGGCCAGGTTCCGGACTCTAAACGCGACTCGATTCGGGTTGCTATCGACGATGTCGATGAACTCGTAGTGGCCCACCCTTTGTCCGAGTTGAAATGCCATGGCTCACACCCCCCAGTGCAGTACTGTGGCTACAGCGGCCCCAAACAGCCAGGCCCATAGTGAGTCTATTTCGAAACCTGAGAGACGGCAATCCGTCAGTCGTCCTACTACGGACCTACGGCAATGGCTCAGATGTCAGAGAGAATTGCCTTATCAGCCTCTGGCGGGAGCCGGCCGCATGCGGAAAAGCGTGCGGCAAGAGTCCGCCACGAGTCCGGCGTGGGGCATGGAATCGACCACTTACAGCCGGCGTGGAGGCCCTCTGAACTCGCATTGACTACTTCGAGGGGTTCGCCAAGCCGGGCAAGTAGTACGGCGGGCTGGTTTCGCCTGGATTCCCGGCTCCCGGACCCGGTGCGGACCCGGGCCGCTCTCTCGCCGGGTGATGCGTCGGACGCGATGAAGGAATCCGAGGACTTGGTGAGGTTCGAGTGTGGGGTTTGAGGATACTGTCCCGGGTTTCCTGGGTGCTATAGTACAGGTCGCTATGCTGAAAGGCCTGTTTGCGGTCCTGTGTGCGTTGATCGTCGACGCCCCCTTTCTCGATTTCACGCTTATCGAGGACCAGGGCATTGCCCGCGCGGGCGAGCCGGTGCGGGTGGCCTGCAACGGCGCGAGTGTCGCGCGGCTCTGGAACCGCACCACCGAACGCGAGGAGCCGGTGCAGCGCGAGGATGGCCGGATCCTGTTCCTGGCGACGGTTGGCGCGAAGTCCGAAACCCGATACCGCTTGCACTACGGCAAGCCCGGCCCGGCGTCCGCGAGCGCCGTGCGGGTGAGCGGCGAAGACCTGGCGTGGAAGGTCGACACCTCGCACTTCACGGTCGATCTGAGCAAGAATCCCGGCACCGGCCGCAGCGGACAGATCAACACGATCTACGTGAAGGACCCCGGGGTGTTGCTCACGCGCGACCGGCCGACCTCGTCGCTGCACCTTTCGCCCAACTCGGCTGTGGGCGGGCAATGGAACGGCATCAACCGCTGGAACCCGCCCGAGCGGCACGCCGTCTCGCACGGACCGCTGAGCTTCCGGCTGGAGCGCGAAGGTCCCATGCCCTACGTGCCGAACCTGCGCGTCCGGACGGTTTACGAGATCTTCGCCGGCTGGCCCGCGATCGCCGTCGAGGAGTCGATCGAAGCCACCGCCGATGCGCGCGTTTCGCTGCTGCGGCTGTGCGAATGGAGCCTCGCCACGGGCGCGCAGAATCCGTTCAACCACCTGGGTTGGGAAGACGCCGCGGGCAGCGTCAGCGTGAGGAAAAAGGAGAAGGAAGAGACGCTGCCGCTGGACACGCATTGGATGGCATTCAGCGGCGCGGCGCGGCGGTTCGGGTTCGCGGCGGTCATCGAGAACATCGAGACCGAAGGCGCGCCGCTGGCCGATCCGGCGGCCCGCTTCGCCGGCGATCCGCACTACTTCTATCGCACGCTAATCAATACCGGGAAGGGTCCGCTGGCGACGGTCCCGCGCGGCGCGCGTTATCGGACGCGATATTGGATACTCGCTTTCCGGACGGAAGGGGAGACGCCAACGCTCGAGGCGGTGTCCCGGTTCTATCGCGGCGTGCAACATCCGCTGAGGGTGCGGATCGACAGCTCCTCATGAGGGCCAACCTCCATCGCCCGCGCGCGCCTGCTATCGTGTAACGGGAGACCCTCATGTTTGCTCTTCGCTTCGCAATTCCGCTGGTTCTCGCCGCGTCTGTCGCCTTCGCGCAGCGCACCGACGTCAACTACGACGAGTCCAAAGTCCCGAAGTACGTTCTGCCCGACCCGCTGGTTCTCAACAACGGCAAGCGCGTCGGCGACGCGCGCACCTGGACCAACACGCGGAGGCCCGAAATCCTGGAACTGTTTCGGTCGAACGTTTTCGGCCGCATTCCGGGGCGGCCGCAGGGCATGACGTTCGAGCTGGCCGAGATCAACCAGCAGACGCTGGGCGGCAGCGCCATCCGCAAGCAGGTGGTGGTCTACTTCTCGAAGCAGAAGGACGGCCCGAAGATGGAGATCCTGCTGTATGTGCCGGCCGGGGCGCGCAAGCCCGTGCCGGTTTTCCTGGGTCTGAATTTCACGGGCAATCACAGCGCCAACGCCGATCCCGGCATCCGGCTGGGCGACCTCTGGCAGCGCGAGCCCGTCAACAAGAAGCAGGCGAAACAGCGCGCCACGGACGCCTCGCGGGGCGCCGCCGCCAGCCGCTGGCAGATCGAGAAAATCCTCGAGCGCGGCTACGGCGTGGCCACCATCTACTACGGCGACATCGAGCCGGACTTCGACGGCGGCATGCCCTACGGCGTGCGGCCGCTGTTCGCCAAGCCGGGCGAGACGCGTGCGGCCGACGCCTGGGCCGCCATCGGCGCTTGGGCCTGGGGGCTGAGCCGGGCGATGGATTACCTGGAGACCGACAAGAACGTCGACGCGCGGCGCGTGGTCCTGATGGGCCACTCGCGGCTGGGTAAGACGGCTCTGTGGGCGGGGGCCGAGGAGCCGCGTTTCGCCATTGTGATCTCGAACGATTCGGGCGAAGGCGGCGCCGCGCTGGCCCGCCGCCGGTTCGGCGAACGGGTGAAGAACCTCAACACCAGCTTCCCGCACTGGTTCGCCGACAATTACTGGAAGTTCAACGACCGCGAGGACGATCTGCCCATCGACGCCCACATGCTGATCGCGCTGATCGCGCCGCGGCCGGTCTATGTCGCCAGCGCCCAGGAGGACCAGTGGGCCGACCCGAAGGGCGAGTTCCTGGCCGCCTCCGCCGCCGGAGGGGTGTACAAACTGCTGGGCAAGCAGGGCCTGGAAACGGACCAGATGCCGGCCATTCACCAGCCCATCATGAACACCGTCGGCTACCACATCCGCGCCGGCAAGCACGACGTCACGGCCTACGACTGGGACCGCTTCCTGGACTTCGCCGACAAGCACTTCGGCCGCCCGCGCTAGCAAGTCCCGGGTCTCTTGGGGGACACGCCTGTGGGGTGGTTGAAGCGGTGGTTTCCGCAAAGCTAGCCCGGAGTGTCCCCAGGCCTCTCGGCAGAGCGTCCTGTCCCCGGAATTGGCGGGTCGGCTAGACTGAAGGTGTGACCGGCCGATTGATCCTTCTCGCGCTCGCGCTTGCGCCCCTGGCGCTGGGGGCCGACGTCTCGCGGCAGGCGCGCGAGGCGGGGCTGGACCCCGAGCAGTGCTACCGCGTCCGCGACCTCCGCTTCTCGAAAGAAGACATCCGCATCTACCTGACCGACGGCTATCTGATCTTCGGAAAGCCGGTGAACGGCCGGCGAATCACGGCCGTCTTCAGTTCCGACGTCGAGGGCGGCGACGCCGAACTGCTGGTGATGCCGCCCACCCGGAGCGAACGGCTGTCGCTGGCCACCTTCACCGAATCGCCCACGCTGAACGAGCATTTTCAGAGCAGCGTCATGATCTTCACCGACGACACGGCGTCGCTGCTGGCCGGCGCGGTCCAGGCCGCGGAGGCGCCCAAGAGCCCGGAGATGGGCGCGCTGCTGGCATCCAATTCGGAATCGGTGGTTCGGAACCTGGTCACCAGCTTCGAAGTGCGGGTGACGCTGGATCTGCTTCTAAACCGGCCCGAACGCGGGTTCTTCTACGCGGTGGTCGGCAACCGGCGATTGGGCAACTTCGACCTGCTCCTGGACCCCTGCGCGCGCGAGCAGATCGCCATCGGCCAGGTTGCGTATCGGGACAATCGCGCGTTCTTCGACAACTGGACGGTGTTCCAGGCGCGATCCTATCGCACCGGGCGGAAGAAGCCGCCGGCTCCGGATTTCGATCTTGCCGACATCCGCATCCAAGCCACGCTGGAGCAGGACCTGATGTTGAAGGCGCACACCACGGCCGCGCTGACGCCGCGCGCCGCCGGGTTGAATGCCCTGGTGTTCGAGATGTCGCGGCAGATGAGGGTTTCCGAAGTGCGCATCGACGACCAGCCGGCCGAGTTCGTGCAGCGGGAGTCGCTGCGCGCCAACATGATCCGGGGCGGCGACAACGATCTGTTTCTGGTCATCCCGCCGCGGGAACTCCCCGCCGGCAAGGCCGCCCGAATCGAGTTCGCGCACCAGGGCAAGGTCGTTGCGCAGGCCGGCAACGGCGTCTATTACGTCGGCTCGCGCGCCACCTGGTATCCGCAGCGCGGGCTGCAATTCGCCAAATACGATCTCACGTTCCGCTATCCCAAGGACCTCAATCTGGTCTCCACCGGCGAGGTGGTGGAGGACCGCACCGAGGGCGAGTGGCGCATCACGCGACGCCGCACCGGGTCTCTCATCCGGCTGGCCGGGTTCAATCTCGGCACCTACGAGCAGGTGAGTATCGACCGGGGCGGCTACCGCGTCGAGGTCTGCGCGAACCGGCGCGTGGAGAGCGCGCTGCGACCGAAGCCGTCGCCCACCGTGCTGCTGCAGCCGCAGCCGTCGCCTTTCCCCCGCACTCCCCGGCGGTCCAGCGACCTGGTGATCATCCCCGAGGAACCGCCCGCGCCCGATCCCACCTCGCGGCTCAGAAGCCTGGCAGGTGAGATCGCGACGGCGTTCGAATTCATGGGCCGGATGTTTGGACCGCCGCCGCTGAAGACCTTGACCGTGACCCCGATTCCGGGCGCTTTCGGCCAGGGTTTTCCCGGCCTGGTGTACCTGTCGACTCTTTCCTACCTCGACCCGCGGGAGCGGCCCGCCGGAGCGCGCGGCGATCTTCAGCAGCTTTTCTTCTCCGACATCCTGCACGCTCACGAAACGGCCCACCAATGGTGGGGCAATACGGTTCTCTCGGCCAGCTACCAGGACGACTGGCTGATGGAGGCGCTGGCCAACTACTCCGCGCTGCTGTTTGTCGAGAAGAGGGACGGAGGGCGAACGCTGGAAACCATCCTGGGCCAGTACCGCGAACGGCTGCTCGAGAAGGACCAGGACGGCAAGACGCTGGAATCGGCGGGTCCAATAACCTTGGGCACGCGGCTGCATTCTTCGCTCACCCCGGACGCGTGGCGGGGGATCATGTACGACAAGGGCTCCTGGATCGTCCACATGCTGCGGCGGCGGATGGGCGACGCGCAGTTCTTCAAACTGCTCGGCGAAATCTGCCGCCGCTATCGGTACCAGACGCTGGACACCGAGCAGTTCCGCGCCATTGCGCGGGAGTTCCTTCCGCCGCGCTCGCTCGATCCGCAGCTCGAGGATCTCTTCGACAACTACGTCTATGGCACCGGCATCCCGACGCTGAAGCTTCGCTACTCGGTGCGTGGCAAAGCGCCGGCGCTGAAGTTGAGCGGCGCTGTCTCCCTGAGCGACGCGAACGAGGAGTTCCGCGTGAACGTGCCGGTCGAGATCCAGTTCGGCCGCGGTAAGTCGATGGTGCACTGGGTGAACGCTTCGCGCGAGCCGGCGGAGTTCGCGCTGACCCTGAAGCAGGCGCCGTCCAGGGTGGTGCTGGATCCGGGCGAGGCAACCCTGGCGAAGAAGTAAGGAGAGATCCGATGCGGACCTTGATTCTGGCGGCCTTGAGCGCCGCGCTGGCCTGGAGCGCCGAGTGGAAGCCGTTGTTCAACGGCAAGGACCTGGCTGGCTGGAAGATGGCGGGGCCGGGCCGCTTCGTGGTCCAGGGCGGCTTGATGAAGACCGAAGGCGGCATGGGCCTGCTGTACTACGCTGGCGAGAAGCTCGGCAACGCCACCATCCGGGTGGTCTACAAAGTGACCGACGCGCGCTCCAACTCGGGCGTGTTCATCCGCCTGCCCGAGCCGCCGCCGGACCCGTGGTACGGCGTCCACAACGGCTACGAGGTCCAGATCGACGCCGCCGGCGACGAGTGGCACACCACCGGCGCGCTGTACTCGCTCACCAAAGTCACCAAACGCCCGCAAAAGCCGGCCGGCGAGTGGAACACGATGGACATCCTGCTGCAGGGACAGAAGACCACCGTCGTTCTGAACGGCGAAACCATCAACGAGTTTTCCGGCAACCAGCCCGTGCCGGAGCGCAAGGAGTGGTTCGAGCCGGTGCGCGGACCGCGTCCCGATTTCGGCTACATCGGGCTGCAAAATCATGACGCGCGTTCGACGGTCTACTTCCGCGAAGTGAGCGTGAAGAAGAACTGATGCGACGCCGCGCCATTCTCGCGGCCCTGGCCGGGATGGCCACGGCGGGTTGCCGCTCCACTCCGCAGCCGGGAGTGAAAATCGATCCGGCGCTGGCCATGATGACGCCCGAGACCGCGGTGGCGCTGGCGGGCGTGAAGATGGACGCCATCCGCAAGACCGACGTCTACAGGCGGCATTCGGAGGCGCTGGGTTTAGACCAGTTCTCCAAGGACACCGGCCTCGATACGCGGACGGATGTCTGGGAACTGCTGGTGGTTTTTGAACCGTCGGGTTGGGTGGCGATGGCGCGCGGTAAGTTCAGCCCGGGTTTCGGAGGCCTGGAGCCTCGAATGCTCGAGGGAGCGCCGCGCACGTTTTACAAAGGCTACACCATCATCGGCAACCAGCAGGCTTCCACCGTCTTCGTCAATTCGAGCACCGCGCTGGCCGGCGCGGGCGCAGCCGTCCGCAGCCTGCTCGATCGCCGCAGCGCCTCGCGCGGCATCCCGCCGGCGCTCGAGGAACAGATACGGAACATCCCGCCCGGCGCCGGGATTTGGATCGCCTCGGGGGCCCGCCTCGGCGGCCTTCCGATCGCGCTGGAGGGCAATTGGGCCAACCTCAACAGAATCATCGAGTCGATCCAGGCGGGCTGGCTGGGGGTCGATCTGAGCAACGGCGTCGAGGTGTCGGCCCGAGGCTCCTGCGCCACCGAGCAGGACGCCCGGGGGCTGCACGATGCGATGCGCGGGCTGATCGGCCTGGGACGCCTGACCACGCCGGCGAGCCAGTCCGAACTGCTGCGCCTGTACGATTCGATCCAGGTGGGCCGGCGGGAGCGCGAGGTGACGCTGAGCGCGGTGGTGCCGCTGGAATTGGTCGACCGAGGAATCGGATACATCCGACCCTTGATGATAAGATAGGAGATCTTGGCTGAACACGGCTGGGCTATGGACCACATCCTTTCCATCATTCTCTTCACTCCGCTGGTCGGACTTCTGGTGCTGCTTCTGATCCCGTCGCGCAACCAGCGCGCCATTAAGCTCTGGGCCAACCTGGCGTCTTTTGCGGGCTTTCTGGCGTGCCTGCCGCTGGTGGCGGCCTTCGACCCGGCGCGCGACTTTCAGTTTGTCGAGAAGGCTTCCTGGATCCCGACCCTGGGCGCTTCCTACCATCTGGGGATCGATGGTTACGGGTTGCTGCTGGTGGAACTGACCGGGCTGCTGGGGTTCCTGTCGATACTTGCCAGTTGGAGCGCGATCCAGCTCCGGCTGAAAGAGTATTACGCCAGCTTCCTGGTGCTGCAGGTTGGGATGCTGGGCGTGTTCATGGCAATGGACTTTCTGCTGTTCTTCGTTTTCTGGGAACTGGTGCTGGTGCCGATGTACTTCATCATCGGCATCTGGGGCGGACCGCGGCGCGTTTACGCGGCCATCAAGTTCATGATTTACACGCTGATCGGAAGCGTGCTGATGCTGCTGGGCATTCTGATGCTGCATCTCGAACACTTCCGGCAGTTTCAGATCCGCAGCTTCGATGTCGCCGAGTTAATGAAGACCAGCCTCAACGGCAACCTGCAATGGTGGGTGTTCTGGGCCTTCTTCGTGGGGTTCGCCGTGAAGGTGCCGATGTGGCCGTTGCACACCTGGCTTCCGGATGCGCACGTCGAGGCGCCCACGGCCGGCTCGGTGATCCTGGCCAGCGTTCTGCTGAAGATGGGGACGTACGGCTTCCTTCGGTTCTCGCTTCCACTGTTGCCGGATGCGGCCAAGGACCCGGTCATCATCAACGTGATGGCGGTGCTTTCGATCATCGCCATCGTCTATGGCGCCCTGGTCAGCCTGATGCAGACGGACTGGAAGAAACTGGTGGCATACTCCTCGGTCAGCCATTTGGGTTTCTGCACGCTGGGAATTTTCGCGCTGAATCCGGCCGGCATCGCCGGCTCGATTCTACAGCAGATCAACCACGGCATTTCGACGGGCATGCTGTTCCTGATCGTCGGAGTGGTGTACGAGCGCCGTCACACGCGTGAGATCGCCGAATACGGAGGTCTGATGCGAGTGATGCCGGTGTTCACGATCGTGTTTCTGATCGCCGCGCTCAGCTCGATGGGCATGCCGCCGCTGAACGGATTTGTGGGCGAGATCACCATATTGCAGGGCGCTTACCAGATGTCCTTGAATTGGGCCGTGTGGGCCGCCATCGGCATCGTAATCGGAGCCGCCTATTTGATCTGGGTGTTTCAGCGAACCATGCTCGGCGAGACGGCGGCGAAGAATCGTGATCTGCTCGATCTGAGCGCGCGGGAGATCGCCATTTTCGTTCCGCTCATCGCCTGGGCCTTTTGGATCGGGCTGTATCCGAAGCCGTTCTTCCAGGTGCTGGACCGGCCGGTGGCGCAGATTGTCGAGCGGGTCCGCCCGGGCTACCATGCCGCCCACAAGATAGCCAACCCTTTGAGCGGAACGCTTCGTTAACGGCTAGCCTTTCAGCGCGCCGCCTTTGCTTTCCACCGCCCGTGGGCCCCAGGCGCCGGGAGCGAAGAAGTCCTGCCAGCCGAGCTTGCACTCCTCGACCATTTTCAGACCGTATTCGCAACGCCCCAGGTCGGCCGAGCCGGCATTGTTTGTGCCGAAGCTGAACTTGCAGCCGGCCGCTTTGGCCATCTTGAGGAACGCCGCGCTGGGCAGCTTGTAGCGGTCGTTGATTTCCATCGCCACCTGGTTTCGCGCCAGGGCGGCGACCACCTTCTTCATCCGCTCTTCGGTCCACAGCCGGTCGTAATCCTTCGCAATCACTTCCGGCAGGAAGGTCGAGTTGACGTAAATGTCGACCGGCTCGTGGTCCAGGATGCCGACAGCCCGCTCCACCAGCGTGTCCATGAACTCCTGCGGATCGGCGATGGTTCCGACCTCGTTCGGCATCCACAGCCGCATCCGCTTTCCGCGGTTGTCGGTCCAGGTCATCGAGTCGGTGAAGACGTAGTCGAACAGCGCCGCCGTCGCGCGCGAGAACATCTGCGTCCACTCGCGCCCTTCGGCTTGCATCGCGATGAACACGGGCTGGCCCTTCAGGGTGTCCAAGAAGCGGCGCGCGCCCTCGTTGGTCTCGACCGCGTGGCCCTTGCCGCAATTCACCGCGATCCCGCACTGGATGCCGTCCCGCCGCGATTTGGCGAGCGCCTGTTCCACGGTCAACCCGGTCTTCAGGTGGACGTGGTAATCCACCATCGGGATGTTCCGCGATCCCAGCGTGATGATCTGCCGGTAGACGTCGTCCACCACGGGCGCCGGCTCGCCGGGCGTCGCGGCGTCGTCGGCCAGGGGCCGGACGCGGAGGTTCCGGAAACGCGCCTTCGATCCCGCGTCGTGGCATTGCAGAGCGAACGTCCCGCGGTCCAGGAAGCGCTCCCGCTCCGTGCCTGGCGCGATGAACGGCGGGACCGGCTCGGTGTAGTCCACCAGCAGCGTGCCGTTCAGCCGCACCTGGATGTTCTTGCCGCGCACGGCCGCCTGAATCTTGAACCACTCGTTGTCGGGGACCAGTTGCTTGTAGATGTTTCGAATGCCGTAAAGCGAGGCGGTCTTCTTCCGCTCCCGGTAATTGCCTTCGCCGGTGGCGGTGTTGTTGATCTGGATTTCGAAGCCCTTGCGCGGAAATCCCTTCTCCTGGTAGGCGGTGTGGAAGTAAATGCCGGAGTTCGCGCCGGGCCGGGTCATGACCTCGGCCTCGATCTCGAAGTTCCGGAACTGCGCCTCGCGCACCGCGCCGGTGTAGAACAGGTGCGATCGCGGGCCGTCGGCCGACAGCTCACCGTCCACCACTTTCCAGGAATTCTGGCTCTCGCTCGCGCGCCACCCATCCAAATTCCGGCCGTTGCACAGCGCGACCCAACCGTCTTCGGCCGCCGTCAACCCCGCCGCGGTCACCGTCCCCACAAACGCTCGCCGTGTCATTTCACAATTCCGCATGCTCAAGACCTCACCGACCAGTATAGGCGTTGCGCGCCCTTATTTCGGGGACAGGCTACGTAACCTCGAAACTCGCCTTTGCCTCTCTGCCGGCGGAGTTTCGGGATTTCGTAGCCTGTCCCCGAAATTGCCCTGCCCGGTCAATACACGAACCCGAGTTCGCGCAGGGTCTGTTCCGGCTGCTGGGCTTCGAATTGCGTGACAGCGGCCTTTTGCCGGCCGTTGTCCAGTGCGACGGCGTACGGCGAGGAGACGAACGAGAAGACCTGCCGCAGCGGGACCACGTCGTAGGAAACCATCGCGCGCAGGCCGGTAGCTTGAAGGAACTGGCCGGTGAATTGCGGTTGCGCGGTGGGCACGACGATCACTTTTGTTTCGCCCCAGTTGTATTTCGACATCGCGCGCGCGGCCACGTCGCAGTGGGCGCACTCGGGGTCGAAGAAGTAGATGAAAATCTTGCCTCGCTGGAGCGAGTAGGGCCGGTTGTCGGCGGTGATGACGTCGGGCGCCTTGAGCCCGGTCTGGCGCGCCGCGTGAATGCCGAAGCTGGCGAAAGCGAACACGGCGACGGCGCCCAGGACGATGGACGCGTTGCGGATCCCGCGAGACGGGCGCGCCCAAACGCCGGCGACGGCCGCCATCAACAGCATGATCGCGTCGCCGATGAAAAAGGCGGGCCCCACGGCGCGCTTGACCCACGGGAAGCAGTTGCACTCCTGGCCGCGCAGCTGCCCGTAAAAGATGGCGAAGTAGACCAGAAACGCCACCAGCATCAGGCCCGTGAGCCAGGCGCCCCAGCGGCGGTAGCGCGGAATCAGCAGCAATACCCCGGCGAAGGTCTCCCCAATCCCGGCGCACAGCGCGGCGGGCAGACTCAAAATGTGCGGCACCAGCGCCTGCGTCATAAGGGTCGCGGCGCGCAGCGGATCGGTGATCTTCCAGATGCCGGAAATCAGGAATAGCAGGGCCAGCAGAACCGCGCAAACAACCGCGGCGGCGTTCTTCCAGGCGGCCAAGGCAGCCGGAGGGGCGCCGTCCGGCGGTTGTGCCATACTGTCATCCATATGATCCTC
Organism: Bryobacterales bacterium; assembly: GCA_030693045.1. GTDB lineage: Bacteria > Acidobacteriota > Terriglobia > Bryobacterales > Bryobacteraceae > JACQZT01. Next base: position 16,408 of record JAUYBU010000396.1, on the reverse strand, counting down.
ATTTTAGTCTTGTTTGCCATGATAGCGGGGGCTCAGACAGCGGACCTGGTGGTGGAAAACGGGCTCATCTACACGGTGAACCCAAAGCAAGCGCGCGTTTCGGCGCTGGCCGTGAAGGACGGCAAAGTCCTGGCCGTGGGCGAAAACAGCAAGACCCACATCGGCGCATCGACCCGGCGCATCGACGCGCGCGGGGCGGCCGTGATCCCGGGGCTGATCGATTCGCACGCGCACATGGAGGGGCTCGGCGACCTGCTGGGGACCTTCGATTTCCGGCACGTCAAGACGGTGGCCGAAGTCGCCGCGATGGTTCGCAAGGCCGCCGCGGCGCAACCCAAGGGCGCCTGGATTCGCGGCCGCAACTGGGACCAGACCAACTGGGGCGGACAGTTTCCCTCGGCCGACGATCTCGAAAAAGCCGCGCCCGATCATCCAGTTTATTTGACGCGCGTGGATGGCCATGCGTCTTGGGTGAATCGCCGCGCGCTGGCGCTGGCCGGCATCACGGCCGAGACGCCGGACCCGCCCGGCGGCAAAATCCACCACGACGCCAAGGGCCAGCCGACCGGCATTCTGATCGACGGCGCGCAGGGCCTGGTGGCGCGCAAGATTCCGCCGGCCACCGACGCCGAAATCCGCGAGCGCCTGGCGCGCGCGGCCGCCGAATGCGCGCGCCTCGGGTTGACCTCGGTACACGACGCCGGAGTGAGCCGCCAGGGACTGGAAGCCTACCGCGCGCTGCTCAAACAGGGCCGCCTGCCGGTGCGCGTCTACGCGATGATCGGCGGGGGCGGCGGTGCGCTCTGGCGCGAGTACCTGAAGCGCGGCCCGGAGATCGGCGAGCGGCTCACCGTGCGCAGCGTCAAGCTGATGGCCGACGGCGCGATGGGCTCGCGCGGCGCGGCTTTCTGGCAGCCCTACACGGACGACCCGGGCAACACCGGGCTGCTCATGCTCACTCGCGAGCAAATCGAAAAGGTCGCGCGGGAAGCTTACCAACGCGGCTTCCAGGTGAACACGCACGCCATCGGCGACCGCGCCAACCGCACCGTGCTCGAGGCCTACGGCGCGGTGCTCCAGGGCCCCAACGACCGCCGCTTTCGCATCGAGCACGCGCAGGCGGTCGCGCCGCCCGACTTCGAGCTCTTCAAAAAATACTCCGTCATCGCGGCGATGCAGTCGACGCACGCCACCAGCGACATGCGCTGGGCCGAACAGCGGTTGGGGCCGGACCGCGTGCTGGGCTCCTACGCGCCGCAGCGGTTCCTGAAGATCGGCGTCAAAGTCGCCAACGGATCGGATTTTCCGGTCGAGGATCCGAACCCGCTGTGGGGCTTCTATGCCGCCATCACGCGGCAGGACCACCAGGGCAATCCCAAGGGCGGCTGGTTCCCGGACCAGCGCATGACGCGCCAGGAAGCGCTCGAGTCGTGGACCATCGACGGCGCTTACGCGGCGTTCGAGGAGCAGTGGAAAGGCTCGCTCGAGCCGGGCAAGGCCGCCGATTTCCTGGTGCTTTCAAGTGACATCATGCAGGTTCCGCCGGCCGAGATCGTCACCGCGCGGGTCACCACCACGGTGCTGGCGGGCGAGGTGGTCTACCAGGACAAGAAATGATCCTGCTGGCCCTGGTGCTTTTGGCAACACCGGCGAGGGTGGACCTGGTGGACGGCCTGGTCCGCGTGCCGGCTTCCCGATGGAGCGTGATCGACGTGCTGCTGAAGCAGCGCGGCGCGGTGGTCGAATGCCGCTACTCGGTCGAGCGGGGCGGTTCGGGCGTGCGCGTGGCGCTGATGAGCGTGGCCGACGCCGAACGGTTCCAAGCTGGGCGCAGTCATCGTCCCCTGGTGTCGCTGCCGTATGAGCGGGCCGGGTTTTTCCGGCACCCTGTCACCAAGCCGGGCGAGTACCGCCTGGTGATCGACAATCGCATGGAAGGCCGCGGGCCGGCGCTGGTCCACGTTCAGTTGGCCGCGATTTTCGGCGACCCGATGCTCGAAGTCCGCGAGTTGCCGGCGGGCCGGCGCGCCATAGTGGTGATGGTCAGTCTGGGCCTGTTTGCGGCGGTGGCGTTATGGGCCGCCTGGCGGATTCGGCGGGCCTCACGCAGGCTGCGCGCGCAGTACGACTAGAGTCAGGTCGTCGTACTGTTGCTGGCCGGCGGCGAAGGCGTCCACCGCGTCCAGGATGCGTTGGATCGCATCGCCCACCGGAAGATCGCGCGCGCCCTCGACCACCGCGGCCAGGCGCTGCTCGCCGAATTCCTCTTCGGCGGCATTCATCGCCTCGCTGATTCCGTCCGTGAAGACCACCAGAAGATCGCCGGATTCCAGTTCCAGCGTCCGCTGTTCGTAGGCCACGTTGGGCCAGGATCCAATAACCGTGCCGCCCGCTTCCAGCCGGATAATTTCGGCGCCGCGGAGGAGCATCGGCGGGTTGTGTCCGGCGTTGACGTAAGTGAGCCGGCGCGTGGCGGTTTCGTACTGCGCATAGAAGAAAGTCGCGAAGTGGTTGACCGGTGAAGCGTCGTAGATCAGCCGGTTCAGGTTGCTCATCAGCGCGCCCAGGCCGGTGACGCCGTTGATCGCCAGGCCGCGCAGCGAAGCCTGCAAAGTCGCCATGAGCAGCGCGGCGGGGACGCCCTTGCCCGAAACGTCGCCGATGGCGATGCCGAGATTGCCGTCCGGCAGCGCGAGAAAATCGTAATAGTCGCCGCCCACGCCTCGCGCCGGACGGCAGACGCCGGCATATTCCAGGCCGGCGATCTGGGGCAGATTCTGCGGGAACAACCGCTCCTGCACCTCGCGGGCGATTTCCAGTTCCCGGTGCGCCCCCTCGCGCCGCGCCGCATCGGCGGCAACGGCTGCCGTAAGCTGGCTGTTGTCGATCGCCAGCGCCGTCTGCGCCGCCACCGACTCGAGCAGGCGCAGATCGGTCCGCGAGTACGGCGCTTCGGAGCGTTTTTCGCCCAGGCTGATGAAGCCCAGCAATCGGTCCTTTACCCACAGCGGCACCAGCAACTGCGCGCCCAGTTCGCTCAGCCAGCGCCGGTCGCTCTCGGCCAGCGTGTGAACCCAGGAGTGAGCGTCGTCGAAATAGACCAGCGCGGGCTGGCGCGTCCGCAGCAGGTGCTCCGCCACGCCCGGAGCGCCGATGAAGGCCGCGTCGGAGCTGAGCAGGACGGCAACCCGCGGCGTGTGCAGCGACTCGCTGATGCGGCGCGCCACGGTTTCCACCACCGTCCGCTCCTCCATGATGGTCCGCACCTCGTCGCCGAGTTCGCTCAGGATCCGCTCCGCGTCGTAGGCTTCGCGGAAAAAACGGCGGTCGATCGAGCGGGCCACGCGCTCGGAGGCTCGTTGCGTCACGATGACCGCGGCCGCGGCAACGCCGCCGATCCCAAGGGTCTCCATGGTGCTCAGTTGCTCGCGCCCGGTGAGCGAGAGCGCCCACCAGATGATCACCACGCCCAGCCCTGCGCGCATCGCCCACAGGCCGCGCCTTGCCAGCGCATACTGCACGCTCTGGCGCAACACCACGCGGATATCCATGGCGCGCTGCACCACGATGACGTAGGCCAGCGTTACCGGGAACAGGAACAGCATCGCCAGGGACGGGAACAGAAGCCACGGAGGTGTGCGCGGCCCCGCCGGGCGGCCGCGCAGCACACCGTAAACCGCAAACGCGAGGATCGGGCTCATGCTGGTCAGGGCGCCGGCCAGCAGGAGCTTCAGACGCCGCCGCGAATCGGGCCTCCGCTCCGTACCCCACTTGATGCCGATGCAGGCCAGAAACAGCGCCAGGGGGGCCATGTTAAGCGGCATCTGTATCCGGCGGTAGTGGGGGAAGAAACGCTCGATGGGATACGCCAAACGGTAGTCTTCCGAGACGGCCACGGCGCTGACCGCGCTCACGGCGGCGAGAACCGCGAACGGCACAATTACGATCCACTTGACCCAGCGGTGACGCCGCTCCCAGGCGAAAGGCTCGGGGAAGTAGAGCCCGAACAGGAAGACCCACAGCGCCCAGGTCGAGTTCCAGAAGGAGTGAAAGCCCACCGCCAGCGGACGCAGCCAATCCTGCCACGACATCAAATCCGGGCTTCGGACGATGTGGGCGAAGCTGAGCATCAGCGCCACCAGCAGCCAGGCGCGCCGGTCCTCCGGATGAGCCAGCGAAACCCAGAATCCCACCAGCAGGCAGAACCAGGGCATCAGCAGTCCCATCCAAATACTGAAGGCTGCTCCGCCCAGCCCTTGCAGCGGACCGCCGGTATCGGTAACCAGCCGGACCGAGAGATCGTGTTCTTCCCCGCCGCGCCGCACACGAATGCGCAGCTCGTCGCCCGGGCGCATGGACGCCACCGCCACGGCCAGGACGCTGAACCCGCGGAACGGCGCTCCGTTGACCGCCAGCAGAATGTCGCCCCGGCGCAATCCGGATTCCCGCGCCTCCTCTCGAACCGAACGGATGGCCGGCCCGGCGGGCGTCAGCCGGCCCGGCGGCTCGATCGAGAACGGCGCCTCGGCGCGATCGCTCCCTTCCGCCAGATCGCGCACCGCCTCGACGGAGAATCGCGCCTGGTAAAGAAACGCGATAAGAAACAGGGTGGCCAGGACCAGATACGGTGTCGCGCGAATCTTCATAGCCGTTTCACTTCGCCGCGGGGCTGTCGCCCTTGCGGATGATGGTCAGGTCCAGGTTGCCGTTCTTGTCGACGATCAACTTCTTGACCCGCGGCAGCACCTGTTCCATGGTTTCCAGATAAATGCGCCGGCCGTTTACGTCGGCGGCGCGCGAGTACTCGGCGGCCACCTGCGTGAAGCGGGCCGCGTCGCCCTGCGCCTCGTTGACCTTCTTGAGTTTGTACCCCTGCCCCGCCTCCAGCAGTTGCTGCGCCTCGCCCCGCGCTTTCGGAATCACGTCGTTGGCGTAGCCCATCGACTGGTTGACGATGCGCGAGGAGTCGGCGCGCGCGCTGGCCACGTCGCGGAACGCTTCGGCGGCTTCCGGCGGCGGCGTCACGGTTTCCAGATTCACCGTCGAAAGGATCACGCCGGCGCGGTAATCGTTGAGCAGTTTCTGCGCCGAGGCGCGAACCTCTTCCTGAATGGCGGCCTTCTCGGTGGTCAGCACCGCGTCCACCGTGCGCGAGGAGATGCGCTCGGCCAGCGCCGACTCGACCGCCGCGCCCACCGCGCGGGCCACGCCGTCGGTTCGGAACAGGTAATCGGCCGGAACGCCGACCGAGTACTGCACCGCCACCCGCATGTGGATGATGTTTTGATCGCCGGTGAGGAACTGAGACGCCCGCGGCTCGGTGCGGCCCAGCACGCCGTCGGAGATCTCGCCGCCCACCACCAGCCGCTGCAATTGCTGCACCTTGAGCCGGTAGACGCGGTCGATGGGCCAAGGCAGGGAAATGTGAATGCCCGGCATCACGCGCGGCGAAACCACGGCGCCGAAGCGCGTTTCCACCGCCTGCTGGTCGGCGGGAACGATATACACGCTCGACGCCAGCCACACGATCGCGACGCCTGCAACAATTCCGCGACGGCTCATTGCGCGTTCTCGCCCCGCATCAGGACTTTCAAAAGTTCGGAGTCCGAACTAAGGATCACCGTGGTCTTGTCGTCGAGAATCTTCTTGTACGCCTCCAGCGTCCGCAGCAGCTTGTAGAACCGCGGATTGCGCGAATAGGCCTGGCTGTAAACCCGCGTAGCCTCGGCGTCGCCCTCGCCCTTGGTTTTTTCGGCTTCCTTGTACGCCGCCGAGAGTATCTCCTCGCGCTGGCGGTCGGCGTCGGCGCGAATGCGCAGGGCCTGCTCCTCGCCCTCGGCGCGGTATTGCCGCGCGATGCGCTCGCGTTCGGCCCGCATGCGCGCGAACACGCTCTGCTTGTTCTGCTCGGGCAGGTTCAGCCGCTTGATGCGCACGTCCACCACCTGTATGCCGTACTGCGCCAGCGCGGCGCGGTCGGTGGCCCCGGAAAGATTGTCCTGCAAGCGCGCGGCCTCGACCGCCTGGCGATTGGTCGAAACGATAGATTCCAGGTCCACCGTGCCCAGCGCCGCCGACAGACCCGACCACACGATATCGTGCAGCCGCATTTCGGCCGCCACCGGATCGCCCACCGTCTCGACGAACCGCTTGGGGTCCTGAATCCGCCAGGCTACGTAGCTCTCGATGACCAGGTTCTTCTTGTCGCGGCTCAGGAACTCCGACGGCCGCGGATTGTAAATGCGCAGACGGCGATCGAAGTAAGTGGCGGTCCGGAAGAACCACTTCGCGTGCAACCCGGCGTCGATCACCGTGTAGACCGGCCGGCCGAACTGAGTGACCAGCACAAACTCGGTCTCCCTGACCGTGTATAACGTCAGCCACAGAAAGACCGCCAGGCCCAAGCCGGCCAGGGCCGGGAAGTGTCGTTTGTATCTCTCGAGATCCATCGTGACTAACGCTCCTCGAACGGCGTCTGGCGCGGAGGAGCGACCAGCGGCGCCGACGCCGGTCCGATTTCCACTCCGTCCTCGACCAGCATCAGGTGCCGCCGCCCGCGGCTGGCATCGATAATCATCTTCTTGCGGCCCGGGAGCACCTGCTCCATGGTTTCCAAATACAGCCGCGTTTCGGTCGGCCCGGGCGCCGCGCGAAAAGCCTCTTCCGCGCTCCGGAAGCGATCCGCGTCGCCGGCCGAGCGATTCTTCTTGCCGGCCGAGTAGCCCTGGGCGGCGGCCAGCCGCGCCTGCGCGTTGCCGCGCGCCAGCGCCACCTGCTCGTTGCGGTAGCCTTCGGCCTCGTTCACCAGGCGGTTCTTCTCCTCGTAGGCGCCCGACACCTCGCGGAAGGCGTCCACCACTTCCAATGACGGGTGAACGTCGAGCAGCCTCACGTCCAGCACCTCGACGCCCGTGGCGTAGCGATCCATCCGTTTCTGAATTTCGCCCTGCGCCCGCGCTTCAATGGCCCTGCGCCCCACCGTCAGAATCTCGTCCAGCGGCGTGTTCGCCGCAATCGACTGAAGCACCGATTCGACCGCCGTGCGGATGGTTGATTCGCCATCCAATTGCCGGAACAGAAAGTCGTCCGGGCGCACCAGGCGGTAGTGAATCGTCGCGTTGACTTCGATCATGTTCTGGTCGCCGCTCAGCATGAGCGATTCCTCGGGCTTGCGCTGGAACCGTCCGGAGCGGTGTTGCACGTTCCACTCGTAGGCCGCCGGTTCGGCCTCCTGGAAGGCCGCGCCGGAACGGAAGCCGACCTCGACCACCCGAATGCGCCGCGCCTCGATGCGGGTCAGTCTCTCGATGGGCCAGGGCAGTTTGTAGTGCAGGCCCGGCTCGCGGTGCGGCAGCACCTTGCGGCCAAACCGTTCGATGACGCCGACCTGATCCGGGTTCAGAACGTAGAATCCGTTCAGCAGGAACAGGACCGCCGCGGCCCCCAACGCCGGCCTTGCCAATTGACGCCGCCGCGCCACCACCCAGTTGAAACATTCCTTGGGATCGATGGTTTCGGCCAAATGCCGCGCGCGGTGGAGCCAGCCCCGCAGCCGGCTGTCGGCGAGCCAGGCGAACCGCGGATGAGCGTGCCCGTGTTCGGGCCGCTCCACCCGCAGCAGGCGCAGCGAGTTGAGCATCACCAACAGGGCCGCCAACTGGTGGGTGAAGGCCGCGCCGAGGGGGCCGATCTTTCCGGTCGCCGCCACGCCGATCGAAATCAGGTTGACCGCGCAAGCGAACAGGATAATGTTCTGCCAGACCGTCTGGACCGCGCGGCGGCTCACCTCGAACAGCTTCGGCAATTTCTCGAGGGAGCGGCCCATGTAGACCACGTCGGCGGCCTCGGCGGTGATGTCGCTGGCGCCGGAAACAGCCACGCCGACATGCGCCGCCGCCAGCGCGGGTGCGTCGTTGATGCCGTCGCCGACCATCGCCACGACGCGGCCTTGCGAAATAAGCTGCCGGATCCGGTCGACCTTGTGTTCCGGCAGCAGCTCCGCTTCGACGTTGGGGATGCCGGTTTCGCGCGCGATCGCCTCGGCGGCGCGGCGGCGGTCGCCGGTGAGCATCACCTGCCAGGAGATGCCGATTTCCTTTTCCAGCGTCTGCACGGCCTGCCGCGCGCCACCGCGAAGCCGGTCGCGAAGCAGAATCGCGCCGGCCAGCCGTCCGCCGTCGGCCACCAGAACGGCCGTCGCGCCCAGGCGGTCGGCCTCTTCCAGCAGATGTTCGCCGCTCAGGCCGTGGTCGGCGAAAAATTGCGCGTTGCCGGCGCGAATCACGCGGCCCTGGATGGAGCACTCCGCGCCGCGGCCGGGAATTACGCGGGCTTCCTCGGATGCCGGCGGCTCGCTAATGCCGCGGCGGCGGGACTCTTCGACGATGACGCGCGCCAGCGCATGATCGGAGCCGCGCTCGGCCGCATGGGCCAGCCACAGCAATTCCTCCTCCGAGGCGGCGCCGTCCAGCAGGATTTTGATCACCTCGAAGCGGCCCTCGGTGATGGTGCCGGTCTTGTCGAAGACCACCGTGTCGACGCGCGCGGCTTCCTGGAGGATGGCGCCGCCGCGCACCAGAATGCCGCGGCGCGCCAGGCCGCCGATGGCCGCCACCATCGCGGCCGGCGTGGCCAGGATGAGCGCGCAGGGACAGGCCACGATCAGCACCGCCACCGTGCGCATCCAGTCGCGCGTGAAGTAGAAGGTGAGGCCGGCGGCCACCAGCAGGACCGGGAGGAAGTAGCGCGCCCAGCGGTCGGCCAGCCGCTCGACCGGGGCGCGTTTGTCCTTGGCCTCCTCGACCAGGCGGATCACGCGCGCCAGCGTCGTATCTTCGCCGGCGCGCGTCACTCGAATGCCCAACAGCCCGTTGCCGTTCAGGGTGCCGGAGAAAACTTCGTCGCCGGGTTGCTTGTCGCGTGGCAGCGGTTCGCCGGTGATGGCGCTTTCGTCCACGCTCGATATGCCCTGCGCGATGACGCCGTCGGCGGCAATCCGCTCGCCGGCGCGGACCAAGATCTGGTCGTCGATTTCCAACTCCGCGGCGTCGACTTCTTCCTCGACGCCGTCGCGAACGCGCCGCGCGCGCCGCGGCAATTGCCCGACAAAGCGGTGAATCGCGGCGGCCGTGCGCCCGGCGGCGTAACCCTCCAGCCCCTCGCCCACCAGCATGATGAACATCGCTTCGGCGGCGGCCAGGTACTCGCCCACGGCCAGGGCCGCGATCACGGCGATGCAGATGGCGACGTCGGCCGAGAGCTTCTTTTCCAGAAGTTGCGAGACCGCGTTGTAGAAGATGCGGTAGCCCGCCACCACCGTCAGAATCGCCGCCGTGTCGATGCCCAGGACGGTCTTCCAGATCCCCGCCAGGTTGAGCAGCAGGAGAATGCCCACGGCGGCGGCGAAGCCGAAATAGCGCCAACGCTCGCGGCGCGTCTCGGCGGCGTCCGGGTCGGCGGTGGGTTTGGGCGCGATGTAGTGCAAGCGAACATTATGACATCGTGCGCGGTCCGAAGCGTGGCGGGGCGGATTTTCTGGGCTGTAAACCGCTTCTGGCTCGGGAGTAAAATCGGAGTTCGGACGGACCCTGTCATGAAGAAAATATCGATTGCCGCTGCATTCCTGTTCGCTCTCAACGCCGGCTCCGCGGTGGGCGCGTCCATGACCGCGTTGGAACGCCAGCGCCTGGTCGCGCATCTGGAAATGACCGGGAGCTGGCTGGCCGGCGAGGTGTCCGGGCTCTCTCCCGCCCAACTTCGGTTCCGGCCCGCCCCGGGGGCCTGGAGCGTTATTGAGGTGGTGGAGCACTTAGTGGTCGCCGAGCCCATTTACTGGCAGGACTTGCGGAAGGCGATGCAGGCGCCGCCGAGCAGCCGGAAGCGCACCGGTACGGATGCGGAGGTTCTCTGGTATGGCATCGACCGGACCCAACCCCAGAAGGCCGTGGCCGCGGAAGAGTCGAAAGGGCAGTTGCGCGATCTCGGCGCCGGGCTGGACGGCTTCGGCAAACTGCGCGCGCGGATGCTCGATTACGCCAGGACCACCAACGACGATCTCCGCGGCCACGTTGTGGAAAGGGAGCAAAGCGACGCGTATCAGTGGTTGCTGCTGATTTCCACCCACGCGCAGCGGCATATCTTGCAGATTCGCGAGATCAAGGCGGACCCGAGGTTTCCGACGAAGTAGCGCGCGAACGCGTTCAGCGAGGCCGCCTCTTCCGGCCGGTTGCGCCGCAGGTTGGGCCGCCGCGAACGGCCCGCCTCCGCTTGACGGAAGCGACCCGCGTGCTGAATGATTCAATAAGGAGACAACTGCAATGTCGCGATTGCTCGCCTTGAGCGTGATGATGCTGGCCGCTGCCGGAACCGCCTTCGGGGCCGCGGATCCCTATCCGACGCTCGCCGTCGGCTCGCCGGCGCCCGATTTCGCTCTTCCCGGCATCGACGGGAAGACCCACAAGTTGAGCGAGTACTCATCCAGCCCGGTGCTGGCGATTGTGTTCACATGCAATCACTGCCCCACGGCCCAGCTTTACGAGAGCCGGATCAAGAAGCTCGCGGCGGATTACCGTGGCAAAGGCGTGGCCCTGATCGCCATCCAGCCGAACGACCCAGACGCCGTGCGGCTGGGCGAGCTTGGCTACACCGACGTGAGCGACAGTCTGGAGGACATGAAGATCCGGGCTGAGCACCGCAAGTTCAACTTCCCCTACCTCCACGACGGCGACACGCAGGCGGTGTCGAGGGCTTATGGACCCAAGGCCACGCCGCACGTTTTCGTGTTCGACAAAGCGCGCAAGCTGCGCTATGAGGGGCGCATCGACAACAGCCAGCGCGAGTCCCTGGTGAAGACCCAGGACGCGCGGAATGCGATTGACGCGCTGCTGGCCGGCAAGCCCGTCCCGGTCGACCACACCGGCGTCTTCGGCTGTTCGACGAAGTGGAAATCCAAGCAGGCCAGCCGTCTCGATGAACTGAAGAAGATTGAAGCCGAGCCGGTGAAACTCGAGTCCGTCACTGCCGCCGACCTCAAGAAACTGAGAGCGAATCCGACCGGCAAAGTCCTTCTGGTCAACTTCTGGGCCACCTGGTGCGGGCCCTGCATCAGCGAATTTCCGGGGCTCGAAACCACCTGGCGCATGTACCGCAGGCGCGATTTCGATTTCGTCACCGTGTCCACCAACCTGCCGGACGAGAAACCGGGCGTGATCCAGGCTCTGGAGAAGCAGCACGCCTCCAGCCGGAATGTGCAGTTCGCCTCGGATGACACCTACGCCATGCAGGCGGCGTTTGACGCGAAATGGGAGGCCGGGGTTCCGTTCACGATGCTGATCGCGCCCGACGGCAAGGTGCTCTACCAGAAGCAGGGCGAGATCGATATTCTCGAGCTGCGGCGGGTGATCCTGGCCAATCTCCCCGACCTCGATTACATTGGACACCGCGCCTACTGGGCATCGAAATAGCGCGGGTCCGCGGAATCGCGGTCAGTTACTTCAACCTGGTTGTCTGATGCGCCACTAACTGCCACGCGCCGCCGCTCTTCAGCCAGACGTGCAGCATCATCAGATGGTCGTCGAACTTCCCGCTCGGGTTGATTCCCCACATGTGCATCCGGGCATGCACCACCACCGTGTTGCCGTATAGTTTCACAATCATGCTCTGATGGTCCACGCCCTCATACTTCTGCCGTCCCGAGGCGATCTTGGCGATGTAGTCCTTCTTCGTGTCCACGATGCCGGTGGAATGTGCGTAGATCAACTGGTCGCCGAGGAGCTTGTCCAACGCCGCGGCATTGTTCGTGGTGATGGCTTTGGCCCACGCCCGCTCCGCCGCCCGGACATCCGGTTCCTGCCCGGAGGCCAATCCCGCCAGCACAAGTGACACTAGAAAGAAACGCATGTCCCGGACCCTACCAGACCGCCGCGCCGTCTGTCAACCGCCGCCGTGCCACTGTATCAGTAGGGCAGCCGCATCTGACGGCGGCTGAGATAGGCCCGGCGAGACTCGCTCGGGTCGCCGCGCACGTGAGTCAGAACGCGCCCGCCGAAGCGCTTGGCCAGGGTGCGAGCCACCGTTCGCTCAGGGTCTGAATCGGAGACCGCCGGACCGCCGGTCTCCTGAATCCAGGCTTCCGTGGCCTGGTTCAGGCGGACCTCCAGTTCGAGGTCCGCCGACATCCAGGATCCCTGGCGCAAGAAGGCCTTGCGGCCATCAATCTGAACCAGCGCGCCCATATAGGTATTACGGAACCCGCGTGACTACCAGGCGCACGGTGATGATCGCCTTGGCAGTGACGCCATTCGAGTTAGTCACGGTCACTTCGAACGGGTAGTCGCCGTAAAGCTGACCCAACTGCACGATCGGCGTCGCCGTGGTCGAACCGGAGATCGCGGCCATCGTGTTGAGCGAGCGCCAGGAGTAAGTCAGCGGGAGGCCGTCCGGGTCGGTGGCGACCGCCGCGAGCGTGAGTTGGCGCACCACCGTCTCGATGTACGGGCCGCCGGTGATAACCACCGTCGGAACCTTGACGGTGGGGGGAACAACAACTACCGGTGGGGTGGCGGCGATCTTCACCGTGATCTGGCAGGTGGCCTGCGAGCGGTAGCCCTTTACGATCACGTCGTAGGTCGTCTCTACCAGCGGACGCACGGTCACCGGGCCGCCCAGCGGAATGGTCCCCGCGATGCCGCTGACACTGTTCTCGGTCGCATTCTCGGCGACCCAAGTCAGAACCGCCGCGTCACCCGCCTTGGCCAGCACCGCCGGCGTGGCCAGGCAGGAAGCCACCCTGGCCTTCGAGATTACCGAAACCGCGGCCGAGGCCGAGGCTTCGCCCCAGCGGTTGCGGGCGATCAGCACGTAGGTCGTGGTCTTGGCCGGAGAGACCGGATTCGAGCCGCTCAGGCCCACCTTGTCGAGCGAGGAGATGGTCACCGACTCGGCGTCCTCGACCTGCCAGCTCAGCGTCGACTGTTCGCCTTCCAGTATCTCCCCGGGCGAGGAAGTGAAGCGCAGAATGCGCGGCGCCGAGCCCCGCGTGACTTGAACCGTGGCCGTGGCGGCCGTCTCGCCGTAGCGGCTGCGCGCGCGCAGCGTGTAAGTGGTGCTCTGGGTGGGCGACACCGGCGTAGACCCGTTGAGGTTGACGTTGCCGATGCCGTCGATGGAAACCGTATCGGCGTTCTCGGTGGTCCAGATCAGCGATGCCGCCTCGCCCTCCAGGATCGTCACCGGGACCGCATGGAAGCTGAGAATGCGAACCTCGGGCCGCTCGACGGTGATGGTCAGCGTTTCGTTGGCTTCGCTGGTGCGGTTGCGCGCCGTGATGCGATAGACGGTGGTCTCGGTCGGAGCGACGCTGGAGGTGCCGCCCTTGGTATCCACCCTGCCGATGCCCGAGATGGTGACCTCGTCGGCGTTCAGCACCTGCCAGGCGATGACCGACGTCTGGCCCGCCCGGATGGTCTGCGGTGTGGCGTTGAAGCGCGTAATCTGCACCGCCGGCGCCGTGGTGGTGGTCACCGTGACGCTGTCGATGGCCTGCGCCCCCCGGTCGTCCTTCACCATCAGCCGGAAGCTGTAGCTCTGGCCTTCGCCCGCCGGGAAGGTCGCCTTCGCCGCGGTCATGCCGGCGATGGAAACCGCCTGACCGGCGATCTGGGACCACTGGAATGTAATCGCGTCGCCGTCGGGATCGAACGAGCCCGAGCCGTCCAGCGTAATGGTGCCCGCGGCCGCGCCGATCTGGTCCGGACCGGCATCCGCCACGGGCGGGTCGTTGCCCGTGCGCACGCGCCGCGTCAGCAGTTCATAGCGCACGCGAGGCACGCTGGCCGGCACCGGGTGCGCCAGCCCGACGAACTCCTTGGGCCGGATGAAGTTGCCGAATTGCACACCGGCCACCACGCGGCCGGTGTGATCGCGCCCGACCAGCGTTTCGTTGAAGCCGCCTTCCAGCGTGAAGGCAAAGTGGGCGTTGATCGGGTGCACGAAGCGGATGGTCCCGCCCGGCTTGTCGTCGCCGCCGCGCGCCTTCAGGTACGCCAGGTTGGCTTCCATGTAGGAATCCTTGTAGATGCCCAGCGTGGTGCTCGCGCCGACCTGGTCCACCAGCCGGAGATACGACTCGTTCCAGATGTTGCGCGACAACATCTGGCGGTTCACCACCGCGCCGTCCATGAACCCCTTGCTTCCGAACACGCCGATGCGGCCCTGCTTGAACAGGTAGTCCAAGGTCATCGCCGCCTGCCCCAGCGTGCCGCCCTGGCCGAACTCGCGCAGGTTGACGTGCTTGAAGCTGGAGAACAGACCGCCCTGGAAGTTCTTGTAGCGGTTCACCAGGCCGAAGTCGAACTGGCCTTCCTGCCGGTCGCGGAAGTAGAGGTACTCGCCCTGCGCCTGGATGGCGAAGTTGTTTTTGAACGGAGCGAAGTAGCGGGCCGCGCCCGTGAAGGTCAGGTTGCGGTTGGCATCGGCTCCGATGTTGGCGCCGAGCAGGGAGAAGCGCTTGGGTTGCGCCTTCTCGTACTTGTCCATCGCTTTATCGGCCACATCCGCCGCGGTGGTCTGGACGATGCTTGTGGTCTCGTCGCGCGACAGCGGTTTGGGGGCTCCGTCGACCTTGGCGGACAGATCGCTGTGATCTTTTCTGAGCCTGTCCAGGTCTTGCTTGAGCGCGGCGTTTTCGCCCTTCAGGTCCTTGAGCATGGCCAGGATGTCGTCCAACCGGTCCAGGCGCTTGAGAATCTCGCTGCAGCATTCCTGTTGTTTGGCCGACGCCACGCCCTGTTCCTGCATGGCCCTGATCGCCTCGGCCACGCCGCCGGCGCCGATGACTTTGCCTTGCCCGTCGGTCACCGTCATGTACACGCGGCGGTTCATGAAGCGCCCTTCCCTGGTCTTGTTATCCACCTTGGGCTGCTTCTTGCCGTAGGTGACGGCCTCGACCCGCTCGGCCGCGGCGCCGTACTTCACCAGGAAACTCTTCACCGTGGCGGCGCGCGCCATGCCCAGCTTCTCGTTGTACTTCTCGGAGCCGATCCAGTCGGTGTGTCCTTCCAGCTTCACTTTGAAGGACGGGTTCTTGCCGAGCAATTCGGCCATTCGAAGCAGACTGGGATAGCCATCGCTCAGAATCGGCGAATTGAACTCGAAATTGATTTCTTCCCAATCATCCTTGGTGGCCGTGGTTTGGAGGCCCTGGCCGAAGACCAGTGGCACAGCCGACAAGCCAACCAAAAGCATACCCAGAATTCTCTTCATCACAGCGTTCCTCCTCTTGTCAGGGTAGTCGTGTGTTTGGAAAGGGAAGGGTCCGCCTGATCAAAACCCCGGCCGTTATCGCGTATCAGCAGAACCAGCCGGTCCCGTTGCTTCTGTAGGACCACCTCGGCCCGCGTGGCCTTGGCATGGCGCGCGATATTGGTCAAAGTCTCCTTCTATCGCACGTATTTGTTGCGACTTCTTTGCTGGTGCACGGTTGGCGCCATCTTCGGCCGCTCGACGAGGGGCAATGCGGCAACCGTGCACAGGCAAAGGGTGTTGCGAGGAGACTTCGGCAGCGCGCCGGGCCGGCTCCGATTCTGGAACCCCCTGTAAAGGCGACCTTACGCCACGTGCTTTCGCAATCGCCACCCGAATAAGATTAGGCCCAGCCCTATGCTAAGCATTGTTACGGTCCCGGGCTCGGGAATGGCGCTGCTCTGAGTGCCGCTGAAGCCGGCACTGCCGAAGTCGCTGCGACCGGTGAGGAAGTCGCCGCCGTAGAGGCAATCGTTGGAAATGGTGTTGGTATCCATCGTCACTGCCCCAGTTTGCGCTAAGGCTCTGCCGCACAGGATTCTGGCGCTGTTATTCATGCCGATGCTTGTAAGCGCGAGAATGTTTCCTGCGAAGGTAGTGCTTGTATCGAGAGTCGCGGAGCTGCCGACCAGCCAAAACACGCCGGTACTTGCATCGCCATTGGTCACGTTAACAGTCGAACTAGGTGCTGTAATGAGGGTGCTCCCAATCTGGAAGACGAAGAGCGCATTGGGGTTGCTCAAGGCGTCGAGAGTGAGCGTTCCCGTCAAAAAAGCCGACGACGAAAAGCTATAGACGCCCGGAGTGAGCGTACCCACTGTACCCAGATCCGACCCAGTCAGGTCGCTAGTGAACGGCAGGAGGCCGAGCGTATTGTACGCAGTCGTGGCGTCAAGCTGAGCCTGTTGCGCGACCGCATCAATGTGTACCGATCCTGGTGAGAGGGTGATGCTCCCCAAGCCAGTGATCGAAGAACCTGGCCAGAGACCAAGATCTCCCTTGATGGTGGTCGGACCGGTATTGGTCACCGTCGTGGCACCCAGGACCGCGAAGTCCGCCGCCGCGCCTAGCGTGGGCGCGGTGGCCGCGAGCGGGCGGGCAGACACAT
>JAUYBU010000378.1 GCA_030693045.1 Bryobacterales bacterium | reverse complement strand
AAGGGTTCGCGCCCAACGGCATAACCCCCACTCGATCGCGACGCTGCGAATCCAGATCGCCCGATTCCTAGTGCAGCGGCTTCCGTGCTGCCCCTTATGCTGTCGCCTGCGCGTATAGTTTATGACACAGTAGAAGTAAGGTAGCGGGCGTTCGGCGAATTTTGCAATTGGCTCGAAGATACTGTCCCGCGTTTCCGGATATGCTGGGAAGAGATGAGGAAACGCCTGACGGTTGCGATTCTGGTGTTGGCTTCGGCGGCCCTGGCCGAATTGACCGATGCGGGGAAGACCCGAGCCGCGGCTTTGCAGAGGGTGCTGCTGGCACCCTGCTGCTGGTCGGAGCCGGTGGCCGCCCATGGCAGCGAAGTAGCGCTGGAGATGCGCGCCGAAATCAACCGGCTGGTGGTGGAAGGGAAATCCGACCGCGAGATTCTGGATTACTACAAGGGCCGTTACGGCATGCGAATCCTGATCGAACCGGAGGGCGGACGCTCATTTTGGATGCACCTGGTTCCGCCCATCGTCATCCTGGCCGGCTGCGGCTGGGTGATCTTCCTCATTCACCGCTGGATCCAGCGGCGTCCTCAACCATCCGCCGGATGACGGCCTCCACTTCCTGGGCGACGGGCTCGAGTTCGGGCGATCCGAACATCTTCATCAGCGCCGTCGGCAGCAGGGTGGCGATCTTATACGCCTCACCGGCGCGATACACCGAGATCCGGCATGGCAGCGCGGTGGAAACCGCGCCGTTGGCCTCGAGCACCCGTTTGGCCTGGTGGGGGTTGCACACTTCGTAGATCAGGCACTCTCCCGCGAACTCGACGCCCTTCTTCTGCATGGTGTCCTTGAGGTCGTGAACCGCGATGACGCCGAACTTCTGGCGCGCGGCCGAATCCCGCAGGGCCTGATCGATTTCCGCGAGCGATCTGGTCGATGTCAACTCAAGAAGCATCGGTCTCCTCCATGGTCGGTTGTCCGCTCCCTGACGGTCGCGGCTCTGAATGCTACTCTGGAACCCGCTCACCGGCTCGGCAGACAGATATCCTTTGAGCATACTCGCAACCGAACCCCGAGTGGGTGGCGGCGTGCTCCCCGGTTTTCGCACCCTCGGCGACGACCTCGGCGCCCGTGGTCTGGGCCGCCATGGACCCGCGCGGGGTCGGCCCGGGCCGAATCGGTTTGCGGATCCACGATGAAAACGCGGGGGGAGTTTCGAGGTTACGTAGCCTGTCCCCGAAATAGGGGGGCGCGGCTTCAGTATCATAGTAGAGTATGGAAAAGGAGATGCATCGACGTTGGCTTCCTTCGCCGGCTTTCTCTACCAGGTGAGCATCTGGAACTTGATCTCGACGGCCGGTCCTATTCCGACGGCGGTGCTGTCGTTGCTGCTGTTGTTCTCGGTCTGGTCCTGGGCCATCATTTTTTCGAAGTGGAACATGCTGCGGCAGGCGCGCACGGCCAATCTGCGCTTCCTGCGCGCGTTCCGCAAGGCGCCCGGTCTGGAGGCCGTGGCGCAGGCCAGCGAGCAGTTCGCGCAGGCTCCGCTGGTCGCGGTTTTCGACTTCGGCTACGAGGAGATCGAGCGGCAGATCAAGCGGCGCGGCGCGGTGGCGAACCTGCCGGCGGTGGAGCGCTGCCTGCAGCTTGGCATGAGCGAGGAACTGACCAGGCTGGAACGGAACATGAACTGGCTGGCGACGGTGGCGAGCGTGACGCCGTTCATCGGGCTGTTCGGCACGGTATGGGGCATCATCGACGCGTTCCAGGCGCTGGGGCTGTCGGGGGGGGTGAGCCTGCGCGCGGTGGGGCCGGGCATCGCGCACGCGCTGGTGGCGACGGCGATGGGACTTGCGGCGGCGATTCCGGCGGCGATCTTCTTCAATCACTTCGGCCATGTGATCCGCGAAATCGGCGCGCGGATGGAGGATTTTTCGCTCGAGTTCCTGAACTTCTCCGAACGGATTTTCGAGAGATAGGGCGATGGC
Organism: Bryobacterales bacterium; assembly: GCA_030693045.1. GTDB lineage: Bacteria > Acidobacteriota > Terriglobia > Bryobacterales > Bryobacteraceae > JACQZT01. The sequence continues at coordinate 16,435 of JAUYBU010000378.1, read as the reverse complement.
GTTCTCGGCAAACAGCGGGCAAACCGGCGGCCGGCGGCGATTTCGGGGCGTCGGAACGATGTCGGACATTAACATCGTTCCGCTGGTGGACGTGGTGCTGGTGCTGCTGATCATCTTCATGCTGACGGCGCACGTGATGGAATTCGGGCTGGAAGTCGAGGTCCCCAAGGTCAAGCAGGCGCGCGACAGCGCCGAGGAACTCCCGGTGGTCACCGTCACTCGGGACGGCGAACTCTACCTGAACGAGAAACCGGCCAACATCAACGCGCTGGCCGGAGAGATCCGGCAGCGATTCCCGCAATCCAAGGGCGTCTACGTGCGCGCCGACAAGACCACTCAGTGGGAGACCATCGCGCAGGTGATCAGCGAGTTGGGCATGGCGAAGTTCGACGTCCGGGTGGTGACGCAACCGGAGGATGAAAGCGAGAAGCGGGGGAAGAAGTAGATGCCCGGCGCGGCGCATCCCGACATTCTGGACCGGCGCGATTCGATCAACCGGCCGGTGGCCGCCTCGCTGGCCGCACACGCACTGCTATTCGCTTCGGCGGCCGCCTACAACCTGGTGGGCGAGAGCATGCGCGAGCGCTGGGGCGATCCGAACGCGCTGGGCGGCGGCAGTGTTGCGATCACCTCGGTGAGCCAGATCCCGATCATCACCGCCGGCGGCGCCGCCAACCCGGTGGCCAACGATACCGAGTCCCGCGTGCCGGCGGCCCCGCCCAAGCCGCAGGCGGCCAGCAAACGCGCGCCTGCCGAGGACCCGGATGCGATCTCGCTCAAGACCAGGCGTTCGAAGAAAAAGCAGACCGACATCGCCGCCACCAGGCAGCGCTATCGCCCGTCGAAGGAGGAACGGCCCAACCAGCTCTATTCGACGACCGGCCAGGCGATGTCGTCGCCCCTGTACGGCCTGACGACGGGGTCGGGCGGCGTGGGCCTGGGGCCCGGCGGCATGTTCGGAACGCGCTACGGCTGGTACGAGCGGCTGCTGCGGGAACGGGTGGCGCGGGCCTGGCGCACGGATGACGTCGATCCGCGCATGCAGACCGCGCCGCCGGTGATTGTGATGTTCGAAATTCTGCGCGACGGTTCGGTGAGGAACGTGCGATTGCTGCAGCGCAGCGGCATCCTGGCGCTCGACAATTCGGCGCAACGCTCGATTTTGCAGGCCAGCCCCTTTCCGCAACTGCCGGCGGACTACAATCGGGATTCGGCGACGGTGGAGTTCTGGTTTCAGCTAAAGCGATGACGACAAAAAATCTTCCGATTCCCGGCCTGGCGGTTGCCGCGGCGCTTGCCGTTGCCACGGTTTTGGCGACCCAGCAGACCGACATTCTGGTCAAGGTCTCGGGCGGCGAGCGCCCGGCGATCGCGATTCCGGATTTCCGCGGTTCGGGTGACGCACAGAAGCACATGGAGGCGTTCAACCGGACGCTGTGGGACGATGTGCAGGCCTCCGGCCTGTTCAAAATGGCGCCCAAGAGCATGTACCCGTTGCAGACGCCGCAGCAGCCGCAGGACTTTCGCCCGCCACTGCCGCCTCCGGCGCGGCCGGCGCGGCGGGGCGCCCCGCCCCCCCAGCCAATTCGCCAGGGGCCGTGGTTGAACGACTGGTCCGGCCCGCCGGTGAACGCCAATTACCTGGCCTTCGGATACACGGCGATTCAAGGCGACCGGATGGTGCTGTTCGGGTGGTTGTTTGACGTCACGCAGGCGGACACCTCGGGCGCGCAGGTAATCGGCAAGCTCTATTTCGGATCCCCCGACCCGGCTGGAGCGCGCAAAGTGGCGCAGGAGTTCGCCTCCGACATCCTGTCGCGTTTCGGCGGCAAGAGCCTGGTGGGGAGCCGGATCTTCTTCGTGTCCACGCGCACTGGCAACAAGGAGATCTGGGCCATGGACTACGACGGGTCCAACCAGAAGCAATTGACGTTCTACAAGACCATTTCGACCTTTCCGGCGGTTTCGCCCGACGGCTCCAAAATCGCCTTCACAAGTTACTTGCGCGGAAACCCGACGATTCTGGTACACTCGGTGGAGACTGGAAGAGATTTGCGGTTCTACAATCAGGCGGCGTCGATGAATGCAGCGTCGGATTTCACTCCGGACAGCCAGCAGTTGGTGTTCTCCTCCACGGCGGGCAGCCAGCGTTATGCGCAGTTGTTTATCGCCGGCGTGGATGGCGGCAACTTCCGGCGGCTGTCGAATTCGCAATCCATCGAAGTGGAGCCGAAGGTGAATCCGAAGACCGGGCGCGAGATCGTGTTCGTTTCGGGGCGCTCCGGGATGCCGCAGATATATAGAATGAATATGGACGGCGCCGACGTGGTCCGGCTGACGTCGGGAGAGGGCGAGGCGGTGAATCCGGCCTGGCACCCGGACGGGCAGCATATTGCGTTCGCCTGGACGCGCGGCTATGAGCCGGGGAATTACAATATTTTCGTGATGGACGTGGCGACCCGCCAGTTCGTGCAGTTGACGCACGGCACGGGCCGCAATGAGAACCCGAGTTGGGCGCCCGACGGCCGGCACATCGTCTTTTCGTCGAATCGGGAAGGCGGGCAGCAGGTCTGGACGATGCTGGCCGATGGGAAGGATTTGAAGAGGTTGACCACACAAGGCATCAACGAAAAGCCCGTGTGGAGCAAGCAATAGAGATGCATCCGGCGATTTGCTCTTCGGCTCGACTTCAACCGCTGGACCGCAGCCGTAGATCGCCGGGGAATGTTTTTCGATTCACGATTTAAGGAGGCAGACGTTCAGGATGAGACAACGAAAAACCACTGTAGTTATATTGGGGCTATCCCTAATGCTGTTCGCGGCCGGCTGCAAGAAGAAGGCCCCGCCGCCGCCCCCGCCGCCGCCCCCAAAGGTGGTGGAAGCACCGCCGCCGCCCCCGCCCGCCAAGCCGGTGATTGGCGTTTTCACGGCTGAGCCTTCGACCATCGAGCGCGGGCAGTCGGCCACGCTGCGTTGGAGCACCGAGAATGCGACCGACATTTCCATTGACCAGGGCTTGGGTGTGGTTCAGCCTTCGGGGACCCGCCAGGTGTTTCCGAGCAACACCACAACCTATACGCTGACGGCCAGGGGTGCTGGCGGTTCGGTGACCTCGAGCGCGACGGTAAGCGTAACGGCTCCGCCGCCGCCACCGCCACCGCCGCCGCCACCGCCGAAGAGGTCGCTCTCCGAGCGGCTGATGACGGAAGTGCAGGACGCCTTCTTCGACTACGACAAGAGCGACATTCGCGAAGACGCCCGCGCCGTCCTGACGCGGAACGCCGACGCGCTGAAGGCGATTCTGGCGGACTATCCGGGCCAGGTGATCGGCATCGAAGGTCATTGCGACGAGCGCGGCTCGGGCGAGTACAACATGGGTCTGGGCGACCGGCGCGCGACTGCAGCCAAGGAGTTCCTGGTGCAGGTGGGCGTTTCGGCCGAACGGTTGCGGACCGTGAGCTACGGCAAGGAGCGTCCGCAGTGCACCGAGTCGAATGAAGATTGCTGGCAAAAGAACCGCAGAGCGCATCTGTCTGCGGGCCAGTAGTCGCTAATCAGGCGGGACATGCATCGGCTTGCAGCCGCGGGCCGGGGCGTGTCCCGCCCAGTTCCGGGTGGGCCGCGCCGCCGGCGCTCCGGGTATGTCCGAGGTGAGGTCATGAGGCTTCTGGGTCTGCTGTTTTGCGCTCTTCTGGCGTTTCCTGTCCTTTCTTTCGGCCAAAAGAAGGAATATGTCGAGCTGCAGCGCGATGTCGCGCTGCTGCAGGATCAGGTTCGCTCGCTCCAGACTTCGTTGAACGAGAAGCTGGCCCAGTTGCAGATGCTGGTCCAGCAGTCGCTGGACAGCTCCAACAAGGCCAGCACGGCGGTGGCGGTGCTTGACAGCGGCATCCGCGACCGGCTGCGGGACCAGGAGAAATCGGTGGCCGGTCCGGTGGCCGGCGTGGGCGCGAAGCTGGACCAGCTCACCGAGGAATTCCGCGCCGTGAAGGAGTCGGTCGGGGACATGAGCGGCCGGATGAGCAAGCTGCAGGCGCAGATTGTCGATCTGGGCAACGCGGTGAAGGTGATGCAGTCGCCGCCCCCGCCGCCGGGGGGAGGGACTGGGGGAGCGCCGCCGCCGGGCGTCTCCGCCGACCAACTCTACCAGTCGGCGATGCGCGACCGCTCGGCCGGCAGTCTCGACCTGGCCATGCAGGAGTTTAACGACTACCTGCGCTACTTCTCCTCCACCGATCTGGCTCCGAACGCCCAGTTCTACCTGGCGATGATTTTCTACGACAAGGGGGACATGGAGAGCGCGGTGCGGTCGTTCGACCTGGTGCTGGAGAAGTACCCGGACAACAACAAGACCCCCGACGCCATGTACATGAAGGGCATGGCGCTGTTGAAGATGGAGCAGCGCAACGCGGCGGTGCAGGAATTCCGCGAGGTAATCAAGCGTTTCCCGCGCACGGATCTGGCGGACAAGAGCAGGGAGCGGCTGAAGGCGCTGGGCATTTCGGCCTCGCCTCCCGCCGGCAAGAGCACCGTAAGAAAGCGCAAGTGACGACGACCCCCAGGTGGCACCGCCAGTGGCACCGCCTTGAGGCGGTGTGTCGTTCTTCACGGCCTGAAGGCCGTGCCACGGGTGGCTAAATCGAGACCCGCCGCACGGCGACGTCACACGACACGGCCCTGTGGTATTCTGGAAACCTCTTTTTGACCGCCATGCGCACTTCGACGCCGCTGCCCCGAATTTGCATCGCGCTCGGGCTTTCCGATCCGGAGGCGCTGTTGGCTCACGCCCGGGCGGAGGCCGACGCGGGGGAACAGTTCTTCGAGTTCCGGCTGGATTACCTGCCGCGGCCGGAGCAGGGCATTGGCGCGATCCGGGACTTTCTGAAGGAACGCTCCGAGGCAAGCCTGCTGGCGACTTGCCGGCGGCGGCAGAACCAGGGCCGTTTCAACGGCAGCATCGAGGAGCAGATCCGGTTGCTGGAGGCGGCGGCCGAAGCCGGAGCGCGCGCCGTGGACGTGGAGATCGAGAGCGCCGAAAGCGCGACGTCGCGGCTGGACGCTTTCCGCGGGCGCACGATGTTGGTCCTGTCTTACCACAACTTCGAGGGCACGCCGGCGATGGAAACGGTGCTTCGGCGGATGATGCGCATTCCGGCCGATGCGTACAAGCTGGCGACCACGGCCCGCAAGCCCTCGGATAACCAGCGCGTGCTGGCGCTGGCGAAGGCGCACGCGCGGGATGGCGTGGTGGTGCTGGCAATGGGCGAGATGGGGTTTCCGACGCGGGTTTTGTCGCCGGCTTTCGGGGGACTGTTCACCTACGCGGCGCCGTACTCGGCCGAAGGCACGGCTAGCGGCCAGATCGGCGCAAAGGCGCTGCGCGGTCTGTACCGCATCGAGAAGTTCACCCGGCAGGCCAAGATCTACGGAGTGGTGGCCGATCCGGTGCGCCACTCGATCTCGCCGGCGGTGCACAACCGCGCCTTCCAGGCGCGGCGCATGGACGCGGTGTACATCCCGCTGCTCACGCACTCCGGACAGTTGAAGGATTTAATGGAGACCGCCGGGAAGCTGCCCCTGGCCGGCCTCAGCGTCACCATTCCTCACAAGCAGAAAATCATGCGGTACCTGGACGCCATCGAGCCGCTGGCGCGGCGCATCGGGGCGGTGAATACGGTGTGGCGCAAGGCGGGCAAATGGCGGGGCGCCAACACCGACGCCGCCGGCGTCACCAAGCCGCTGGCACGCCGCCTGCGGCTAGTCAAGTCGTCGATCCTGCTGGTGGGTAACGGCGGCGCCGCCCGGGGCGCGGCTTTCGCGCTGGTTGAGGCCGGCGCGCGGGTGTCGATCGTGGGCCGAAACCCGGAGCGTGTGCGGGCCCTGGCGCAAGCCTGCGGCGGCGAGGCGCTGGTGGCCGGGCAACTGGTCGATCACCACTTCGACGCGCTGGTCCATGCGACGCCGATGGGGATGTACCCGCACGCGGGCGAGTGCTACTTCGAAGACCGGATTCCGGCCGACGTGGTTTTCGACATGGTCTACAACCCGCTGGAGACGCTGCTTTGCCGGCGCGCGAGGGAGCAGGGCCGGACGGTCATTCCGGGTTGGGAGATGTTCATCGAGCAGGCCGTGGAGCAATTCCAGATCTGGACCGGGGAAGCGGCGCCGCGCGCGGTGATGGAACGGGCGGCGCTGGAGGCCCTGGGCCACGGCTCCGGCGTCGCGGCAACCGATCTATAATCGTCGTCATGTTGCCTAAGTTGACACGCCGCCAACTGGCGGCCGCGGTTGCCGCCCTTCCCGCCGCGCGCCTCGCCGCGCAGACGCCCGCTTCCGGCGAGGATCTCTTGAAGCAGGCGCGCGAGCAGGTGCGCCGGAACGCGGGGCTGCTCAGCGAGCGCCAGATTCCGATGGCCACCGAGCCCGCATTTGTTTTCAAGGCGTGAACCATGGCCGAAATTTCCGACGACATTTTCTTCGCGACCATTCCGGAGTTGAACACCGCGCTCAAGGCCAGGAAATTCTCGGCCGTCGAACTGGCGCGGGCGTTTTGCGACCGGTTGGAGAAGTTCGGCCCGCGCTACAACGCGCTGGCCCTCTCGCTGCGCGAGCAGGCGGTGCGCCAGGCCAAGGACGTTGACGGTGACCTGAAGCGCGATCGTTTCCGCGGCAGCGTGCAAGGAATCCCATACGGCGCCAAGGACCTGCTGGCGGTGGCCGGGCATCCGACCACCTGGGGCGCCCGGCCCTATGCCGGCCAGATTTTCGACTACGACGCGACGGCGATTCAGAAACTGCGGAAGGCGGGGGCGTTACTGACCGGCAAGCTTTCGATGGTCGAGCTGGCGGGCGGCGGAGGCTACCGGTTCGCGGCCGCCTCGCTCCAGGGAGCGGGATTGAATCCCTGGGACCGTTCGCGCTGGTCGGGCGGTTCCTCGAGCGGCGCCGGCAGCGCGGTGGCGGCCGGCCTGGTGACTTTCGGCCTGGGCTCGGAAACCTCGGGCTCGATCCTGACGCCGGCCGCCTATTGCGGCGTCACCGGCCTGCGCCCCACCTACGGGCTGGTGAGCCGCTACGGCGCGATGGCGCTTTCCTGGACCATGGACAAGATCGGCCCGATGTGCCGGTCGGCGGATGACTGCGGGCTGGTCCTGCAGGCCATTGCGGGCGGCGACTCGAAAGATCCGGCTTCCGCCGGCAAGAGTTTTTTTTACGCGCCGCAGTACGCGCCTAAACCCGACCAGGTACGTATTGGCTGGTCGCCCGCCGATTTCTTCGAAGCGCCGGAGGAAAGTGCGCGGCCGGCGTTCAAGCAGGCGGTCGAGGCGGTGCGGGCACTAGGGGTGCAAATGGTCGAAACGCGGCTGCCGGATCTGCCTTATGGCCTGGTTACCAGCACCGTCATTTCGGCCGAGGGTTCGGCGGTCTTCGAGCCGCTGATCGCCAGCGGCCAGGTGGACCAATTGGCGGACCAGAAGCAGATCGCGGGCCTGCGGGCGGGACTGGAGATCGCCGCGAAGGACTATCTCAAGGCCATGCGCATCCGCACCGAGATTCAGCAGGCGTTCCGGAAACTGTTCGCGCAAGTGGACGTTCTGGTGACGCCGGCGCGGCTTGGCCCGGCGTCCAAACTCGACCAACCGCTGGACGCCGGCGCGAACCGTCCGATGCCGAAGGACCAGGGACTGCGGGCGTTGATTCCGGCCGGCAACGCGGCCGGACTGCCCGCGCTGTGCCTGCCCTGCGGCTTCGTGGATGGATTGCCCGTGGCGATTCAATTGGTGAGCCGCCCGCTCGGCGAGAACCTGCTGTTGTCGCTGGGCCGGCAATTCCAGTCGCAGACGGACTGGCATCGCCGGCGGCCGAAGGTGTAGTCAGCGGGCCAGGCGCAGCAGTTGAAACGCCGCGGCGCCGGCGGCGCCGGTGAGGGCGGGAAGGAACGCCGGCTTTCCGCGACGCCGCCATTCTCCGTGGACCGCGTGCGCGCCGAGGTAGAGAAAACTGCCGCCGGCCAGCGCCAGCAGGGCGTTCATCCAATGCTTGCTCAGGTGTTGGGCGACGACGGATTCGATGGCGCCGCCGGCGATGGTCGCCGCTTGCGCGGCTCCGGCCCAGGCGACCGCTCCGAGGCGGGAATGGAGAGCCGCGCGGAGGATTACGCCGAGCGCGAGCCCTTCCGGGATTTTATGCACGGCCAGCCCCACGACGAACGGCAGGCCGAGGTTCGGGTCGTCGTTGGAAGCCCCGATGGCCCAGCCGTCCAGAAGGCTGTGCATGGCGAAGGCGATGACCAGGGGCGTCGCGAAACCGTGCAGAGAGGTCATGCAGGCGTCGTGGTCGTGGGTGTGCGAACAGGTAGGGCAGACCGGGTGCACATACCGGTCGATGGCCCACAGCAGGCCGGCGCCGGCGGCGAGCCAGGCGACACCGGCCGGCCAGCCCATTTGTTCGCTCAGCTCCGGCATCACCCAGCAAAGCGAGATGCCGACCAGCACTCCGCCCGAGAACGGCACCAGGCGGCGGGAGACGGTGGGTACCGAAGTCAGCCAAACGCCCACCGCGGCGCTGGCGACGGCGACAGCGGTCAACAGGAACAGGAGAGCTGTGGTGGAGGTGGGCACCTGAGATTCCACTGTAGCGGGTCGGATGGAACCGGGGCAAACGGCGTCAGGGTTTCAGTTTGAAGCGGACGCCGGGCAAGCCAAAGCCCGAGCGGTGGCCAGGACAATGCTGCCGGCAATGGGAAGCCGGTTCTCGACGCTGACACGGGTCGCCGAAACAGCCAATGTGCCGTCCAAATCGACGACGCTCCCCTGGTGCATGGCGGCTATTCCATTCAGCGCCTCGGCTTCGCCGCGCTGGCGAAACAGGCTCTTGAAGACCTCGTAGATCGTGATCGAGGGAACGATCAGCCGTTTTGTGTTCTCGATTGCCGGCGCGAAGAACGCGGCGTTCGGGCCGCCGGCAAAGTACTCCAGCCAGCCCGAGGAATCGACGACGTTCATACCCTGTCGCGCTCGCGCTTTACCCGGGTGTCGATACCCCGCGCGAAACCGCGCATCTCGCGCATCGGGCGCACCGGAATCAACTCGACCCTGCCGTCGTAGAACAACACCTGCATCTTCTGGCCGGGGCGAAGAGGCATGCGCTCACGGACGATGCCGGGGCATTCACGGAACCATCGTATCACGGCGCAATAAATGCGTCAGCCTGGTATGGCCCCTTTTTGAAAAAGGGGCCATACCAGGCTGACGCATTTATTGGGGGTTTACTGGCCCATGAAATCGATAGTGGTGGTGCCGGCGACGCGGACCTTCGAGTAGATCGCGTCCCATTCCTTGTGGGCCGGATTCGGGCCGTAGGCCTTCAGGGCGGCTTCATCGGCGAATTCCATGCAGACGCCGTGCTTGCGGACGCGCAGGGTAATTGTACCGGTGACCTTTTCCTCGCCGGCCGTGAGTTTCTTGCGCGATTCTCCGTCGATATTGTAGACCGCCATGGGGCGCGCCATCTTGCCGTGCCAGACCTTGGTCAGACCCGGAATTTTTCCGGGCAGGGCGTCGGTGGCCTTGGCAAAGGCCTGCCAATCGGCGTCGGTGGCCGCATCGACCACCGTGAAATAGAAGCAATGCATGAGTTTCTTCTCGCCCGCCGACAGGCCCGTCGCGAGCATGACAACCGCAAGTATCAGAATCAGGTTTCGCATAGATCCTCCTAGTGGAATAGCTTACCAGCCCGCGCGGAAGGGCGCTTACGCCATCGGTTCGTCGGCGCTGCCGCCGTAGATGCTCGGAACTTTTCCGCCCATGGGACGCAGGTAGGCCGAGAGCTGGCCGCGGTGGTGCACCAGGTGACGGAGGTTCAGCGACAGAAAAGTCACTCCCGGCGCGGTTATCATCCCGAAGAAATCCACCGGCTTCGCAAGTTCCGCTCCGCTCATCGCCGTCAGGCGCGCCAGCGCGCCTTCGCGATAGGTGTCATACCAGGCGACGACGTCGCCGACGGTCTTGATCTCGGCCGGCATTTCGCCCGAGCCTTCCTGGCCGAACTTGCCGTCGGCGATCGAGTTCAGGAACCAAATGTCGGACGAAACGATGTGCCAGGCCAGCTTCAACGCAGTCATCGAACGGGGGTCCGGCGCGTAGGATTCCTTTCCCGCCGGAATGGCCGAGATAACCTTCTTCGTGACCGGGACCTCAAAGCCGTGATTCCCCATGGCCAAGGTGAACACCAGTGTTGCCTCGTTGGGTTGCATCGGGTGGTGCGCTCCTCTCTAAACCGAATTGAAACGCGGAAGCTCCGCACATTCAGGCTACGCTGTGCGCCGCCGCCGGTCAAGCCCCCCCGGGCGGCGCACATGCTAGAATGACGCTACTACTCCAATGGAACGCGCCGGACGTTTGATCGGAAAGCTGAAGTTGTGCGCCGCGCCCGAAGACCTGGCGCGGGCGGCCTGGCCGGTTGCGGTCGGCAAGCGCATCGCCGCGCACTCGGCGGCGGTGCGACTGGACGGGTCCTGCCTGGTGGTGGAGGTCGAGGACGCGGTCTGGCAGGGTCACCTGATGGGGCTGCGGAACCAGATCGTCAAGCGCATGGAGGAGGTGCTGGGCTCGGCGCTGGTCGGCGGACTCGTGTTTTGGCCGATGCTCGCGCGCCGGATGCCACAGCGCGAAGAGCGCTCCGGCAGGCGTGCCGACGAGGCGGACGACATCGCCGACGCCCATATGCGGCGGCTCTACAAGGTGGCCCGCAGAAAGGCGACCGCGTGAAGATCACCGAACAGGAAGTCCGATACGTCGCCGATCTGGCGAACCTGAAGCTGACCGAAGAGGAAGCGCGCCGCATGGCCACCGACTTGGACGGCATCCTGACCCACATCGACAAGCTGAATGAATTGGACACGACCGGGGTCGAGCCGATGGCGCAGGTGCTGTACGAAGCCGAAGAGACCGCGACGCTGCGCGAAGACCTCGAGCGGCGTACCATGGACCCTCAGGCGGCGCTAGCCAACGCCCCGCAGCCCGGCGCCGGGCATTTCAAAATTCCCAAGGTATTCGAACGATAGATTGCTTGTAGCAAGAGGCGGTTCGCAGTACACTGGCAGACAGTTTGGGGCGCCGGAATCCATTTCCAGCGCCGACGAACGGAGGACCTAAGACAATGCCAGTGTCCGCATACGCTGCCCTCGCTCAAGGGCAACCTCTCAGTCCATTCACCTACGATCCCGGTGAACTGCAGCCGCAGCAGGTCGAAATCGCCATCACCCACTGCGGCATTTGCCACACGGATATTCACTTAATCGACAACGATTTCGGCATAAGCGCTTTCCCGCTCGTCCCGGGCCACGAAATTGTAGGCCTGGTGACACGCGCGGGCACCTCCGTGGGCAACTTTCAGGCCGGCCAACGCGTGGGCGTCGGCTGGCAGAAGGGCGCCTGCATGAACTGTGAGTGGTGCGCGCAGGGCGCCCAAAATCTCTGCGCCCAGTCTCTGCCCACGTGCCTGGCGGGCTACGGCGGATTTGCGACATCGATTCGCGTCGACAGCCGCTTCGCCATCCCGGTCCCGGACGGTTTGGATTCCGCCACCGCCGCGCCCATGCTTTGCGCGGGCATTACCGTCTATTCGCCGTTGAGCCGGCGCGTCCGGCCCGGCGCGCGGGTCGGCGTCATCGGGATCGGCGGGCTCGGGCACCTGGCCCTGCAATTCGCCCGCGCGATGGGAGGGGAGGTCTTCGCCTTCTCCACCAGCCCATCGAAGGAAGAGGAAGCCAGGCGGTACGGCGCCCACCACTTTGTCCTCAGCTCCGACGCCAACCAGATGCAGAAGGCCGGCCGGAGTTTGGATTTCCTGCTGGATACCGCCACGGCGACGCTGGACTGGCCGGCCTGGCTCGCCACGCTTCGCCCGAACGGCACATTCTGCCTGGTCGGCGCTCCGTCCGGGCCTGTAACGCTTTCCGCCATGCAGATGATCTTCGGGCAATTCCGGTTCGAGGCCAGCGCGTTCGGGCCGCCTTCTCAGATCGCGGAGATGTTCCGTTTCGCCGTTACCCACAACATTCGAACCGCCGTCGAGGTGGTTCCGCTGGCCGAAGTGAACGCGGCACTCGCCAAGGTGCGCAAGTACGAAGCGCGCTACCGCATGGTCCTGGCAGTCTGATCCCCTGCCGGGCGCATTTGGTAGAATTTCTTTTGCCGTGGGCATTTCCGACCTGACTATCGATTCGGTTCTTGAGGGTTTGAGACGGCGCCAATTCAGCGCGCGGGAACTCGCCGCCGAAGCCTTGCGCTTCGCCGAAGCCGGGAATCCGCGGACCAACGCCTATCTCCACTTTTGCCCCGAGCGAGCGATCGAGGCGGCCCGCACCGTCGACGAAAAGCTCGCTCGGGGTGAAGACCCCGGCCCGCTGGCCGGCGTGCCGGTAGCGGTTAAGGACGTCATTCTCACGCAGGGCGTTCGCACCACCTGCGGCTCGAAGCTGCTGGCCAATTACATCGCCCCCTACGACGCCACCGCCGTGATCCGGCTCGAGCGCGCCGGCGGCGTGATCCTGGGCAAGACCAACTGCGACGAGTTCGCCATGGGTTCGTCGACCGAGAACTCGGCCTTCGGCCCGGTGCGCAACCCGGTGGCGCTGGACCGCGTGCCGGGCGGTTCCAGCGGCGGTTCGGCCGCGGTGGTCGCGCAGGGGACGGCGGTGGTGTCGCTGGGCTCCGACACGGGCGGATCGATACGCCAGCCCGCGTCCTTCTGCGGCGTGGTGGGAGCGACGCCAACCTATGGGCGGGTGTCGCGTTACGGCCTGACGGCGTTCGCCAGCTCGCTCGACCACATCGGCCCGTTCGCGCGCAACGTGCGCGACGCGGCAACGCTGCTGGAGGTCGTCGCCGGGCGGGACGAAATGGATTCGACTTCGGCTTTTGCACCGGTGCCGCGCTATGCCGAGGCGATGAACGGCGACGTCCAGGGCGTCAAGATCGGGCTGCCCAAGGAGTACTTCCAGGGACTGGAGAGCGAGAGCGGCGACCTGATTTCGAAAGGCATCGAGGCGCTCAAGAAGCTCGGCTGCCAGGTGCGCGAAATCAGCCTGCCGGCCACCGACTACGCCGTCGCCTGTTACTACATCATCTGCACCGCCGAGGCCAGCTCGAACCTGGCGCGCTACGACGGCGTGCGCTACACCTCCCGCTCGGCCGAGTCCGCGACGCTGGCCGACATGTACCGCAACACGCGCGGCGAGGGGTTTGGCGCCGAATGCAAGCGCCGCATCATGCTGGGGACTTACGTGCTGAGCGCGGGCTACTATGACGCCTACTATCTGAAGGCCCAGAAAGTGCGCGCCCTGATCGCCCGCGATTTCGCCGCGGCGTTCCAGGAAGTGGACGCCATCGTCACGCCGGTTTCGCCCTTCCCCGCTTTCCGGCTGGGCGAGAAACTGGACGACCCGTTGCAGATGTACCTTTCCGACATCTACACGATCACGGGTTCCCTGGCCGGCATCCCGTGCATGAGCGTGCCCTGCGGCACGACCGCCGAAGGGCTGCCGGTGGGCATGCAGATCCTCACGCGGCACTTCGACGAGCCGGGCATGTTCCGCCTGGCCGAGGCCTTCGAGCGCGCCGGCGGCGCCGACGGCTAGGACAGCGTCGATGATCGCCACCGTGACGCTGAACCCGGCGCTGGACAAGAGCGTGACGATTCCGGGCTTCGCCGCCGGCCGGACCAACCGGGCCTCGATCGGGCGCGTCGAGGCGGGGGGCAAGGGAATCAACGTGGCGAGGGCGTTGAAGCAACTTGGCTGCCCGGTCATTGCGCTTGGATTCCTGGCCGCCTCCGACGGTCGATTCATCGCGGACGATCTGGCCTGCAGCGGCATCCCGGGGGACTTCGTCAGCGTGCCGGGCGAGACCCGCGTCAATCTCAAAATCAAAGATCCGCTCACGGGGGTGGAGACGGAAATCAACGAGCCGGGCTTTCGGGTCGAGGCCGAGCACCTGAAAGCGCTCGAGCGCAAAATCGAGGAAATGGCAGCCCAATGCGCGGTCATCGTGTTTTCGGGAAGCCTGCCTCCCGGCGCTCCGGCGGATGTTTATGCGGGCTTCATCCGCATCGCCAGGCGACACGGCGCCAGAACCATACTGGACACCAACGGCGTCGCGCTGAAGCACGGAATCGAGGCCGGTCCCGATCTCATCAAGCCGAACCTGGCCGAGGCGGAAGAAGTGCTGGGAGAAGGGATCGAAGGCGAGCGACAGTTGGTCGGGGCCGCACGCCGGCTGCTGGCGATGGGCCCCCGGGTGGTCGTGATCTCGATGGGCGCCGATGGCGCGCTGGCTGCTTCGGCAGGCGAACTGTGGCGGGCGCATTCGCCCTCGGTCAAGGCATCCAGCAGCACCGGGGCGGGCGACGCCATGGTGGCCGCGCTTGCGTTTGCGATGACGCGCGAATTGCCGCTGGCGGATGCCCTGCGGATGGCCATGGGGGCGGCCGCGGCCAGTGTCGCGACCAACGGCTCGGGGGCCGACATCGGATCCATTCAGGTTTTCTCGTCCGGGGTCGTCCTCCGTGACGCCGACAAAGGATGACTACCGTGCTCTTATCTATTCCGCCCGATCACGTCCTGCTGAACCGGAAGTTCGTTTCGAAACAGGAGGTCATCCGGGCCATCGGCGAAATCATGGTCCGGTGCGGTGAAGTCACTCCGCGCTACGTCCAGGGGATGTTCGAGAAAGAGGACCAGTACAGCACCTGGATCACGGAAGGCGTGGCCCTGCCGCACGGAACGAACGAGGTCAAGAGTGAGGTGCTTCGCAATTCGGTGGTCGTGGTGCAGATCCCGGACGGCGTCGAGTGGGGAAATGGAAAGACAGTCCACGTGGCCATCGGACTGGCCGGCACGGGCAATGAGGAACACCTCGAGCTGCTGGCCGCTCTGGCGGGCGTGTTGCAGCACCGGGCGAACGTCGAGCGCCTGCGCTGGAGCGATAGCGAGGAAGAAGTGATTGGAATGCTTATGGCCGAGGGCCAGGAGGAAACGCCATGAGGGCCGCGGTTCTTCATGCGCCGGGCGATCTGCGGGTGGAAGACCGCGCGAGGCCCGCGATCTCGCCGCGCGAGATGCTGCTGCGGGTGGCGGCGTGCGCGATCTGCGGCAGCGACATCCGGATTCGCCGATTCGGCGCGAGCAACATCACCGAGCCGGTGACGATGGGGCACGAGGCCGTGGGCACGATCGTCGAAGCCGGCGCCGAGGTCATTGGATACGAGCCCGGGCAAAGGGTTGCCGTCGCTCCGGCGATTCCTTGCGGCGAATGTGCCTATTGCCGCCGAGGCGTCCAGACCATGTGCGACAACTTGCGCTCGATCGGCTATCAGTTTCACGGAGGGTTCGCCGAGTACATGGTGGTGCCCGGGCCGGCAATGCAGGCGGGCTGCGTGAACGTCATTCCCGAGAACCTTTCTTTCGAGGAAGCGACGCTGGCCGAGCCGCTGGCCTGCGCCATCAACGGCCAGGAGTTGCTCGGCGTGGGCCTGGACGACACGCTGGCGATTCTGGGCGCGGGGCCGCTCGGATGCATGCACGCGGATCTGGCGAAGATTCGCGGGGCGCGCAAGGTCATCCTGATCGACGTCAACCCGCGGCGGCTGGAGCTGGCGAAAGATTTTGGCGCGGATGTCCTGATCGACGGCGAGAAACAGGACGTCGAACGGCGGGTGCTGGAGGAAACCGGCGGGCTCGGGGCCTCGGTGGTCATCGTCGCCGCGCCTTCGGCCAAGGCTCAGGAACAAAGTCTGACGCTGGCCGCCAAACATGGCCGCGTGAGCTTTTTCGGCGGGCTGCCCAAGAGCAGCCCTTGCATCACGTTCAACTCCAACCTGGTCCACTACCGGGAGCTGTTCGTGATGGGCGCGTACGGCTCGAAACCGAGTCACAACCGGGTGGCGCTGGGGCTGCTGGCCGCGGGGCGGATTCGCGCGGCGAGCCTGATTGGCATGCTGGTTCCGCTGGAGAGGATTATCGAGGGCTTCGACGCAGTGGCCGAGGGAAGAGTTTTGAAGGCGGTGGTGCAGCCGGGTTCGGGCGCGTGAGAGTGTCGATGGTGCTCAAGGGGATTCCCGCCGCGCCGGGCATTGCGATCGGGAAGGCGCGGATCAAGCTGAGCCAG
The DNA here is from genome assembly GCA_030693045.1 of Bryobacterales bacterium. Lineage (GTDB taxonomy): Bacteria > Acidobacteriota > Terriglobia > Bryobacterales > Bryobacteraceae > JACQZT01. The sequence goes on along the minus strand of JAUYBU010000378.1, from coordinate 266 downwards.
ACTTGTGTCTCGCCCCGCGTCCGCGCCGCGGGCCCGGAGACGGAACTGGCCCGGTTCGAGGTGGCTGTCGGGCGGGCGCGGACGGAGTTGCGCGAGATCGTCGATCGGGTTGCGTCGAGAGCCGGCGAGAAAGAAGCGGACATTTTCCGAAGCCAACTGCTGATGCTGGACGACCCTCTTCTGGCCGGCTCGATCAAGGCTGCGATCCTCGAGGGGGACTGTCCGGCGGAAGACGCGGTGAATCGGGTGGCGCGCGATCTGGCCGA